>JBCCOO010000023.1:0-67829 GCA_039025345.1 Cyanobacteria bacterium P01_D01_bin.105 | reverse complement strand
GTTGCCGTCTTGGAGGCTTGCGTTGGCGACATCATCGCTGGCGCTGCTGGCGTCGGCGTCGGCATATTCTTGATAGATGCCGTAGTTTTGTTCGTGGAAAATCGGAATGGCACCGCCAACCGCTTTGCCGCCTTCGCCCAGGCTGGCGCTGGAGGCGATGTGCAAATTGACCTCTACATCGTCCGTGAGGTAGCTAGACCAAATCATGGCGGCCAGTTCAAAGCCCACGCGCTGCTCGATGGAGATGTTGGGGTCGTAGCTGAAGTTGAACTGGACCATGGATATAAAAAGAGATTTTCAGGAACTTATCCTGTTTTATACCCGCCAGATTCGGCCTTCTTAAGTACTTATACGAGGGTTATGCAAAGCTTTGGATAAGAGTGAGGAAACTGGTTCATCAAATAAGTGATATTTGGGCAGGGATCGCTCACTGTAGCGTTACCCAAAGAGATTTAAGAAAAAAGATTGTCGCTTATTAGATTACAAATTTGTTGAGCGGTAGCAGGCGCTAACAATACACCATTGCGGTAGTGGCCCGTGGCCAAAGTTACATTTTTGATATTGCCCAGCGGCTTAATAACCGGAGCAGGTTGCCCCACTGGCCGAGGGCGCAATCCACTCCAAGTTTTAAGGATTTTTGCGTGGGCGATCGCCCCGCAAAATCCTTCAGCCCCCTTCTTTAATTTAGCCAAACCATCTGCTTCCGGCACTATCTCTTTTATTGATTCAGCTGAAAAATGAACAGAATCGGCATCCGGAAACTCTACCGTTGCCCCAATCCAATAACGCCCTTCACCTAAAGGAACAAACTGAATATCATCTCCATTAATAACTGGCTGAAAATCTGGCTTCCCTAAGGTCTGAGATAACTGAATCTCCATGGCCTGACCCAGCACTGGCATCAGCGCTAAAGGCTCAGCGTCTATTTCGCCTGAAACTATTTGACTTGAAACTATTTGACTTAACGCTGCAGAGCCTAACCCCGCTGCCAAAACAACCCAATCGGCGGCTAATTCACGCTCAGTCGTCTGAACACCCACACAATGAAGTCCGTTCATCATCAGCTTTTTGACGGCTGCATTCCAGCAAAATGTAACGCCGTTTGAGCGTGCAACTGATACCAGTGCATGGGTCAGTTGCACAGGATGAACCTGCGCGTCGCTAGGAGAATAAATGGCAGCCTTAACCGTTTTTAAAGACTCATCTTCCGCGTTCGCTCGAACAATATCAATATGCGGACACTGCGCCTGCAACTGCTCTGGCGACCAAATCTCTAACGGCCAACCTTGAGTTTCACGTTTTCCTTTCAAAGATACCCAACGCGGCAGCTTATTGGCCTCATAGCAAAGACTCACAATACCCTGCCGATTAAAAGGAACAACCTGGCCTTTTGCGGTTAGCTCAGAAATCAAGGACCGATAGCGTCGAATGCTTGCTTCACGCAGCTGCCAAGTTCGCCCTTTTACCTTGCCGCTGATAGCGCCCATCAAGACACCGAGCGCTGCACCTGTAGAGGCTTGAGCTGGCTGTTTTTGCCTATCGAGCACAACAATTTCTGCATCTACCTGTTGGCTCAGCTCATAAGCAATGAGAGCACCCACCACACCACAGCCAACAACAATAATTTTCAACTTGTTTCTCATGACTGATTTTAAAGGACAAAAAATAACAGAGGATGGGCTGCCATCCTCTGCGTGGGTGTGCTCAGTGGTGAGTGCTACCCAAAAGAGTGCATCAATCACCGACCGGTTACTTGCACTTATTCATCTAGCATCACGGGCGTATTAACCATATCTTCTGCTTTTGCTCAAATAAGCTAGGGGGTTTCATCGGTGGATGTCATCTCGGAGACGTCAGACGCTTCTTCGGTTTGAGTCAGCGCTGCTTCAGGAACCACGCTAAACAGCGCATCAAAGTCATCTACAAACTGACGATATTGTGTAATGGCTATGCTGTAGTCACGCTCACTGGATGCTTTGTCAATATTCTCCAAGTGCTCCAAAATTTCTTCGGAAAGCAGCTTTGCTTTAGGCTGGTCAGCAGGCAATAGCTGAGCAGACAAGCGTAGCAATTCAGCACGAAGCTGCCCCAAGGGGCCGTGGGTAAAGTTATCGACATTGACCCAATTGTCTTTTTCGATGTAGCCCAACAGCTCAGGCAGGCGCTCACGAGAAGCTTCAAGGCGACCTACATAATTCTGAAGTTGAGCAATTTTTTCAGGTGTGTAGGTGGGCGCTACTGCGTCGGGGGAACCCCCGCAGCTCACCAAAAATGTGGCGATCGCAGCTAGCAAAACCCCGACCACTGCTCTGTACCGTCTCATGAAGAAATCTTCCATCTATTTAACGTAATCTATTTAACGTAACAGCATTTTTTAGTGTAAATCACCGTGAGGCCAGATCAAATCTTACCAATAGAGGGAATTTAGATTGACCTGCGCCCGCCAATCACTGAGCGCCACAGAACTATCGCCACAGATACTATCGCCACAGAACTATCGCCACAGAACTAACTATCACGACAGAACTAGCGCCACAGCGCATCGGCCATGCGGCAAACGTCACGCATTTCGGGGCCGTCATGGACTCTGACAATATCGGCCCCGTGGGCGATCGCACAGTCCATGGTTGCCGCCGTGCCCCATACGCGCTTCTGCGCCTCGGGCTGGTTCAGCAGCTTACCGATAAAGCTTTTACGCGACGTGCCCACTAATATCGGGCAGCCCATTTTCTGCAGCGCTTCTAGCTCCTTCAAAATCGTCAGATTCTGCGCCACCGTTTTGGCAAAGCCAATCCCCGGATCAACCACGATCTTGGCTGGATCAACGCCAGCTTCGACAGCTTTATCTGCTTGCTGCGCTAGGAAACCTACGATCTCGCCCATCAAATCGTCATAGTCGGTCATCTGCTGCATGGTTTCTGGCGTACCGCGCAAGTGCATGATCATTAGCGGTGCGTTCGCCTTAGCAACGACATTGAAAATGTCTGGTTCGTAGGTGCCACCGGAAACGTCATTGACGATATCTGCGCCGGCTTCCAGCGCTTGGCGAGCAACTTCCGCGCGGGTGGTGTCGATTGAAATAGGCACGTCACGAAGCCAGTCGTGATCTGCACTGCGGATGGCGCGGATGATGGGAAGAACGCGATCGCATTCTTCTTCTAATGTGGTCGGTTTCGAGCCTGGGCGCGTAGACTGCCCGCCAATATCAAGAATATCCATATCCGCTTCCACCAGCTTTTTCGCCTGAGCCAGCGCAGTTTCCAGCGTATTAAACTGTCCGCCATCGCTAAAGCTATCTGGCGTCACATTCAGCACCCCCATTAAATAGGTGCGAATGCCCCACTCAAAGCGATAGTCTCGAATTTGCCAGGGCTGTTTCGTTGGCGCCTTTTCAGCTGCCCGCGCCTGCGATCGCCCTTCCTCCATAAACAGCCGCGCCAAACGGTCATAGGTTCCTGGCCCCAAATACTCAGGGTGCTTTCGCCCCCGACCATAGACCCACACAGGCTTACCATTCTCTAAAATACGAATGTCTTTGAACCAGCTTTTAAGCTGAGGTCGCATAGAATTCGCGGTTTCCAGCGCATCTGTCCAGCGTTCAAATTCCTGCTCAAACCCAGGCGTCACAATCTTAAAAGTCATGGATTCCGTCAATATCGCTCGCACAGAAGACTTTATCTATTCACCGCCTGAGGCTGCAAGGGGTGCCGAGCGCATTTTGATTAAGCCCAACCTGGGCTATCCGGTTGGCCCACCCGTCACTATCAGCATGAACGTGCTAACAAACGTCATTGCTGGATTACGCCAAGCAAGCCCTAGCGCAGAAATCCTCATCGTAGAAGGTGTCTGCTCTAAGCAGCCCTTGGCAAACATTGCCAAGCAGAATGGGCTGAACGCGCTACTAGTAGACGGCGTGCGCTTGCTAGACGCGGATGGGTTAGCCTGCGTTGAATATGAAAACAAATCGCCTTCTCCCGTGCGATTTCAAACGATGCTCGCCCCCAAGCTGCTGCGCGAAGTAGATTGCCGTATTTCGATTGGCGCCTTCAAAAAAACAAGCTTAAAGGAAAGAGAGCTCATTTCAGCCTCGCTAAAAAATCTCTACGGTTTGTTTCCACGGGAAACGTATAAGGCCCGCAGCGCCCACTCTCGGGGTCAGCTTCACCGGCCTTCAGTGCCGCTGGTGCTGCAAGATGTGTATTTTTCCATTGGGCATCTATTTGATGGGGGCGTGGTGGATTGCGATCGCAAATTCATCAGCCACGACTGGAGACCAGACAACGGCGACAGCGTTGACATTGGCAAAGTGATATGGGGAGACGACCTACTGGCAGTAGATAAAACAGCTTGTGAAGTCGGAAAAGAAGCAGTAGCCAGCTACTTGGAACCCATCCATACACTGCGTAAGCAAATGACCAATGCAAGCCAATGACCAATGCAAGCCAATATGTGAGCAAGTGACCAATATGACATCAGCTCAATAAACGCATCAAATAATCTAGATACTGTGACCAATTCAAGTGCCAATTGAGCATTTTTGTAATCAAAAATCAACAAGCCTTGTGAAAAAGACAGTATCTACACCCAGCGTACCTGCATTTACGGTGTCGGTTTTTTCTGAGGTTCAGACTCAAATGCCTTCAGTAAAAAAACGTGGAACCCTCGGGTTACACATAACATTTTAGAAAAAACAACATTTATTCGAAGAATATCAGCGCAGTTATTGCGCTCAAAGCTCTGATAAAACACTGAATTTCACTGCAATTAGGGCCAAAAAGCAAGAATTCATGCGATCAACGTTCATATTTATTCGAGGATTGTATTTACACGAAAAAGTAAGTAGCCACACACTTCTCAGAAGAGCCTTTCAGAAATTAATTTAGGCCTGTAGTTCATTAACAACAGACCATGTCCTTTCCTATCAAACTATCTACTTTAACGAAAGGCGTTGCGTTAGCAGCGACGGGGGTGCTTCTATCCACTGCAACCGCTCAGGCGGCCAGCTTCTCCTCAATTCGTATTGGTGATGTTGATGGTTTTGGCTATGGCGATGGCTCGGGCTATACCGCAGCCAACGGTAATAGCGTCAATGTCGATGGCCAAGGGATGTTGGGTAATGGCGATTTCCTTGCTGACCTAAACGGCGATGGGAAAATGGCAACTAAGTCAAACGATAACTTTGACTACCGCTCGAGTGAAGAAAAAGACAACTCCTTTATTACTGGCAGTGGCTTTATAGACAACGGCTCTAGTGGCTCTAAGTACACTGATACTTCTCTATCTGTGAGTTCTTTAGATGAGTTTTACGGCGTAACAACGTTAAGGGAATCTAAGCAAGACTTAAGTGCAACAAAGAAGACGAAGACAGACGAAATTAGTACTCTGGAGAAAAAAGTAGATAACCTTAATAAAATTATTTCCTCTTCAAATAAAGAGAAGAAGAGATTACAGGGTAATGTCAATAAGGCAAATAAGAGAATCAAGGCTGCGGAAAAGAAGATTAAGGGTTTTAGGCAAGAGGGTAAGCTTAATAAAATTAATGGTCAATTAAAAAATATAGCCAAAGACAAAGACAAAATAGCCGGATGGGAAGGAAAAATCAAGGGGGTTGAGAGAACAGTAAAGGAAAAGGAGAACACTAAAAGCAGACATGAGGATAAAATAGCGAAGCTCACTAAAGAGAGCAATAGCTTACAAAAAGACATTAAAGCTAAAGACGCTGAGATAGCCAAAATCCAGAAGGAGTCTTATCCCCAAGAGAGTAGGATCCCTCAGGCTGAATTCTTGTTCGACTTTACGGTTGATAAGGATAGTGTCGTTGAGGATAGCCCCTTCTACTTGAACCTACTCTTTGCCGACTATGATGTTAAGGACGCTCAGATTGAGTTCACAACTGCCAATACTTCCTTTACAAGAACTCTGACAAAGCAAGACAATAGCGATGGCCAAGATGGATTGATTCAGTCTGCCTTTGTTGAATTAACCTTCGACGAAGTCTTCTCGGCGGCTGGAGACAACTTCGATGGTTATGTCAAGGCGAAGGTGGTCGCCCCTGATGAGCCTTACCTTGCCTTCGACTATGTTGAAATCGGTGCAACGAAGATTGATATTGTGGGCCAAGATCCCACAGATATCCCTGAGCCTACAACAGCTTTAGGCTTGTTGGTAGTAGGTGCTATTGGGGCAAAATCCTTGAAAAAGCATGAGCAGGCATAAGGCTTGAATAAGTGGGTAGCTGTTTGTGCCAGCTACCTTTAATGACAACCTTTTAGCAAGTCATACTTGATTTTTATTAAAGGCGAGATCTCTTTTGATCTCGCCTTTTTTTGAGCGCAAGCACTTCAATAACATCTCCAACAATATTTATAGTTTTCGCCACTTTGCCGCTGTCTCGAGAGTTAAAGACACAAGTTAAAAACACAAGTTGATAACTACGGATTTATATAGTAACTACGGGTTCCCCGATCATTGAGCGCTTCGCCAATCCGGCTGAGGGCATGGATGTAGGCGGCGGTTCTAAACGAGATTTTATCTTCGTTAGATTGGGGCTGAGCCCTGTGGGTTTGGGCGATTTGCCAAATGGTTTCGGCCTCTTCAGTGATACGCGATCGCAATTCTTTCTCTACTTGCGCTAGCTTCCAATACAGCCCGCTTCGGTTCTGCACCCACTCAAAATGGCTCACCATCACCCCACCCGCATTGACTAAAATATCCGGGAAAACAGAGATTCCTTTAGCCTCTAAAATCTCATCCGCATCTGCTGTCACTGGGCCATTGGCCACTTCAAAAATATACTGAGCACGAATCTTATCCGCATTCTGCGCCGTAATCTGATTTTCCAGTGCCGCTGGAACCAGAATATCCACATCTAACGTCAAAATCTCTTCATTCGTCAGCCTATCCGTACTCGCAACGCTGCACACACTATCTGCGCAGTACACATCCTTCATCTCACGGTAGGTTCGTTTAAACTGCTGTACGTCTGGAATGTTAAGGCCTGATTTGTTGTAAATCCCACCTTTAGAGTCACTAACAGCAACAACTTTATAGCCTGCTTCAAAAAGCTGTCGGGCAATCACACTGCCCGCATTGCCAAAGCCCTGCACCGCCACCGTTAATTCGCTAGGTGATTTGTGCTGCTTTGCCATCATGGTTTGCAGCACAAAGAACGCGCCGGTACCGGTTGCTGTGCCTCGGCCCAAGCTACCGCCCATGCTGACGGGCTTACCGGTGATAACAGCCGGCGATCGCCGACCTTTGATAATGCTGTACTGATCCATCATCCAACCCATAATCATCGGATTGGTATATACATCAGGGGCAGGAATGTCTAAATCGGGGCCAATGAAAGACGCGATCGCATCCACATATCCCCGGCTTAGCCGCTCTAGCTCAAACTTAGACAGCTCCTTTGGATTCAGCGTAATGCCGCCCTTCGCGCCCCCAAAAGGCAAATTCACCGCTGCGCATTTAAACGTCATCCAAAATGCCAGCGACTGCACTTCATCCAAACTCACCTGGGGATGAAAGCGAATACCCCCTTTCGTGGGCCCTCGCGTATCGTCGTAGCGCACCCGGTAACCTTCAAACACCCGCAGCGAGCCATTGTCCATGCGCACCGGAATGGCAACCTTTAAACTCGCTTTAGGAAACTTCAGCCGCTCAGTGGCATCGTCAGAAATAGGCGCGTAGCAAGCGGCTTTTTCTAAGCGGCGGCTGGCATCGGTCAGAAGAGTAGGCATAAAATTCTCCAGTCAGGCTCTCCAGTCAGGCTCTTTTATTCTGCTCACACACCTGGAAACAAAAGAGCCTTCAGCAATGATTATTAGCTCAATCGTTTGAGCCAATAAGTTTGAGCCAACAAGCAAGATAGAGAAAATGAGGCAGACAAAATTAAAGAGAGACCAGAACATAACTCAATCAGTCACTCCTTTCGGGGAATCTGGAGGAACCCAGCGCTTAATAAAACTACCCACACAGCCATACATTAACCATTAAGTAATCTCGTAGGATTAAAGCAGTAAACAAGCAAAGGCCTGATCGGCGCCAAATCCTGTGAGCTACCAGCCAATCGAAGACTACGGCATCATCGGTAACATGAGAACCACCGCAATGGTCGGCCTCAACGGCTCCATCGACTGGTTCTGCCACCCCCGCCATGACTCTCCTAGCATCTTCGCTGCCCTGCTCGATCACCAAAAAGGCGGTCACTTCAAAATCGAATCCACCGTCAAAAACGACAATCACAAACAGTTTTACTACCCCGAGACCAACATTCTCATCACTCGATTCCTATGCGATTGCGGCGTCGGCGAAGTTATCGACTTCATGCCTCTCGGCAATTCTGTGATGCGCAACTGGATCATCCGCACCGTACGCACCGTACGCAAAACCATCACCTTCCGCGCCGAATGCTATCCCGCCTTCGACTACGCTCGCGCTGACCACAAAGCTATTCGTACGGCGACAGGGGTTCACTTTGCCTGCCTCGAAAACCCTTGTGATGACGTTTGTCCCGTTCAAGACATCAGCGCCCCAACCCCTTCACCCAAGCCAACAGACGATACTGCGCGCGTTCAGTGCCAATACTTTGAACTCATTACTCAAGTTGATTTAGAGATCAACAAACGCGGCGCGTACTCAGAATTCACGCTCCAAGAAGGCGAAACGGTTACTTTTATCTTCAAACCGACTGGCCCTGTGATCGCACTCGCTACAGAAAACACCCCTACAGAAAACACCCCCACAGAAAACACCTCAACCCAAGCCCAGGCAACGCTTCCTAACCGCACTCAAAGCCAGCTAGCCACCCCCCACATTCCCCTCTCCGACGATCAGTTCCAGCACCTCAACCAAACCGCCACAGACTTCTTTGACGAAACGGCTCAATATTGGCGCCAGTGGTTATCGCAATGCGTATATAGAGGCCGATGGCGACGCCAGGTAGAACGATCAGCCCTCGCCCTCAAGCTCATGACCTACGAGCCGACCGGGGCCATCATCGCTGCGCCCACCACCAGCCTGCCGGAGCAAATCGGCGGCGAACGCAACTGGGACTATCGCTATACCTGGATTCGAGACGCGGCTTTTACGGTATATGCCCTGATTCGTATTGGCTTTACTGAAGAAGCAGCTGGGTTTATGACCTGGCTAGAAGCCCGCTGCCAAGAACTCGGCGAGGGTGGCAGCTTAAAAATTATGTACCGCATTGACGGCAGCTTGGACATTGAGGAGGAAAGTCTTGACCACCTAGAAGGCTATAGACAATCTAAACCGGTTCGCATTGGCAACGGTGCGTTCGATCAACTCCAGCTCGATATTTGTGGTGAGCTCATGGACTCCGCCTATCTCTATAACAAATACGGCGAGTTTATTTCCTACGATTTTTGGACACACCTGCGCTACCTCACCAACTGGGTGTGCGAGAACTGGCACCGCAAAGACCAGGGCATTTGGGAGTCTCGCGGTGGAGAAAAAGCCCATACTTACTCTCGGCTGATGTGCTGGGTCGCGGTCGATAGGGCGCTGCGCATTGCTGAAAATCGATCTTTCCCGGCAGAACGCGCCCGCTGGGTCACCGTTCGAGATGAAATTTATGAGGACATTTTGGCCAACGGCTGGAATGAAGATCGTCAGGCGTTTGTTCAAGCTTACGACGCTAAGGACTTAGACGCAGGCTGCTTGATTATGCCGCTCGTTTTCTTTATGGCACCGAGCGATCCCAAAATGCTCAAAACCATTGAAGCTGTGCGCAAATCACCGGATGAGGGCGGCCTAACAGCTAATAGCCTAGTGTATCGATACAATCCACTCAACTCAAAAGGAGACTCTACCGACGGACTAGCGGGTGAAGAAGGCACCTTTAATCTCTGCACTTTTTGGCTGGTAGAAGCGCTAACGCGAGCAGGCCGAGCCGATAACCATCTGCTAAATGAGTCGCGACGCATCTTTGAAGAAATGACAACCTACGCAAACCATTTGGGACTATACGCAGAAGAGACAGGTATTAGCGGCGAAGCATTGGGAAACTTTCCACAAGCGTTCACCCATATTGCACTGATTAGCGCGGCGTGGAATTTGAGCGAGGCGCTAGGAGAAAATTGAGTGGATGCAAGATGCTGCCTACAAGGAGCTGCCTACAAGATGCGGCCTACAAGACGCTAGCGGCAAGCAAAATAGAGCTAAAACTCACGGGAATCACTAATCAGACACTTGGCGTTTTTAGCAGCGGCTTCACTGGTGGCATAGAACTCACCGTCGTCTAGCACCGTAAAATCTGGCGTGAACACCCAGCAGCGGTAACCCAGCTCAGTGCGGCCAATAGCGATCGCCCAACCGGGATAAGTTAATAGATCAACGAGTTCGCAGAATTGCATGAGGCTAGATGTTGCAAGGGAAAGAAAACGGGTTCGGATTAAGCTTGTGTTAAACGATTTTTGCGTAATGAACCAAGCTGATATATTTTAGAAGTGCCGATTTAGTTCAGTTGTACTAAAATATAGCATATCGCTTGATGCCGATAACTTTTCACGCTGACTAACCAGACACTGACTAACCAGACGCTAGCTAACAAGATGGGAGCAACCATCCATTTTGCTCCTTCATTCAACCTCTTTTTACGCTAGATTCATCGTCTGATGTTTTTCCGATCAGATGCTTTCCTCTTCAATCCAATTCTCGGACATTACCTATGGCAGCTAACGCCTCCTCTGATAAGCAAAAAGCCCTTACCTCAGTGCTTACTCAAATTGAGCGGAACTTTGGCAAAGGCTCCATTATGCGGTTAGGCGAAGCCAATCGTATGCAGGTAGAAACCATCCCTACCGGCGCACTGACTTTAGACATGGCGCTAGGTGGCGGCCTGCCCAAAGGCCGTGTGATTGAAATTTATGGCCCAGAGAGTTCGGGTAAGACCACGCTAGCGTTGCATGCGATCGCAGAAATTCAGCGTCAGGGCGGCGTGGCCGCCTTCATCGATGCAGAACATGCCCTCGATCCTTACTACGCTGAAAATCTAGGCGTTCAAATTGAAGATTTGCTAATCTCCCAGCCCGACACCGGTGAGATGGCCCTCGAAATATGCGATCAGCTCGTGCGCTCTTCTGCCGTCGATCTTATCGTGATCGACTCCGTAGCCGCCCTCACCCCCAGAGCCGAAATCGAAGGTGAAATGGGCGACTCGCATATGGGTCTGCAGGCTCGCTTAATGAGCCAAGCCTTGAGAAAGATTACTGGCAACATCGGCAAATCCCAGTGCACGGTGATTTTTCTCAATCAGCTTCGCCTCAAAATTGGCGTCACCTACGGCAACCCTGAAACAACTACTGGTGGCAACGCACTCAAATTCTACGCTTCGGTTCGTTTAGACATTCGTCGCATCCAAACCCTGAAAAAAGGCAACGATCAGTTTGGCATCCGCGTGAAAGTGAAGGTTGCCAAAAACAAAGTTGCGCCGCCTTTCCGGATAGCAGAATTCGACATTATCTTTGGCGAAGGGATCTCTATTTTGGGCTGTTTGCTAGATATTGCCGAAGAGTACGACATTGTGGTGCGCAAAGGCGCTTGGTATAGCTTTGAAGGCACCAACGTCGCGCAGGGTCGTGACAACACCATCATTCGCATGAAGGAAGATCCGGAGTTTGCCAAGAAAGTGAAAGATTTGGTGATGGCCAAGCTTAAGCCCGAAGCGATTCCGATTGAACCCGGTGAGGAACCATTGGCAGCGCCAGTAGAAGTGGATGTGAATGCGAAAGAGGTCGTAGAAGAGGTTGTGGCTGAAGCAAAAGCAACTAAAAGTAGAGGCCGCAGTAAGACTAAAAAGTAAAACGAAGCAGATGAGTGTGCGTCATGGGCTGAGTGATACGTGTATAAACGACGCGTATCGCTCAGCCCATTGTTTTTTGGTAACGCCGGCACCCACGACAACCTTGGCGTCCTCCGCCGCCAGCAGAACCAGCTCAGCGAAGCTAGAGCTCAATATCGCAACACTATGGAGCAGTAGTTCTATATCAAACTACCGCTTATCAACGCCTTCTACTTCCCTATCGAGCTATTTCAGAGCACTCCGCTGCGCTAAGTCTTGAAAGGCAAGGCGCACTTGCTCAATACGACGACGATTCACACCTAAATCCGATTCACCGAGACGAGCGGCGGCCCGAGCGTGAATCACTTTTTCAGCCGCCGGCAAATAAAACTCAGTATCGTCTACAAAACCCATCAGGCGACTTTCTGATTCCACCAAAATATAGTCATCGCTTTGCTGCACAATCTTGGCACGTGGCACCACGCCGATGATATCAATTAGTTGCTTACGGGCCGTTTCGCGATCGGTGGTGTAGGTTATTGGTGCCACCGCATGAGCCTCATCTGCGCCCTGGCTGACGACACAGTTTGGAGAAGCTGGACAGCTTGCGAGCTTACCTTCTGTAACGCCCAAGTTATCTGGTCTAGTGCCTGCTGTGAACTGTCCGATGCCAGGCAGGGCGGCAAGCTGCGCATCAGCTTGAGCACTCATCTGCACGCTGAAAACCATCAGCACCGCCATTAACGGCAATAGAACAATCGTAAAAAAAGTAGATAAAACAGATCTCACAGCGGTCATGCGCTCCTTATATAGTGAAGGGATCAAACTAGAAAAATAGCCTAGCGGTTATGGCTGAAAGCCTCTTCAGCATATAGCAATCGCTCAAACCATGACGTGCTTCCTTTGCCTCATTTTCCTTGGCTCTATTTTCCCTGACCCTATTTGCGCGCCCGCCCTCTTCAGCTGGCCTTCTTTTGGACTAATGGCATTGGACCTCCCAGATTTGAACTTGCCTGATTCTCTCAACAGCTTGGCGATGATGGCCAATCAGCTTCAGGTAGCTATAAATTGGGCGATCGCGCATCCTCTCTGGGCCGTTATCACAATCCTTTTAACCATTACCCTCATTCAAATTATTGCTGATTTGATCAAGCGCTTTGTCAAAGCAGCCCTAACTTTCACGCTGAAGCTGCCGCTTACGCTAAGCCAGTGGATTTGGCAGCGGGCCACAGCCCCTTCTGCGCCCAATACAACCGACCAAATACAGCAGCTCATCAGCCAGCTAGAGAGCCTCCGCACCGAACAAGATCACATTATGGCGCAGCTTAAATCACTGCTATCTGACAGTGCCAACAAACAACAGGCTATAGAACAACCAACTGAACAGCCGGGTCAGCCTGCAGCTACAGAAGCACGTAAATCTAGCCCTAGCGTTTCACCTGAAGTGGGCTGAATAACTCGGGTGTTGAGGCCTTCTTCTTGAAAGCGCGATCGCATAGCCTCTGCGCCTCCCGCTGTCTGTAATACCCCAGAAATCACACCGTCGTAATTCACCTGACCGGCCTCAGCCGTCGGCAGCATCACCTGCGGCCTCAACAATTTTGCAATCTGCATCGCCACATCACCCCCGCGGACAACTGGGGCCACCTTGGCAAGCGTAATATCGGCCAAGGGCGTAATCACCACATCCACTGCGCCGATTTGCTTGAGCCGCTCAACATCAGGATAACCATGTGGTTCGTAGTACATCTGAATCGAACCTGAGCCAAAGTTGAGCACATAGCCATTTTCTCGCTTTGTAGGCCCCACAATTGCGCCCTGCAGCGCCGTAATCAACAAAGGTGCAGCGTTTGCTTTCGTTTCCTCAGCGGTCTCTCCATGAGCAACCACGCTTACCCGCTCATAGCCAGCTTCACGTGCCACCTTTGCTGCATCTGGAGAAGCCACGACCGGAATAGATTTGTCTAACACGCTCAGCGTTTCTGGATGCGCATGGTCTGCCAGACCTTGAGAGAGCAGAATCAAATCGATATTGCGCGGAATATCTATCTCGACAGAACGAACCCCTTTCACCAGCCAGGGCATATTTCCAAATACCAAGTCACCGACGAGCCAAGGGTCAATCAGTACGCGCCAACCCTGCGCTTCTATCAGCCAAGAATTTGCATCAAACCACGTTACGTCCATTAGTGCCGCACCATTTTTTTACATGTTGCCTCTCACTTTGACGAATGATGGGCTCCGCTTGCAACCCTCCTGAGGTAGTTGATTGAGGGGATGATTTGAAGTGACTGCTGGAGGTAATTTTTCCAGCGCTGAGTTGACGCCACTGCCTCAACGAACGTAATCCAGTGGATGTGAATACTACATAGCGGTCAACAATACAACCGTTCAAAACATCTGATTCGCCGTAATTTATGCGACTCAACTGTCAAAAAATTGACGATGAGGTTCATTTCATAATGGCTGTAACAGCTTTAGACAAAGAAGAAAAGACATAAAAGCTACTGAGAAATCACTGAAAAAGAATATTAATATTTGCTTATGATTGCTCTACAGTTAGTACGAATATTTAGAAGTATTCAACAATGGTGCACGCGATCCCCGTATAATTTCGTAATTGTTAAGAAGCGATAAGCAATTCGAATTTTCCTTTAGAGCGTTGTGTAAGCAACTGCCCCTAATTAATTCATGCGACAGCAGTTACGTAGCAATTACATCCGTCCCGTTAACTCATCTAGCAAAGCATCTACAGATAAGTCTTTGTCTAAAGCCCAGCTTTTGAAAGCTCGCAACCGCCGCAGCCGTACCCGGCGTGTAGGCATTACCATCACCCCAACGCGCGGATTTTTCATGGCGCTCTTGTTTCTCGGGGTACCGACGGTTTCGCTGGGAGGGGTATGCTTTTCACTTCTACAAAATAATCTGCGGCTCAGCGAAGCGAATGAAGAGCTCAATGAGATGGCAAATGAGGTGAAAGCTGAAGTTGATTCTTTGGGAGAGGAGATTGATTCTCTTAGAGAGCGCGCAGGGGTGCCGGCGAGTGAAGTCCCTGGGAGCACGCAGAAACAGTCCTCTAGTTCAGTCAGAAGCAATGAGGTTGTGGCTGAAGTCAGTGAAGAGAATACTACTGAATTGAGTATACGCAGGGCGTCTCTACTCGCCCCTGGTGGCGAGGCTCTTGCCAACGCACTGCCTGCTCAAGGGGGGCCTGCTCAGGCTGTTGAAGCGAAAGAGCTGCTAGAAGATGCTCGTCGTCAAGTTCCAGAGCTGTCACGTACGCTTGATTCTGCAATTAAGCCAGCCTTAGAAAAGGCATTAGCAGAAGAAGCGGCCTTCCCTTCTGGTCAGCCTGTCTTGGGTAAGGCGGTGGTTTCTTCAGAGTTTGGTATTCGCGGCAATCCCTTTGGCGGTGGCGGGTACGAAATGCACGAAGGCATTGACTTCATCGGCGATGTCGGTGACAAGATTGCGGCTGCAGGAGATGGTGTTGTCCTCGAATCTGGTTGGAAAGGTGGCTACGGTATCACAGTCGTGGTTGACCATGGCAACGGATACGAAACTCTGTATGCACATCTGTCTGGGACGAAAGTAGCGGTGGGCGATCGCGTTAAGCGCGGCCAAATTGTTGGCTACCTCGGCAACACAGGGCGCTCCACCGGACCACACTTGCACTACGGCATTTATGAAGGCGATAAGGCCATTAACCCACGCACCCTGCTGAAGCTATCTGAGTAAATAACGCGCCCATGCTTTGCGCCGGCAATGCCCAAGCAGCTCCTGTGCAGAGCGAATTTGCGGTAGGATCGCTAGGTATTTTAGGATCTCTAAATCGCTTTAGAGCACGCAGCAGCACATGGGCAACACGTTCGGCCGTCTTTTTCGGATCACGACCTTTGGAGAATCACACGGCGGTGGCGTTGGTGTTACTATCGATGGCTGCCCGCCACTGCTAGAAATTTCTGAAGAAGAGATTCAAATAGATTTGGATCGCCGTCGTCCTGGGCAAAGTCGAATCACGACGCCGCGAAAGGAAACAGATACCTGCGAGATCATCTCAGGGGTTTTTGAAGGTAAAACGCTGGGCACGCCCATCTCTATCTTGGTGCGTAACAAGGATGCCCGATCTCAAGATTACGATGAGATGGCGAAGAAGTACCGGCCTTCCCATGCGGATGCGACCTATGATGCGAAGTATGGCATTCGTAATTGGCAGGGAGGCGGGCGTTCTTCGGCTAGAGAAACAATCGGTCGGGTGGCAGCAGGGGCGATCGCTAAAAAAATTCTCAAGCAGGCCGCAGACGTTGAAGTTATTGGCTACGTTAAACGCATTCAAGACATTGAAGCGCCGCTAGATCCGAACAGCGTCACTTTAGAAGACGTGGAAGCAAACATCGTGCGCTGCCCCAATCAAGATGTTGCTGAGCAAATGATTGAGCGCATCGATCAGATCCGTAAAGAAGGTGACTCTATCGGCGGCGTGGTCGAATGTGTGGCTCGCAACATGCCCAAAGGGCTCGGCGAACCGGTCTTCGATAAGCTCAGTGCTGATTTGGCCAAAGGTGCCATGTCTTTGCCCGCGACCAAGGGCTTTGAAATGGGATCGGGGTTTGCGGGCACCTTGCTCACCGGCTCCCAGCATAACGACGAAATGTATCGCGGTGAAGATGGCACCTTCCGCAACCGCACCAATCGGGCAGGGGGTACCCAAGGCGGCATCTCCAATGGTGAAAACATCGTCATTCGAGTCGCCTTTAAGCCCACCGCCACCATTCGCAAAGAACAAAAAACCGTAGACAATACCGGGCAAGAAACCACGCTCGCGGGCAAAGGCCGCCACGATCCTTGTGTCCTTCCACGCGCGGTGCCCATGGTAGAAGCCATGGTGGCCCTAGTACTGTGTGATCATCTCATGCGACACCAAGCGCAGTGCGGAACGCTAGCACCTGACTATAGTGCATAAGATGTCGGATCGAATTCCATGGGAGACCGGGAAGCTTTGGCCTCGGGTTAAGGCTCAGTCTGCTTATGGCCTCAGCACTGGTGATTTACAGCCCATTGAAACGGAAAGTACGACAGTGGCATCCGGCGGAATCACTTTTTTAGTGCGCATCCTTGCAAACCTCACACGCAAGGAAAACGCACGTAAGCAGCAGGGCAAAACCAAACCAGCTAATCCTTTTTTGCCCTACGAACCCAATCTTTACGTATCAGATATCACTGATACGCACTTGTGCTTACTCAACAAGTTCAAAGTTGTCGATCATCACTTTCTAATCGTGACTCGTCAGTTTGAGCCCCAAGAAAATTGGCTGACCCTTGCAGACTTTCAAGCGCTGGCCCTTTGTCTGAGCGAAATCGATGGGCTTGCGTTTTTTAACGGCGGGCCTGAGGCTGGCGCAAGTCAACCGCACAAGCATCTGCAAATTGTGCCTTATTCCAATTCGCTATTGGCCTTTCCAATTGAGGAACTGATTACACTGGCCCAACACGGGAGGCCGCTGCCTCTACCATTTCGGCACGCTATTAAGCACCTATCTCGCACAGCAGAACCCGAGAAGCTGCTCACAACCTATCATCAGCTGCTGAGCATGCTCAGCATCACTGGCCCCTATCAAGGGACACAGACTACGCCCTACAATCTGCTGTGCACTCGCAGATGGATGATGATAGTTCCTCGTATTCAGGAAAAGTATGCCAATATTTCTGTCAATTCTCTAGGATTTGCGGGCTCTTTACTAGTTAAAAACCAAGAAAGCTTGTCAGAGCTAAAGGCCATCGGCCCTATGGAACTACTCAAAAAAGTAAGCATTGCCGCAGAATAATTAGCCCTGACATAATTAGCCCCGAAATAGGTCTGCAGGAGCTGGCAATTCAGTGTTTTCAACTCAGTACTATTGCTTCTGTCGAGTGAGTTGGGACACTAATGATCGCTAGAAGCCTTACACGACAACGGCTCACTCAACTAGCAGCGATGCGACCCTGGCGAATCGAATTCGCCTAAGGAATGCGCATCAAGACAAAGTGCGTAGGCGCTAGCCTTCTGCGCAAGTATGCATCCGCACTTTGCTATATCAAGGCATGCTTAACCCAGCGCAACTTAACCTAGGGCAGCAGCGTCTTCACCACATTCATCAACGAGATAGCAAAGCGCCCTGAAACGTAGCATCATAAGCTGCTCGTACAGAGGGTTTAGCTTACACATGGGTGGAACATGAGCTACCACTTTACCGAAAAGTTTGAGATCCCTTTCAAACGGACAAGCCGGAGGAATAAGGGAAATAATACGATGCGCCCGGTCTGGATTCTCAACAGGCAGATTCTCGATGCGGCGCTTGACAGGCTTTAAGATGTCAATTGTTTTTCTACTGCGTAACTGAAAGAAAGACATGATCAGGAGAGTTATTACAGCTCTCGATTTTTTAGTGACGGCGGCATCTCCACTTGAGGACTTATCCCTCTGAAGATTTAGGGGACACTAACGCGTCGTAAACAACATACCCGTAACTTCAAAGATATCCCTACAGGTTCCTGAATATTTTTCTGAAAATATGCTGTCCAGATGACTTTTACGAAGGTGCTGTTAAAAACAAGTTAAATGAATCGGCCAGAAGCTTTGTATATAGATGGATTACGGCAAAACAGCGTCCTCAGAAAAGAGATATGTTAGATAAGCGCTGACAGTGCGAGTTTAGAAACAATATTGTTGCGAAACAACAGATTTGACTGTCCCTGTAAACACACTTCGCTTACATTTTTTACCCTGCACCTATATTAGCCAGAGTTACCTGCTTTGACAGGTTCACAGAGAACATTTTCTCAATGAATTATGCAAAGTTCACATGCTTTTAATGCACATATCCTTAAAGTTATCTTTCCCACACGAAATATTGCTAGGCGCTAGCTATAGCAATATTTTCAGGCTGGCATGAACTAGGTATTTATACTTTTAATCTAGCTCGCGCTCAACGAATGCATCCACTGAGCGCCATAGCCCAATCTCTATACCGAACTGTCCCAATCTCTATCCAAATGTGACATCTAAAAACATCATTGCCACAAAACCCACCATCACACCCAGCGTGCCAACTTGTCCTAAGTCTTTCTGGTCAATATCGGGCAAAATCTCATCGACTATTACAAACAACATTGCACCCGCGGCAAAGGCCATGCCCCAGGGTAATAGCGCTGCTGAAAAACCAACAACGCTTGCACCGAGCAAACCACCAAGTGGTTCCACTAGCCCAGTTAGGGTAGAGATCCAAAGGGAATAAAGGGGGGCATAGCCAAGGTTGCGCAAGGCGATCGCGACGACCAAGCCCTCTGGCATATTTTGCAATCCGATCCCGCCTGCGAGGGCCACACCACTGCTCAGTGAGCCAGACCCTAAGCCCACACCCACCGTGAGCCCTTCAGGGAAATTGTGAAGGGCGATCGCAATCACAAATAGCCAAATCTGCTCAAACCGCACACTTTCTTTGCCTTCTCTGCCCTTAAAAAAGTGCTCGTGGGGGAAAAACGCATGGGCCAACCACAGTGCAAACCCACCCAGCAAAACACCCGCGACCATAATCGCCGCTGCCACCGTTTCAGAAAAGCCCAAGTCCTGTGCAGCAGCTGTTCCAGGAATCAACAGCGAAAACGAAGTTGCCGCCAGCATCACGCCACCGCCAATGCCCAACAGCACCCCCTGCACCCGATCAGACATATTAAACGGCAGCATCACCGGCAGTGCGCCCACACCCGTCATCAACCCAGCGCCTAAGCTTGCCAAAAAACCAACCAGGAGATCATTCATGCAGGCTTACCTCCACTGCTCAGCGACATCATAAAACAGTCATCTTTAATGACTGCTCGTAAATCATACTCGTTACGAGTATGATTAAGCGATCATGCTAAATAAGTATTTCCTGAGAGTCGACCTTGCTGAGAACCAATTTTCTGAAGAGCGGACGTTCTATGGTTCAGCCTTCAGGCAGCAAATTATCAGGGCAGCAGACTGTCAGGGCAGCAGACTGTCAGACCATAGCCCTTTAGACGTTAGCCACTCCCGGTTGAAAATCTTCGACTGGTATCGCGAGCCGCCATCGCAGAGGATAGTCACAATGGTGTGTCCTGGCCCCATTTCCTTAGCAAGCGCGACTGCCGCACCGACATTAATGCCAACAGATCCCCCCATAAACAGCCCCTCCTTATATAGAAGCTGATAAATGACTCGCAGCGCTTCAGGGTCATCAATCTGAATCGCATCATCCATCGGCACACCTTCCATGTTGCCAGTAATGCGGCTGTTCCCAATGCCTTCCGTCACCGAATTTCCTTCCGGCTTGATTTCACCCGTTTTCACATAGCTGTATAGCCCGCTGCCCATAGGGTCAGCAACGACGCACCGCACATTGGGATTTTTCTCTTTTAAAAACATCGAGACCCCGGCGTACGTACCGCCCGTTCCGGTTGCCGCCGTCCAGCCATCAATTTTGCCATCCGTCTGCGCCCACATTTCTGGCCCTGTTGTTTCGTAGTGGGCCTGCCGGTTAGCCAGGTTCTCAAATTGGTTGGCCCAAATCGCATTGGGTAGCTCATCGGCCAATCGGCCCGATACTTTTACATAGTTGTTGTCATCCCGGTACGGTACTGCTGGCACCGTCCGTACATCTGCGCCCAACGTTCTCAGCAGGTCAATTTTTTCCTTTGACTGCGTTTCCGGAATGATAATCACGCACTTATATCCCTTGGCATTGCAGATATGGGTTAAGCCAATGCCCGTGTTGCCAGCAGTGCCTTCTACGACTGTGCCACCGGGTTTAAGCCGTCCTGCTTTCTCGGCTTGCTCAATGATGAAAAGCGCTGCCCTATCTTTGACTGAGCCACCCGGATTTAGAAATTCTGCCTTACCCAAAATTTCACAGCCCGTTTCCTCGCTAAAGCTATTGAGCCGAATCAGAGGCGTATTGCCAACGGTGCCTACAAATCCCGATTTAATATCCATGCTGGTGTGCTTGCCATTCAACCCCTTTATCCTAATGGGCAATGGACAATAAACGGGATTATTGTGGCTCAACTTGATTGAGCTGGGCCTGAGCTGGGACACAATGGGCTGAAAATAGCCCTACCTATTACTGCACTCGGGGTAGCTTCCTTCTCGCTTACGACCAGAACTGCCTGACCTTGTCAGCATACAAACTCATAGGCACATTATCTTTAGAGTGAATATTTACACCGACAGGAAGCAACAACAGAAGAGAATTTTGCTGAAATGCCGGTTAACCACTCACCGCTTCACACTAATCGCTACAGCCAGTAAGCTGATCAGCGGCTGAAAGGTATCCTGAAAGTCTTACCCCATACGTCCCAAATTCCTACCTAAATCAAGACTTAGACTCATCATGAACGTAAAGCGCTGAATAACCAGAAGAGAAAGCAGTTGGCGACAGCTTGAAACGTTTTTAAAGCTGTCTGAAAAACGCGGTTTGAAATCTCACAAAAGCGATCAGGTATGGCGAATGGCCAGCCTTTATCGCTGTGTATCGCATGTCATATTTTGTGCTCTGTCTGTTTCGTGCTCTGTCTGTCTGTTTCGTGCTCTGAGTGTCACCTAAAATCAGCTGTTTTGAATTAGGTCGAAATTTATCCTGTCACATATCATACAAACAGTAATAGTTTATATGCGTGATTTTACTAGCTGCTCCAGGCAAAAATTTATATTTCTGTTGGTCGTTACAGCAACTTATTTGGCCCTATTGTTTTACCTAGACTTTTTACAGGGGCCATTTTGGGCCGATGAAGGTAACTTTTGGGGAATCTCCCTCACTTTCAGCGATCGCCTCTTTCCCACCCTTGATTCTTTACGAGACTACAACGAACTCAATACGCCGCTACCTTGTGATGATAAGGCACATCCGTGGGACAAGTACATTTTGCCAGTGGTGATCATCTTTTGGTATCTAAAGTCGATTGACTTTGAAGAGAAACCCATTACAGAACTGTTTACCAATATGGTGCGAATAATGCGAATAAGAAGTAGCCATTAATCGAGATTAGGAGGACGTTATGACAGCCCGCCTGTTGATGATTGGCCTCGATGGCGCTGACGGTGACTTGATTGAGCAATGGAGCAGCGATGGCAGCTTGCCCCATCTCGCAGCGTTGCGAAAGCGAGGTAAAACTAAGCGACTGAGCGCACCAGAAGGAATCACAGATGATGGACTGTGGGCATCTTTTCAGTTCGCTTGTGGACTTGGTGAGCATGGTCGCTACTATTGGGAACAGCGACTCGCCTCTGGGGAAATGGGCATGAGCTATCAAGATGAACGTGATCGCGACTCGTTTTGGCATACCCTCTCACGTCAAGGGCATCGAGTCGCGATCTTCGATATTCCTAAATGCGGCTTGCCTAAGCCGCTCAACGGCATTCACCTTAGCAGCTGGATAGCTCATGGTCACTACTTAAAAGAGCCCAAAAGCTATCCTCCCATACTAGCTCCAGAAGTTGTTCGACTATTTGGAGCTGCTCCGCTTCGCCAGTATGGTTACGAAATGCCACAGTTCAGTGACGAGCAAGTTTTAGAAATAGTTACTGATCTAAAAGCAGGCATTGTACAAAAGCGTAAAGCGGGCTGCCATTTTCTTTCTACTAAATCTTGGGACTTGTTTACGATCGCATTCAAGGCTGCTCACTGCGCAGGGCACAGTCTATGGAACTTTGTCGGCAGTGACCATCCTCGCGGCCACAACGATTACGACGAGCAGCGCAATATTCGACTGGGGGAACCTCTCAAAACAGTATTCGTAGAACTGGATGCTGCTATCGGAGCCTTAGTGGCAGCGGCAGGATCTGACGCTCAAGTTGTTGTTTTTTCAACAAGTGATATGCAGCAGAACAACACGTTGGGGCACTTGATGCCAGAGATAATAAGTCGCTTAAACCGAACGTTAGGCAAGCAAGGACATCAGCCATACGAAATTTTGCCATATAACGGAACCTGCGCTGCTATCCAGATAAATTTACCTCAGCGCAGATTCTCTTGGAGAGCCAACCGTCGCTATCGAGCGGAGTTACTAGCACAGGCTTACACTATTTTGAGCAACCTCACCGACGCTGACACAGGTGAACCCGTCGTCACAGGTATCGATCGACTCTCTGCCGAGCAGCCAGGCAAACGGGCTGCAGCCCTCCCTAACTTGCTATTGCACTCTAGTGCAGGCGCTATACCGCGTGCGGTCATCTCACCTCAACTTGGTTTGATAGAAGCACCCCAGCCAACTAATCTACGACCTGGCGACCATGCCGCTGGTGGTCTGATAATTTCTAGCCATGGCACTGTTGATACTGTTAATACGATCCAAGACCTTGGCGCAATGGCAATACAGGTTCTCCAGAATAAAACAGAAACTACCGCAACTGTTCATTGCTAGCGATTTGAGCCAGCATGCTGAAATCTCTGCCTAGCGCAGCTTAATACTAATCTAGAGTGCTACTGGGGAGTCGTTAGCTCCCACAGTTTGTCTACCGTACTAGTTGAAACGAGCTGATATTGCCCAGAAGCTGTGAGTTTCGTCTTCAGCGGTTCTGAAAGATTGAATACAAACATTTTTCTATTGTTTATCAGGTTATCGTCAGCTAACTTTTTAACGATGTCTGGTTCTTTATATTCTCGAAACAATAAAAGCTGCTGTTCGGGTGTAAGAAAATAGCTGAGTGAGAGTAGTTGGCCTATGTTATAGTCATAATCACTGCTGACGAGCAGCGATTGAGGGTATTTATTGATGTGCTCAGAGATCGCAACATTCTTATTACTATGGTATTTGTGCCACCAGTTCTGGGTTGGTAGACTAACGGCACAAGAAAGTATGCCTGAAACGACAACTGTCGCTACGATTGATTTCCACTGTATGTAAGGCTGCCTTGCATTTAGTTTGCTAGCCAGGCAGCGGGCACAGGCAATATGAAAACTTAGATAGGTTGGCATTAGATACCGGGCAACCCTAGAGCGCTGCCCTCCAAGAATCAAATCGGGTAAAACAAGTGCCAACAGCGTAACGCCGCCTAGCGATAGTAGAAACACTTTGGCAGATGCATGCATATGGCGCATACTCCAGAACAATACGTATATTAAAAAGCTGATGACCACTCCCTTTAATAAAGTGAAAGGAAAGGAGGTAGATGTCTCAAACGATTGTGCCAAATTGAAATCTATAAATAGATGAGTAAGATTATGTGTCCATGATCTCATCAGCACGTGAAAAGATATCGGCAGTGCTGTCCAACTTACATTCTTAATGTGAGCTGAAGAAATGAACTGTAGCCAGGGAATAAACAGCAATAAACTAACGCCTACGCTAGTTGTGAAATGAGTCAAGATCGCACGATTGAATTTCTGTGAGAGCGTAGATCGGTAGTAGGTGAGCCATAGAAGGTGTAGTCCATGACTGATAGGCAAAAGCAGCGATAAAACGCAAGTATAAAGACTGGTGAGGAGAGTGAGCGTGTACATGAGCCAGCTAAGGCGACTGTTCTTCTTGATTGCAATAAAATAAGCAATGCTGGCAATCGCCACGCTTAAGGGCCATAAGCTATACTGACGGGCTTCTTGCGAATATAAGTACTGAAAAGGAGAAACGGCTACTAAAGTCGCGCCAAGCGTTGCCGTTAGTCTTACAGAGGTCGAAGCGGCAAAGAGTTGTTGACAAAGGCAATATGTAGCGGGAATAAGCAAAATGCCAGCTATCGCAGCAACTAACCGAGTAGCCAGTACCGTATCTGGAACCACATACAGCATTAGCCGACACAGCACGTAGTATAGCGGCGGATGCTGCGCATCGTGAGTAGCAAGCTGGCGAATCGTCTCTTTTACCCCCCTATCTTCTGTAGCCGTCTGCATTTGAAGTGCGTCTGCTACCACCTTCAGTTCACCATTAAATAATTCATCGAGTACCTCTTTATTGCCGTGCCCCGTTACGTACATAGCGGTATACACTTCATCGTGCCAATACACCTTGCCCTTGAGATGGGTAAGCCGGAACACACCACCTAGTAAAGAAGCAATCAAAAGTAAAGTTACAAGCCAGCGCATAGGGTTCTTAGGATATTTACCCTAACAACGACAAAAAACAAAGAAAATAGTGATAGATGTAAACAGGCACAAACTCAATATTTATGAGCCGGTGCAAATAAGATGCTTGAGTCGATGCTTTCGAACCACTCAGAGAAGAGGGGGAAATAATTGCCAAATCTTTTGTTTCTTATACTATCTAGTGTGCTGGTTTGATGCTTAAACATTCTTCTCAGCAACCCGACTCGTTCCAAATCTTTCTCCATGTCCTTGAGCACAAAATCATAGTCAAAATCGGACGTTTTGGCTTTTTGTTGATAACGTGTTACAACCTTATCCTTTAACTGATTGTCTAAAATCGCAGGGCTGTAGTATTCGGGATGCCTAATGCAAGTGATGCTAAATTCAATGCCATATTCATGACAAAAATTCACATAGTCTGGAATACTCAAAATACTAAAAATGCTAGAAACGCAGTGAGAATAGAGACTAATCGCTGGATTCTGCTTAACGCTCTCAATATTTTTAAGAAACCGCTTATGATTGAATCCTTCACGGGAGTACTCTACTGCTGAGCCAAAACCATCTAGAGAAAATACTAAGTTCACTTGCTTGAAATGTTTCCAAAGCTCCGTCAGATCGTATTGCTTATATTTTAGAACAGATAAATTAGTGGTATACGTCAAAGTTACTTTTGATGCAGCTCTCATCTCAATTAACTTGAGGAGAACCTGATAATGAGCATCTGTAATCAAGGGTTCACCACCGGCGAAGTTCAGACTAGTGACCTCTTCTAAGATTGAAAGGAACTCCTCCGTTTCAACTGCATATGACCAATCATATGCAGGGGCATAATCTATTCCTAGCGCAGCATAGTCTCTCTCCCAAGCACTACTAAATTTAGGGCCGCACATTCTGCACTTAAAGTTACAGGTGTTGTTCCACCGAATATCAAGCTGCTTAATTGCGTAATCTACGTGTCCTTCGGCAGTCATATTCTCAGTTACATCAGCATGTTGAGAGATGGAACCTTCATTAAATATCTGCCTATGACTCTTGCGACCTAAAGCTTCTGACTGCTGACAGGAAATACAAGCATCAGGCCATTCGCCATTAGCAAGCTGACGTCGAATGTTTTTAATTTTATCCGAGTTGAAAGCCTCGCGAAAAGAGCCACCTTGACGCTCATTCAATCGGTTAGTTATCGAAGTATCTGCTACACAGCAAGGATAGAAATAGCCATCGGGCGAGGCATAAACACCAAGTAAAGCCGTTAAACAATGTTTACTCTGAGGATTAGAATCGACTGCATCATTTTCTCTCATAATTATCTCTTCATAATAATTTCTTTTAATAACGCACCCCTTTAACCCCGTTTTCTCAGCGGTCTCACAGAGGATAGTCAAAATATCTCATCTGTTCGCCAGCTATTTTTGAAAATTTCTTACGGTCTGAAATTGTCCAATTACTCGCTCTGTTTAGTGGATCAAAGTCAGTCGTTTTAGGAGTCTGCTGCCAAGAAATAGGTTGTCCACTTGTTCGTCCAAAAGTAGAAGAGCCGGTAACCGTTAAACTTAGTGCTGATTGAAAGGGATAGTCGGACTTATCGAGATTTAAGAAGGCAAGAACGTTGCTAATTTCTTGTGTGGTCTGAGTGTGCAACGTTTCGTATTTAAAAATTCGATACTGCTTTGAGTTATTTGACTGCGCTTGCTCAAACTGAATAATTCGATCAGCTGCTTTTGCCCAGCGATGCATCAGAATTTCACGATCGTAATTGAACGAACGAGCTTGAGACTCTACGACTGCCTTACCATCTCGGACCAGTAAAAGTAAAGGCGAATCTGGAAAAAACTGAAAGAATTTATCGATATTCTCAACGCTGGGTGTCTTGATGATCAGCCGCTGGCCTTTAAAGTGTGAGCAACGATGATTTGGTGTTAGATTTTCTGATGTTAGTGCCTCTAAATAGTGAACTAACCCTTCTCCTAGACAAGCTTGAAAACGTGCTAACGATTGAGGTAATTGATCAGCAGGCATTATTGTATGCCATTGCTGTAGAGTTTCTTCAGTGTACTGATTTAAAAGCGTAATATGCTTGAGTAAATATCCCTCATGAATGTGACACTGAATGCATTTAGGATGATGCGCGAGTAAGCGACTGAAAAAGTTGGTTCCTGTGCGCCCCGTCATACCAAGGAGAAAAATAGGGGGCGCAGGGGCACTCTGAATGTTACCTTTAAAGAGACGATTAGAGTTGAACGTTAAGATCTGGCTAAGGGTGGTTCCGGCAAGTTCTTTAAAGACCATTGTTCTGCCTGAGTATCCGATTTTCGTTGTCTTAGGTAATGCTTACAGATAATGGTAGTGCTTGTAGAGATTGATTGAAGCTGGCTCAATTAATCGGGCGGTTGGCCTAAATATTCAGCCCAACCAACGGCTCGCTCTTGAGTTGCCAAAGCGGGGTTAGCTCTGCTTCTGGCAATTCGCCGCTTATAAATCTTCATTAATCCGAAATAAACAAGGTTCTTTTGCTGAAGCGTCATGTTGCAGTCATGCTTACGATAGAACAAACCAATTTCGGATAAAGAGACTTTATTAATGTTCTTTTCCCAAGCTCTAGTGAACCAATCGGTATCTTCATTGTCCCAAAGCGCTTCATCAAACAAGCCCACCTGCTCAAATAGAGATCGCCGATAAACGCAACTGCCCAAATTAATAAAAAAATAAGGCTCAAACACAGAGTTGAAACTGAGCGGTTCGCTCTGCTTGCGTTGCAAGCCGTCAGGATCATCGTCCGACTTATCAGCCTGCATTCGCTGAATCAACCCCTGTGCAATGTCAACATCTGGATGCTTAGCTAAGTAACCGACCTGATGAGCAAGTTTATTCTCTGGCCAAAGATCGTCCACATCCAAAAACGCGATTATCTCACCCGCTGATTGTTCTATCCCTCTATTACGAGCCGCAGCCGGTCCTTGCTGAGACTGATAAATATAGCGAATGCTATCTCCAAACTCAGCGGCGATCTTTGCAGTCGCATCTGTTGAGCCATCGTCAATCACGATAATTTCTATCGGTTGATACTGTTGCTGCTGAATATTTTGCAGTGCTCCGGCTAAAAACCGCTCTCCGTTATGGACAGGTAAAATAACGCTGACACTTAAACAGGTACAAGAGTAGGATTGAGTCATAGGACTTAAAACATGAGATGTGAGGGATAGGATATGGACCTACAACATCGTATGGTGAAGCCAATAGCGTTCCCAAGGTTTGTCGGTATTAAAGGGATTCTTAACTTCCTGATAGCCCTTCGAGAGAAGAATTTTTGTAATGTCGTCCCAGATATAGCCATCGCACTCTAGGCTCAGTGCCGAAAAGTAATAGTCATCGAAAGGGAAATTTGCTAATACCTCTAGCTCACTGCCTTCTATATCAAAAGCAGCATAGTCAATAGCTTTCGGCGCGTTATGTTTCTTGAGCAAAGTTGCTAGCGGCACCGCGTTTTTTTTAACCTCTTCACCTTTTTTGAGGATAGCTTTTGAGCCATGCTTAAACTTTTTTAGGTTCTCCTTAATACCACCCAAGTAGGGGGCTGATCCCCCTGTTCCTTTGATATAGGTAACTTGCCTAGCAGTTGCTGCTACACAAACATTTTCGCAAATGCTATTGGGACGAGTTTCAACAAGCTGTGGAAACCAATCATCATTGGGCTCTATGCATAGTCCTTTCCAGCCTCGTTCTTTCTCTAATAGATAACAACAACTGCCAAACTTTCCATTGCAGGCACCCGCTTCAACAAAATAGCCGTTATATTTATCTGGATAAATACACTCTAAGATCCAACGATCATTCAAGGTCTCATTATAAAAGCCTAAGTTTTCGACAGAATCTTCTTTTGATTGTATAAACAGCCTTCTGGCAATATCTTTTATGTACGACATACTGTTCACTTTGTGTAGTTCGCAAAATGTATAGTCTGAAAAATCTTGAAATCGGTTCTTTAGATTTAAACAACATAAAGATTATTGATAAATCTTACAAGTGTTCTCTAAAGGTGCTTTTGAAACAGCCTCTGATTGTAGCGACTGCAAAAGCTCTAGAATAACCAGTGGAATCTGCAAAATATCTGTACCTAACTCTAGGCTGTAGCAAGGAAGCTGTTTCACTAACTGAGACATGTTTGCAAATGCCTGCTTCCCAGTCCCTGAAAGCTGTAATAGCGTACTGGGAGCAAGCGCGCTCAGTGCATGAATAGCCGTTATCCTTTTTAAGTGGGTATTCGGCTCGCCTGTAATTCGAGGCACCAAGATAGCGCGTAGTGGAAATCCAGATACTATTTTTTCTGGATAGTGTTTATGTAAAAAGAACAGCGCTTTCTCATCTTTTAACTGTTCTGAATTGCTACACAAAGCAGCTAACTCAGGGAACCGAGCAAAGTCAGTAGCACCCTTGAGCTTAGCGCTACTATACAAGCTGTATACATAAGGCGTTGGGTCAGTCGAAATTAAACAATAGTCATCGCTAGCATACTTTAAGGGGGAGTTTAAGCACGCAAGCGCAGAGGTTGATTTCCCAGACCCTCCCTTGGCGGCAATCAGAACGCCACCCGTTTCTAGTCCGACTGCGGCTGCATGAACATATTGTCGCGCTCTAGCACTCAGCCACCAGTTAAGAATAGACTGCAGGGGTGATCCTTTTTCCCAGTAGGGAAGGTCGGCAACATCCTCTATCCAGTACATCGCCAAATTTTGCTGCTGATCTAGCATGCTAAAGACGTTCGCACCAATATTGAGACGCGCTGAAAAGCGATTCTCTTCTAGAGATTCGTGATTGCTACATAGTGCTTTCACGTTTTGACGACCATCTAGATGCTCGTGCCAGTACCAGTGAAATAGGCGAATAAATACAGACATTAAGCCCGGTAGCTGGGTCTGAGTTGACTGATTGTCCCACAGGCAAATTTTTAGATCTGGCTGGGCAATTTCAGGTATTTCTAAGTGAGCGATCGCAGGTGCAATTTGCTTTAGCATAGCCTCACCAGCAAATCTTAAACAAATCGAATAGCCTCCAATCTTATAAAAGCGCTCTTGCACATTGGTCGCTTGCACGGCTTGCTCAAACCCACAGCGCATTGCCTCAAAGAAAACCTCGCGATCACTCTCTTCAAACTGATCAGTGACCTGAGCTCGGTTGAGCTGCCAAGTCGCCGCCTCGACATCCAAAAACCGAAACATCCAGTTCAAAATTTCTAAATTCATCATGGCGGGAAATTGATCTCTTTTTAAGGAATAGAGGGTGATAAGACATCAGCAGCATGAGTCTCATTTAAATATTGTTCAACGATCTTACTAGCTGTGCCTACGGCTCTCACTTTGCCGCGCTCTAGCCAAATCGCACGATCACACAGCTCTGCAATCTGATCGGTATTGTGAGAGACCAACACAATCGCACAGCCCTGCTCTTTCATCTGCGCAATGCGGTTCAAGCACTTGTCTTGAAAATCACGATCACCCACTGCTAAATGCTCATCTACCAGCAAAATGTCCGGCTGAGTATGCACCGCCAGTGAAAAAGCCAATCGCATCTTCATACCTGTGCTGTAGGTTCGCACCGGATTATCCACAAATCGCTCAATCTCTGCAAACTCGACAATTTCATCTAGCCGCTGTAAGACTTCTCGCGAGAGCAGTCCTGCTACGACACCATTAACGACAACATTCTCTCGTCCCGTTAGATGATCATGAAAACCAGCACCCAAATCCAACAGGGCACCGACCCGCGCGCCTACAGCAATATGGCCTTCGTCTGGTACGCCCACCTGACCCAGCAATTTAAGCAGTGTGGACTTGCCTGCTCCATTCTTACCAATAATGCCAACCATTTCACCTGAATCGACTGTAAAGCTGACATGCTGCAGCGCCCAAAAATAATCCGTCGGATTAATTCGTCGCCAACCTGATAAGGCTGCTGCCATAATCGTTCTGGGCCGATTACGATCGTAATAAGGAAATTGCTTACTAACCTGATGAACCGTTATCAGTTGCATCTAAATCTCCTCAGCAAAGCGTATGCTCTGCGCTCTAAAGAAACGATGCCCTAAGCAAAGCAAAGTGAAAACGCCAACTGCGATCAAACCCAGCGCCCCCCAGTTAGGTGCTACGCCCTGAATCAATAAGGCTCTAAAAGCAGAAACTAAATGAGCCATTGGGTTTAGCCAATACCAAAACTGATAGTCCGGCGGAATGCTGTTAGCCTCATAGAACACAGGGGTGGCATAAAACATCATCTGGAGTACGACACCAGTCGTATACTTGGTGTCGTAAAACGTGACATTAAGCGCCGCTAAAAGGTATGAAATACTAACCGTTAGGCTAGACTGCAACAGCATTAGAATAGGGGTCGCCAAGATAATCGGCTGCAAGGACACCCCATCTACTAACAAAAAGATAAACAGTATAGGCAATGCTAAAACAAAGTGAACAGTATCGACCATACTCACCACGATTGGCAAAATAGGACTGGGAAAGCCAGGCTGGCGAATAAGACTAGCGTTCGCATTAATAACATTTGCTGAATCTGTTAGCGAAGATTGAAACCAAGTCCAAACCAACAATCCTAGAAAGACAGAAGACGCATAGTGAGGAAAGTCGATATTAAGAATCGCTCTAAAAATAAAAGAAAATGTCAGCAGCTGAAAAAGCGGCTTAATAAGGGTCCAAACGATGCCCAAAACTGAGCGGTTATAGCGTAGCTTTAGCTCTCGAATTGTCAGCTGGTAGAGCAGATCGCACAAATGCTGTAAATCTCTGTGAGAAATAGGATAAGCACGTTTTTTCAAGCGGGTTCTATAGCTCCCTGACGTTTTAGTACGTTTCATTAGCTCAGTGCTCACCCGCTACTTTCCGCTGTTGACTCGAAAAGTCTATTGCCGGCTTAGCATCTTTTCTTGTTAGCTTGTGCCACTGAGCTCTGAGTTTGACTATTTGAGCTTTTAGTAACAGCAACCGATTATCAGCCGATATATTGTGACTCAACAGTTCATGATAAGAAATAGCCATTCCTCGTAAATTTGGCATTACCCAATCGGGTAGCTCAATCTCCAACAATTGCTGTAGCTCTGTCAGTAAGTATCGCAACGGTAGAATGAGCTCATATCGCTGTGCCTGAACCAGTAGTCGAACCCACTCCGACTCCTCGGTAATCGCGGTTACAGCAAAAGCAGCATTAACTAAAGCGTCGGCAGAATCCTGTTGTTGATCATATTGTTGTTGATTCATCTTTAGCGACAAATATAAAAGCTGATCGACCGGACTCAGAATTTTTGCTGATGTATTACTGATTTCAGTAGTGGTCGCATGTTGCCAAAGCTGTTCATCAGTATGCGTTTGAGGCGTTGCCCAAAACACATGATTGTGCAGACAAAGCGACACGCTATTCGATTGAACAGTATCTCTAACCCATAAAGGGCCTGATAAACTAGGCTCTAATACTGAGACACTAGACTGCCACCCCTGCTGCTGTAAAGCACTCAGCGCCATTGGCATAGACTGTTGCGGCACTAAGAGGTCAAAGCGAGTGATGGGACGCGCACCCCAATCGTGATGACAGGCTGCGAGCAACGATACTTCCCCGAGCACCACAGCCTCAATCTGAGCTGACTGAAGAGCCTGCAACCCAGCAGCTAACCGCTGGAGCTGGAGCTGGTTCGTATACCAAGTGTGCCGATAAATCCCCTTTAGCCGACCCATATGTAGATCGTCTGCTTTGTAATTAGACAGCTTTAAATACAAGGCGCTCAACATTCGGTAGGAGTTTAAATCGATCATTTCAATATCGACATGATCGCGCCACTGCTGCCAAGACTCCAGTGCCTTCTCACGCTTGGAGAGCATTGCCTGTAGCAACCATGTTTGTGCCTGGGTCAGCATCGTTCCAGTCCAGTAGTAGTCTGTTCTTTTCCAGCGGCCAATGCTCGTCGTCTATCTAGCAATGCCTTTAGCGACATAAGCATCTCAGCGTTGTAGCTTTGGTGCTGACGTCCTTTGTTAGTCTGGTGCAGTCGCCTGCGGGCCACTACTGTTGCTAATAGACAAGTTTTCACATCAGAGTCCTTGAGACGGGCATACCAGCTAACAAACTCACCAAAAACTAAATTCGCATCGAATGGCCCAACGTGATCAAAGGCAGATCGCTTTATCAGCATGGCAGAGGGTAAGTAACCATCCATAGGCGCAGTTGGGCAGATGATCGCATCGCGCTCTGCCTGCGTCAGCTCTGCACTGTGAAACTGTTGAACATAACCAAAAACCGCACCAATATCAGTCTCTGCTTGCAGCGCCTGCACCTGCCGAATAAGCTTTTGGGGCATCCATACATCGTCAGCATCCAGAAAAGCCAGTAACTCTCCCTTTGCTTGCTGAACCCCAGTGTTTCTAGCCACACTGGTGCCCGAGTTAGGCTGATAAATGTAATGAACGGCTGGCATGTATCGACAAGCCACAACACGAGTCTCATCGGTAGAACCATCGTCAACCACAATGATTTCGAGCGGTGAATAGTTTTGAGTCAGCACGCTCTCAATGGCCTCGGCCAAAAAACGCTCACCATTGTAGACCGGAATAATCACGCTAATAAAAGGTTGCGAAATCATAGCCTAAGCCTTTGCATGAGTAGGCTCATTTCCTTTGGCAGGCCAGCCCGCTGCTGCATCGACTTCGTGAATCGGATCCAATAACAACAGCTCCTGCATGTCAGAGAACTTTTGTAAATTAGGCATCACAAAAACCGATTTGGGCTCCGCATCTATTGATAAAGGGAGAGAGCTTTCGGTATCATCTTCGTATTCTACGATCAGCTTTTCAAGCTGTAACTGATCAATCAATGCTTTTACAGAAGTACGTATTGTCTGACTTTCACCTTCAAACTGCTGCAAAACAGCAGACATTATCTGTTCAACAGAGCAATGAGACTCTATAAGATTCCATACTGCTGTTGCAGCCCCTTCCAAGCTGTAGTAACTGCCGGTAGACAAGCTAACAACAACAGTCTCTCCATCAATTGTTTCGCTAACAACGTCAGGCTCATTAATTTTTAGATTGCTCATAGTCTCCATAGATTGCCTGCTGCGGCTAAAACCATTTAATCGGCAGCTTTTAGCTTCCTTATAAACTTAGGCAGTGCTTTCACGGAGAATCAGAAAAATAGAGTATCCGTTTCCAATGATCTTTACGTATTAAACATTTAGGTTAATCTTGTATCAAGATAGCCTCAATTAGTTCAGCATAAGCATCTATCATATTCTTTTGCTGAAACAGTAAATGTGCTCGCTGCCGACAGGCTTCAGCGGATGATTTTCTTGAGCTGTGTTTTTTTGCCCATTCTATTAAGGTGTCAGCTAGCTCTTGTGCAGTTTGCTCAGGGTTCACGTTCGGATCGCTCAAAAGTTTTCCTGTATTACCTAACATCTCAGGAATCCCGCTAATTTTAGTGGCAGCCACTGCGCAACCCTTCGCCATTGCCTCGAGTATCGATACTGGCATACCCTCAAAGTGCGATGGCAATACAAATATGTCGGCCGCATCTAACAAATCGTCAACATCTGAACGATGACCTAACATCCGAACATAATCAGTAACCTCTAAAGCCTCAATCTGTCTCTCTAGTTCAGTTTCTTCACAGCCGCTACCTGCCCACAGAAAGTATAGATTTCCCCACACATGGCTATGTTTCAGCGTCTTTATCGCGGTTAGCTGATGCTGATATCCCTTGCTCGATACCAACCGTGCCGCCGTAAAGACAACAATCGCGTCTTCAGGAATTTTTAGAGATTGCCTGATCTCTTGCCTGATCTCCAAATTACGGGGTGTAAAGTACAAGTCAGCGCAGCTATTGTAAATAACTCGACCAATCTGCTCAGGAAGGTAATAGAGATCGTGCATCAGGGTCAAATTTGCCTGAGAAACTGAGATGACTGCCGTTGCCGCCTGGTAAATTGGTGGTAATAAATGCAAATATGCCGAAAATTTTTCGGCCCAGTTTACATTTACACAATGAACAATCTTTATAAAAGGAATACCCAATCGCTTTGCCGCCTGACTTGCACCGATATTCGCCATCGGTTCACCATCAGCAAAAATAATTAAATGAGGACGTGCCTGCTTAAATATTTGAATCGCTTCTAAAGTATTTGTGACTGAATACAAAAACTGTCGAGCATCCCCTTCCAACCAAATATGCTCGATGCCAATAGCTTCTCTCGATTCAATTAGATTGTTCTTTGCCTTACTTTGCACACAGGTTATACGATAGCCTTGCGTAACTAAATGACACATCAACAGGTGACTAATCTGCTCTGCACCATAAGTTCCTGGACAGTTAGTGTACAAAAGAATATGCCTTCTCTTGTCATTTACGCTGTCTGATTCTGCGCTGTCTGAGATAACTTTTAACACCGCCTGTGACTGACTTGCAATTGAACTCATCGATTGCAAGTCACAATCAGCGAACTCGCCTTTCCCAATGAGAGAATCTTCTATATAGCTCGCTATCCATGGTTCAGTTGCGCCCAGTGCAAGCGCCTGGCGACAGATTAAAATCGCCTCGTCATATCGTTGCTGCTGATACATTAACGGAGCCAGACTCAAATATCCTGGAATGTAGTTAGGCTGGCTTTGAATTGCTTGTCGATAGGTTGTAATTGCTCGATCAATCGACCCCTTATGTTGCCAAAAAGTGGCCATCTTATACTGTCGTTCTGCCACCAGACAGCTCAGTTTATAGGTACCTTCAGCAATACTATTTTTAGGATAATTCATAGAACTATATGCTCTGATAGACTGAGCTCGTCTGAAAGCTCTGACGAAAGTATTCCGCAGACAGCTTCTTCCGAGTGGGGCAAGTTTTCAGATACTGATGCGCCGCTTCAATTCGCTTTAAATCCTGAGCCTTCTGCGCAGCCTCCGCCAACGTTTCAAAGTACAGTGGATAGTCTTTTCCCAAATACTCAATAATCGCAGGGAGTGGATTCACCAATAGCGGTGTCGTCCTGGCAATGCACTCAATGACTGCGTTATTTGCACTTGTATCGTGCAAAGCAATAAACCCAATATTTTCGCAAAGCAGCTGGTCATAGTCAGCATTGCACAAATGACTCACTTCGCGGGTATTCGCCACAAAATCAGGATTGAAGCAAACTTTTTCAGCCATAATTTCTGCCTCTGCGAGTGCTTGCAGTTGGGCATCCGAATCGATTGTAAACGCAGGATTCAGTCTGATTTTTTCATACCCTAAAGCGTTTTTTGAACGAATAGGCAGGCGTTGAATCGCAGTTATCTGACGTAGCCACCATCCTAGCTGGACAATCTTTTTTTGGGAATTCTGCATAAACTGATCAAAGTCAAACAGCTGCTCAGGAATCTCGGTTGGATGAATCAGTACGGAGACTGGCTTCCCTGTTTGTTTGCGCACCCACTGCGCTTGATAATTCGATAGGCAAAAGAGCCCTACACAATGTTCCAAACTCTGCTGCCATTCTGAGGTTGCCATTAGTGTCTGGGGAGACTGCTGTGGATAAAACCAACTTGGCATTGCGGGCGGATTGTGTAAAAAGCCAACCCACGGCTGCCTGTAAGGCGTTCTGACTTGCCCAGGCTGATAATGCTTCCATATAAAGCTGTTCTCTAAATAGCCGTCAAAAAGAATACCTGAAGAATTGTGTAACGGTTTTAGTGCCTGAATAGCATAGCTCCAGCCACAGCGATGAGCCCCAAAGACCTTCTGGTGAGTAAGAGAAATCTTACCCGTAGGGTTCAATGGCAATATCGTTTTATTAGAACCCTCTTCTGCGTAATTCTGTCGCTGGCAAAGGGAGTCCTGGTCTTGCTGCTGTAGAGCATGGTCCAAGAAGAGCGCGGCTTCTTTATGCGTTGGCTGTAGCGCCAAGATCGCTCGATAACCTGAAATCGCACGCTCAAACTTACCTTTCGTCAACCACAAAGAGGCTAGCTTAAATTGAGTCTCAATATGTTGCTGATCCAGATGTTGTTGAGCTGTCGAATCAATCGAATCAACATTAGCCATGGGACTCTGATTCATTACGCCACCTCCGTTGACAATAACAGATCAGCTAAAGCCTTCTGAACGGACACTGACTGGCTACATCTAAGCGCCTCTCTCATATTGATTACAGCAGCCTCACTATCTTGTCTTTGCAGCTGTTGCTTCGCCATATCCAATGCATGAAAGGCATAGTTTTCCAACGCAATGTTTGAGAGCACTGGTGCTTCTGAACGGGGTAAATAGCGCCGAGTGATAAAAATGGTCTCACGAGCTTCGGATATCTGCTTGCCTGAACGCAACAAATGAGACGTTTCAGACGCGGCATGCTCTCGATAATACATTAGTGGCTCTGGCTCATACCAGACAGGATAATAAGCGGCAATTCGCTTCCACATTTCCCAATCAGCAGCATCCTTCGCCTGCGGACAAAACCCACCTAGCTTCTCGTAAACGTCCCGTCTGACCACCATAGAAGAGAACTGCACATGGCAAAAAGAAACAATCTTCTCCATCCAATTTTCTATCACACCTGCCGTTTCTTTCTCCTCTCGAGAAATCCACCTTTGTTTACCGTCGCGCATATAGCGATGCCGACAAAATGCCGCTCCCGGCTTCATTTTACTATCAGTCGCTGCTGTCATCGCCTGATAAAATCCAGGTGCTAGCCAATCATCGTCGTGTAAGATGTGTACCCAGTGTCCTTTTGCTCTTGAGATCGCCAGATTCAATATGTAGGGCTGCCTAATCCTTTCATCATGTGTATACACCTGCACTCGCTTCGCGCCGATGTCTTGTGCTATTGCCCGAATTTCCGCCTGCACTTTAGCATCAACACCATCGACCACCACCTCAATCTGCATTGAGGCCAATCCTGGCGCTTGCATCAATACACTCTCCAGCGTCTGCGCTAGGTAAGTAGCACGATGGCAAGTGATCATCACAGACCAGAGGGGGCGCTCCCCTAAGTCAGACACGGGCGAAATAACCGGGAACTCAACTACGCGGGCAGTCTCTGATGTTTCCTGCATGATACCTAACTTCACCAGCTGCGCTGAGCCTTCTAACTTGAGAGAATGCTCCGGACTGTGTAGCATCAAATCAGAAGCTTTCGCCAGGCCATGAGCATACTGGATATACTGCGGGAGATAGTTCTCCTGACGTTCGAGCGTTTTATGCACATAGTCAGCAAAACTTGAAAAATACTTAAAATGCAACAACGCTCCCCGAGACGCCGAGATCTCATAAGCCGGGTAGCTCGTCCAGTGCTGTCCACCCGCCAGCACACAGTCTAGCTCGTACTTTATTAGCGGCACCTTTGTCACATAGTAATCTCCAGCCTTCCCAAAGATTCTCTCTCTCAGTCCTCCCACATAAATAGTTTGATTTCGATAAGGCGTCGCTTCTTCCAGAACGCTATGATAGAACTGCCTGTCAAAATAACCACAAACTGCTCGAAAATCTTCCCCGCTCCGATAGATCGTCTCGCTAATCGATTTATCAGAATACATATCGAGTAAGACCACCGGATATGCTGTGTAGCCTTGCTTTTCTTGAGTTTGGCATAGCTTCGCAATATCGATGCGTTCACAGTCAGGGTAGTAAAACAGCTCATCCGCATCCGCAATCAGGCACCAATGCCCCACGCCATACTTTCGCAACAATAGCTCAAACCAAACCGAACCATAATTCGCTCCCACAAAAGAGAAATGTGACTGCCAGACATAGACATCCGGTTGTTCTAGCAAATAGTCCAGTGTTTCATCAGTCGAACCGTTATCAACCACCAAAAACTTAGCAATACCTAGCTCGCGATGATAGCGTAAAAAGAAAGGCAGCCGTAGGCTTTCGTTGCGAACCACCACACAGCAAAGAACATCCGAGTCTTCTATCTCAACTGGCGCTTCGCCAATCCTTAGCAATCCATAATGCTCAAAAGCAGCTTCTAGACTTTTGGTTTCATCCATCAAGTTAATATGCTGCTTATGTGCCTCTGAATTCTCAGGCTGCTGTTCCAAGACTTTCCGATAGCCTGCGATCGCCCGTTCAGGCTTACCCCGCTTCCGCCAAATATCTGCCATATTCAGCTCAACATCGGCGCTGTACCCAGCTTGCTTCATAACATATCACGAGAGAAAGTAAATAAAATGCACTGGAAAATGCACTGGAAAATTTAGGGTAGTAGTTGAGCTGTATAGCTCTAGTCATTAAAAGGTTTCTATCAGCATTTTTACTAGAGTGCCTTGTCTTTTTCCGGACATTTGCTAGCATTCTCATCTTCAAACAAATCTATTAGTGCAGTAACGTAAGTTAGTGTGTAGATACGGGAATTTACTTAAAGGACTTCGAGAAAATAGGCTATTTTAAGGACAAAGCCTATTTAGAAGTGAAACAGTCTTTGCCCTCATCATCGCTTTCCCTACAAACCCTGGTACCTAATCTTTGTCCAGAGGCAGCGCTACTTCTAGCCTGTCTTCACCCCCATCAAACAGCTAAAACTAGGGTTCACATTAAGGTTTTGCTACAGCGATCGCTAGACTGGCAATACTTTCTCCAAATCGTCGAGAAGCATAGAGTTTTACCTTCTATCTACCGAAATCTTCCTATATCATCCCTTCCCAATCACATACAAAAAACGCTGCGACGACGGTTTTATGAAAACGCTCAGCGCAATCTGCGTTTAACACAAGAGTTAATGCAGCTCTTAGATGTATTTAAATCCCATAAAGTTGACGTCATCCCTTATAAGGGAACTGTTTTATCAGCTTCTGCTTACGGAAAACTATCGCTCAGACAAGTCTGGGATATCGATATTCTAGTCAGAGAAAAGGACGTAGCCAAATCTCGAGAGCTGCTGTTCTCTTCAGGATTTCACCAAACAGAAAGCTTTGATAGAGAACAAAGCTTCTTTAACGAAGAACGTGATGTAGAAGTGGACTTGCACTGGGGGCTGACGCCTTTTTACTTCCCGATTGATTTGGCATTTGAAGATCTATGGCAAGAGAGACAGCCGGTTGCGCTTCAGCGAGGCCCAGTGAACGGTTCAGGGAACGCTTCAGGGAACGGTTCAGTGATGAGCTTTTCAAGTGAGCATATGTTGCTTATTTTGTGTATTCAAATTGCTAAAGACTGTTGGGAGCGCCGGCAGCATATTGAGCATTTGGCAAAAGTAAGCGACATTGCGGCGCTGATTCACACCTCGCCTGATTTAGATTGGCAAGCGGTTTTAGCACAGGCCCAGAGCGCTGGCATTGAGCGCATTTTGTACTTTGGACTGCAGTTGGCTCAAAGTCTGTTGGATGCCCCATTACCCAAAACTGTCGAGGCGAACATGAGGGGCGATCGCCCTCCTATTCGCAACATTGCTCACCCCGTCAAACAAGTCTGCCAAAATCTGTTCGGCACTTTCGATGACGCCTTTGTAGAGGCCAATAGTACTTACCTCGATATTACCGCTCGTGCCAAACAGCTCAACTTCTACCTTCAGCTACGAGAGCGCCCTCAAGATAAAATCAAGCACGTGCAAGAAATTTTTAAGACCATCCCAACGGCTATCACCTCAACGGCTACATCCCAACAGCAGTCGGCAGAATAATAGGCATAACACGCTAGCTGTGAAGAATATCTGCGTACCGACTATTCCACAGACGACTCGGGCTAGAATCTACAGACTGTTTTAGCCCCGGAGATTGTAACCCGAATGAGCGCCGACTATAAGCTAGGAACCCAATGCCTACACGCAGGCCAAACCCCCGACCCCACGACCATGGCCTGCGCCGTCCCCATCTATCGCACCAGCGCCTACGCCTTCCGCGACACCGAACACGCGGCTAACCTGTTTGCACTCAAAGAGCTCGGCAATATCTACACGCGGCTCATGAACCCTACTCAAGACGTGCTCGAAAAGCGCGTCGCAGCCATGGAAGGTGGGGTTGGCGCCCTGGCCCTGGCCTCTGGCACCAGCGCAATTTATTACACCATTATCAACATTTGCCAAACTGGCGATGAGATTGTTTCCGCTAATACCTTATACGGCGGCACTTACACGATGTTCAACAACATCTTGCCGCAGTTTGGCATTAAGGTAAACCTAGTTGATCCCCGCAATCCTGAGAACTTCCGCACTGCAATCACAGACAAAACAAAGCTCATTTTTTGTGAGACGGTCAGTAATCCGGGCCTAGAAGTATCGGATTTGGAAGCGATTGGGGCGATCGCCCATGAAAACGGTCTGCCGCTGGTGGTTGATAGCACCTTTACGACGCCCTACCTCATTCGCCCTCTAGAGCACGGTGCAGATATTGTCATTCACTCCCTGACCAAATGGCTCGGCGGCCACGGCACCGGCATTGGCGGCATCGTTGTCGATTCCGGTAAGTTTGACTGGACCTCCGGGAAGTTTCCTTTGATGAGTGAGCCTGAAGCCAGCTACCACGGCCTGCGCTGGGCCCATGATCTGGGCGATCTTACCCCACTGGGCTTCCTGCTGAGGATGCGACTCATTCCACTGCGAAACCTCGGCGCTTGCATTTCGCCTGACAACGCTTGGATGTTTCTACAAGGCATTGAAACCCTGCATCTGCGCATGCAGCGGCACTGTGAAAATGCGATGGCTGTAGCCGACTTCCTGCAACAGCACCCTGCGGTGGAGTGGGTGCGCTACCCCGGTATTGAAACCGACAAAGCCCATCCTGTAGCTAAGCGCTACCTCAAAAAAGGCTATGGTGCCATGGTTGTTTTTGGGATTAAGGGCGGCCTGGATGCAGGCAAACAGTTTATTGAAAAGCTCAATCTGTTTTCACACCTGGCAAACGTTGGCGATGCCAAGAGTCTAGCGATTCATCCATCTTCTACCACCCATTCGCAGCTCTCTGAAGAAGATCTCTCAAATGCGGGCATTGCCCCCGGGCTCATCCGCCTTGCTATTGGCATCGAAGATGCAGACGATATCATTAGCGACCTCAAGCAAGCCCTAGCCGCATAACTTTCTCTCATCAGAACCTCTCTTGCCGTGTGTAAGAGAGGTTCTTCACTTCTTACAGACTAGACTGCCGCTCATGAGCATTGGCCCAGTACAAACACAATTTTTTCAAATTGACGAACCGTTCCCTCTCGAGTCTGGCGAGTCTTTTCCGGCACTGACCATTGCCTACGAAACCTACGGCACCCTCAATCTTGATGCGAGTAATGTCATTTTGGTGTTTCATGCCCTCACCGGCAGTCAACATGCCGCCGGATTCAACAAATCTATTCCTGGTGTAGAACCTTTGTGGAATGATGAGTGCTTTTTAGGCTGGTGGGATACTTTCATTGGCCCCCAAAAGGCTCTGGATACAGAAAAGTACTTTGTTGTTTGTGCCAATTACATTGGCGGATGCTACGGGTCCACTGGCCCTCGATCGATTAATCCCAAAACAAACCGGCCCTATGGGAGCCAATTTCCCCAAATCAGCGCTTGGGATATTATTCACTCTCAGCTGCGCCTATTAGATCACCTTGGCGTAGATCGCTTACATGCGGCTATTGGTAGCTCTCTGGGCGGGATGCTGTCTATGCTGCTAGCGACCCGATGCCCCGAGCGGGTAAACAAGGTTATTGCGATCGCCACCGGCCTGCAAACCACGGTACTCCACCGCGTTCTCAACTTCGAGCAGATTCTGGCCATCCGCAACGACCCTAACTTTAAAGGCGGTGACTACTACAACACTAAGCCTCCTAAAGACGGCTTACTCCTGGCCAGAATTATCTCTCATAAAACCTTTGTCTCATTAAATATGATGGCAAAACGAGCCAGGAAAGAAGTGCGCATTACCCCCTCAGAAAGACAGACATACGCCCCTTCCAATCCGGTTGAATCGTATATGTTTTATCAGGGGAACAAGTTTGCGGAACGCTTTGATGCCAATAGCTATCTGCGGATTATGAACATCTGGCAAAAGTTTAGCCTCAACGCCCACCAAACGGGGCTCTTTGACGGTTGCGCCCATCAGCAATATTTGATTTTCAGTATCGATTCAGACGTGTGCTTTTATCCAGAAGAACAAAAAGTGATTGTGCAGGCGCTAGAAGCGGCAAATATGGATGTAAAACACATCACGGTTCACTCTGATAAAGGTCATGATTCATTCCTGCTAGAACCTGATTTATACACACCGTATATACACTTCACGTTAGAGTAAACGTGCAAAGACATAGCAAGTCACAGAAATAGGGTGTTGCGCTGTTATGACAAGTTTTATCAAAAAGCTGATAACTCCTCACATTAAAGATCTGGGTGGCTTTCAGGTACGAAGGAGCCTACCCCAGCAAGACTTTATGATGGTCGGCCCATTTATCTTTTTCGACCACCTCGGCCCGGCCACGTTTGCACCTGGAAAAGGCATAGATGTGCGCCCCCATCCGCACATTAACTTGGCGACGGTGACGTATCTATTTGAAGGGGCCGTGATGCACCGTGACAGCTTAGGAACCGTGCAGGAGATTCGGCCCGGGGCCGTGAACTGGATGACGGCCGGAAAAGGCATTGTGCATTCTGAGCGATCGCCTGACCACTTTCGCCATCAAACCGCTACGCTCCATGCCCTGCAAACCTGGATTGCCCTACCGGAAGCAGCGGAAGAAACTGAGCCCACGTTTCACCACTACAGCGCTGACGATTTGCCCCTGTGGGTAAACAACGGCGCAACCATTAAGCTCATTACCGGAAAAGTCGGCAGCCGAGTCTCTCCCGTGCAAGTCCACTCACCCACCCTCTACTTAGATATCCAGTTCAGCGCAGGCAGCACCTTTGTGCTGGCGGCAGACTACAGTGAGCGAGCGGTATACGCCCTCGGCAATGGGCTGAGCTTAAACGGGCTTAATTCAGATGGTTCCAACAACACAGACGCCTTAGCACCTTGCCAGATGACGGTATTGGAAGCCGGTGAACCGGTGACGCTCGCCGCCGAGCAGGCAGTGCGGTGCGTTGTTATTGGGGGTGAGCCATTGGGCCAACGTCTCAAATGGTGGAACTTCGTGGCTAGCCGCAAAGCCCGACTAGAAGAGGCAAAAGCGGATTGGAAAGCGCAGCGGTTTGACAAAGTGCCCGATGAAAGCGAGTTTATTCCGCTGCCGGAAACAGCTGAAGAATTTTCAGCGCCGGGAATATAGATACTGATATAGTCTATCTGTACTACACTCTAAAGAGTCCTTTGTGAGGTGTTGAAATGAGTCGTGAGCAACAGGCCGAGCAAACCATTCCGCCAACAGCCCTTCCAGCGGTCTCTTCAGCCTCTTCAGTCGCAACTGCTCAAACAGTCGCTCCAGTCGCGGCCGCTCAGATGAGGGGTCAACCCACCATCAGACTCACAACACGACTCTCGATGAATGAGCTCACCGAGCGCATTTTAGAAATGGCGCAAACGGGCATTTACCGGGAGTCTCTGTTTGAGGCCTTTCGCCCCGTTGCCACCAAAAAGCAAATCAAGAGCGCGATCGCCCTTGCCAAGCAGTTCGGCCTCCACTCTGAGGCATCTTTACGCGACGCTGAACTGGGCACCTACTACCAGGTTGATGTACGCCGGGTGCAATCTTTTCAGGCAGCTATTGCCGACTCCCTCGTCCTCAGCGCCGGAGACGATATGGCCCAAAAGGTCATGCTGGCGACTCGAATTGTAAAACTGATGCTGCTGGTTTCTGGTGCAAGCGCGATCGCCCTTCTGTTCATCGGCGGTGGTTACATTATCACCGGCAAAGGAGAAACCGCTGCCCTTTGGTGGACCAGCGCCCTCTGTGCAGGCGGCATTTGGCTATGGCAAAAAAACGTTGCCAAACCGCTTTTGTGAGCACACTATTGCTTCTGTCGAGTTCGTTAAGCCATTAGTAATCGCTGAAAGCTTTGAGCTATAACAGCTCACTCTATTCCGTGCTCACTCTATTCCGTAAAGCATCATCCCCCAATTGACTTTACGCCCCAAAAAGCTACCCACAAAATGGCATGCCATTTAGGCGTATCGTCTCGCGCTGCAAGCCGTCCCGCCAGCTTATCCAGTTTCGCAGCGGAGTCACTACTACAGCAGTCCTCAAAAATAACAGTCGTCACAGCAAATAAGGATTGTCCAAAAGGAATTACATCACCGACCCTGGGCAATATGAAACTTCGCAAGTACCAGCTCATTTGCTCACTAGGTGCCTGTAGGTCAGCTTTATCGGCTGGCTGCGGAAAATACATCACCTTGCAGCGGTAGGGATATCGGCGCTCTAGCGCCATGGATTGAGGTGGTTGTGATCGAGGCGGTTGTCGCATAAATTTATTGCATTGCTTGGTCGTATGGCTTGGTCGTGTGGCCTGGCAACTTTATTAGATTTATCATTCCCCATTGATTAAGAAGTCCTGTTTACTTAATGGAGAGCGCTTAAGTGGAGAGCGCTTAAACGACCTCCCAGCTAAATCCCATCGCTGTCTCTGCAGAAAACCTCTCGTTCTAGACATGGTCAAGGTTTAATAGGGCTCTCCATGGTTTTGTTCATGTTTGTTCATTGGGGCAACAGCAGATTCTATGAGTTTCATCAGCGATCCAGTCATCCGCAGCAATTTGATTACCTCCATCGTCGGATTGCTGATAATTGTGTTGCTGCGGGTCATGGTCACGCGTCTGATCAACCAGCAAATCAGAGATCCCCGACTGCGCTACTCGTGGCGAAAGTGGCTGGGATATGGCTGCTACGGACTATATAGCATCGGGCTAATGGTGCTTTGGTTTCCGGCCTTCGATGGATTGCCGACGTTCTTAGGATTATCGGCAGCAGGTTTGGCTGTTGTGCTCCGAGATCCGTTGATAAACGTTGTCGGCTGGCTGTTTATCTTGTGGCGGCAACCGTTTCGGATGGGCGATCGCATTCAAATGAGCGCCAGTGCTGGCGATGTCATCGATATTGGCGTCTTTCAGTTCACCCTGATGGAAATCGGCAACTGGGTAGAAACCGATCAGAGCACGGGGCGTATTATTCATGTGCCCAACGGACAGGTGTTTCAACACGCGATCGCCAACTATTCACAAGGGTTCAAGTACATCTGGCACGAAATCCCCGTTCTCATCACCTTCGAGAGTGATTGGGAAAAAGCCAAAAAAATCCTCTTCACCCAGGTCAACAACCACGCCGAGCATCTCAGCGGCTCTGCCGAAGAACATTTGCGCCGCGCCGCCGGCAAGTACATGATCTCCTACTCCAAGCTCACGCCCACCGTCTACACAACGGTTCGAGAAAGCGGCATTCTACTCACCATGCGCTATCTCTGCGAGCCCCGCAGACGACGCGGCTCTGAACAAGTCCTTTGGGAAAACGTTCTGCGCGAATTCGCCAAGAACCCTAGTATCTCCCTCGCCTATCCAACACTGCGCTACTACACAACCGCCGTCGACAAAGATGAGCCTATCGCACCCAAAACCGTACCTTAACGTATTGCCACCATTGGTCAACCCGTCGAAGCAGTGGGCATTCTTGATGTGTAAACACTGTTTGTCAGACCCCTGCTGGGAGGGCCATTGTCCGTTATTACCCACTTGTACAAAAAGCTACAAAACCAGCCCTATTGGATTACCAGCATCGTAGTAACAGGTTTGATCATAGGACTGAAGCAACTGGGAGGGTTACAAGTTCTAGAACTCTATGCCTTTGATCGAATGGTCAGACTACAGAGCGACCAAGGGCCGGACCCTCGGCTTCTGATTGTAGAAGTCACCGAAGAAGACATTCGCAACCAGGGCCAATGGCCCCTACATGACCAAACAATGGCAGCGTTGCTAAGCAACCTACAAGCCGGTAATCCAAAAACAATCGGGCTTGATATCTACAGAGACATTCCCCATGGCACTGGCCAAACAGCACTAGCCAATGAGCTACAAAAAACAAACGTAGTGGCCATTAAAGGGTTAGGCATCAGCGCAGACGATGCGATTCCGCCACCGCCAAATTTAGATCCGAGCCAAGTTGGATTCAATGATTTTCCCATCGATTCGGATGGGATTTTGAGACGCGGCCTACTATATGCGGAGTTTGAAGACGAAAAATTTTACTCTTTGCCCCTGCAGCTCAGTCTCAAATACTTAGATGAAAACTACTCCGCTAACAATGACGGTATCTTCTCTGTAAACGGTGATGCCTTAGAGATAGCTGGAACGAGCTTTCCGACACTGTCTGCTCACGATGGCGGATATGAGAATATGGATGCGAGGGGCTACCAAATGCTCTTAGATTATCGCTCTCCTAACTGGGTTGCTCGCAAAGTTACGCTCACCCAGGCTCTGGCAGGTGATATCGATCCAGCTTGGATAGAGGGCAAGGCTGTTCTCATCGGGGTCACGGCCCCTAGCATGAAAGACTTCTTCTACACGCCCTACAGTTCTGAAAAGAGTGAAGAGCATGTCATGTCAGGGGTGTTGGTACATGCGCAGCTCGTCAGTCAAATGCTAAGTACGGTGCTAGACGGGCAGCCACTGTTTCGGTTCTTTCCACGCAACATAGAGTTTCTCTGGATTTGGGGCTGGTCATTAGTGGGGGCAGTGACGGTTTGGCAGCTGAAGCGCTCCAGGCTATTGGGCTACTTGATTATCGCGGAAGTAGCTGCGCTGAGCGGGCTCTGTTTGTTAGCCGTGACCCTAACCGCTTGGATTCCCTTTGCAGCACCGGTGCTAGCGCTGGTGCTGGCTAGCGGCTCGCTCATTACCTATCAGGTGTTCTACCAGTCTTTCTACGATGCGCTAACAGGTCTCCCCAGTCGGCCCCTGTTTGTACGCCAGCTCAGACAAACCATTCAAAACAGGAACCAAACTGATGTCCACACCTCTTCAGCTGTCTTGCTACTCGATGCTGATCACTTCAAGGCGATTAACGACAGCTTTGGCCACCAGTTTGGCGATCAGTTTTTAATAGAAGCTGCAGAGCGCATCAAAAATCAGCTGCCTGTGCAGGCAAAACTAGCCAGAATTGGCGGAGACGAATTTGCGATCTTACTGCAGAATTTGGAAGAGACTAACCAAGTTAGAAAATTCGCCGATGCTTTGTACAACTGTCTGAGCGAAGCATTCAAAATTGGCGATCAGCAAATCACAACAAGCTTTAGTATTGGCATTGCGCTAAATCAGGTTCAAGATGTTGCGCAAGCTGAGACGTTGATGCAAGATGCGCATCGCGCGATGTCTAAGGCAAGGGCTTCTGGCAAAGAACACTATGAGATTTTTGATCCTGGGATGCGGGCAGAGGCCGTCAAGCGCTTTCATCTCGGGACTGAATTGCGCAGGGCAATTGATAATCAAGAGTTCTTGCTTTATTACCAGCCTATTATCAACTTAAAAACGAGAAAGTTAGCTGGATTTGAAGCACTTGTGCGGTGGCAGCATCCTGAGGAGGGCTTTGTCTCCCCCGGTGATTTTATTCCAGCGGCAGAAGATACGGGATTAATCATCCCGCTGGGCAGTTGGATTTTGAAAGAGGCCTGCCAGCAGATGCAGCAATGGCAGCAAACGTTTCCCCATGCCAAAGACATGATGGTGAGCGTTAACCTATCTACTAAACAGTTTAATCAAGAGAATCTCTCTGGCGAGGTAAAACAAATCTTGAATGAAACCGGCCTCAATAGTCAAAGCCTAAAGCTAGAGCTGACTGAGAGCGCTGCGATGGAAGATGTGAATGGCACTATTGAGCAGCTTATCAAACTAAAATCACTTAATTTGAAGCTGAGCTTAGATGACTTTGGCACGGGCTATTCGTCTTTAAGCTATTTACACCAGCTGCCGACCGATACGCTTAAGGTAGATCAGTCGTTTGTAGGCCGAATGGAACAAACCTCAGGTGAGGATGGAGAAATTGTAAAAACGATTATCTCCTTAGGTCATCAGTTAGGCATGGATGTGATTGCCGAAGGGATTGAAACCATTGAACAGCTCAACGGGCTGCAAAAACTCAACTGTAACTACGGACAAGGGTACTTTTTTGCCAAGCCTCTGCCACAGGAAAAAGCAACGGTAATGGTTGCTGAGAATAAAGACTGGATAGTACGTGATGATGACAACGGAAACACCCCCAACGCAGCGTAGCAGGCAATCGCTCACCGCCTAGTGCCGACGTTTGGCTTAACGTTTGGTCCTAACGTTGAGCCCCAAACCTTCTACACTAGACTCACAGACTCAAACGTCGTAAACCCATAACTTGCAGACAATTAGCAGAAGTGCTGGAGCGTTAATGGCAGATTCAATACAGTGGACAGCATCAGCTGAAGGGCTACTCAAAGAAATTCCGTTCTTTGTGCGGCCCGCAGCGCGTAAAAAAATTGAGAAATATGCCCGAGAGAATGGACTGAGCGAGATTACCGACACAGTATACGAAGCAGCAAAAGCTCAATTTGGACGTAAAAAATAGGACACCGTCAGAAATAGGAAAACGCTAGGGAGCCAAGGTCACAACATTAGAATCGCTTAGTTCCAAAAGACATTGATGTCTTTTGGAACTAAGCGATCAACGATATCCTTACAGCTAACGCCTGAATTATCCAACAACTTCGCTGGTCACTTCGATAGCAGGTGTATCTGCAGAATTAGACTCAACCGGGGACGTAGGTGACGCTTTTTCAGGGACGACCACAGCCCCATTACGAAACTCGTTGAGCTGCGCTTTGAGGTTGGCATAGCGATCGCCATACCGTTCGCTCAGCGAGCTATCGAACTTGTTCGCTTGGCGCTTAAGCTGAGGAAACAGCTTTTCTTTAGCAGCCGCGCCTAACATACGCACGAATCCGATTATCCGTTCAGTCAGATCGTCTTCTTCTGCGTCTTGCCACATTTGGTTTACAGTGTCAGAAACCTTCTGGCCATTTGCTTTAACAACAGTGACTGTTTCAGCTGTAACTTCTTTAGCCAATGGGCTCACAACGCTGCGACCCGCTTTAAATTCTTCTGCGGTTTCAGAGAACGCAGCTTGTAGAATCTTAGCAACCCGCTTGGAGCGTTGGGTGGTTTCTTGCTGTAGTACTTTTAGCTTTTGTAGGGTTGTCATTTGAGTGTCGGAAGGCGGTTCAGCACCTTCATTAGAGAGATTGATGTGATCGGTGTAGGTCATGATAAAGCCTGCCTTATTAACTAATTTTCTATTGACTAACTTGCTGTTAACTAACTTACGGAAACAGCTTCTACGGTGATGGTTGGAATATCGTCTGGCATATCGCCATCGGGTTCCACATTGCTTATTGTTGGGCGCTGGCGCTTAATCTGTTGCATCATCAGCTGACTGACTTCTGTAATCAACAAGCTGACAACAACGCCATCGTCTATCCAGCCGAGAACGGGGAACACATCTGGCGAGATATCTAAAGGACTAACCAAATACAACAATGTTCCAAAAATGACGAGCCAGCGGTATTTCGTATGCTGGAGAGCTTTTCGATATAGCTCATGAATGGCTGTTGAGAATGGTTTCTGCTTCATGCTTTAAAGGCCCGCTGTGTAATGGGGTTCCTTGTTTCGACATGTCTATCATCACAAAACAGATAGTTGCTGTCAGGTGTAGATTACTCACCGAACCTTTGGTGTACGGTTAATGTAGCGTGGTGGGTTTACCGTAAAAGAGGCTTGTAGAGCACCAAATCTAGCAGCAGTTAGCCAACGCCGCATAAGCTGAGCGCTTTTATCAGTCTCTTGGGTACGAACTCTTGGGTACGAACGAGTATCGCTGATAGTTAGCACTTACAGCCCCCTGACACCAAGACACGCTCATTGTCAGGGGGCTGTAAGTGAATGAGCAGCGCTGAGTGTATCACTATCCTGCTGCGGCTGCTTTCTATTCGTTTTTCGTTAAGCCCAAGCCATTAGCCTCAGCATATCTATCCATAAAGCGAATGAAGCGCTCCCACTCCTCTTGACCGCGCATTACATACACAGCTTCGACACCAGCGGGCTCTCCGTTCACAAACTTGCCGTTAACATCGCGAGTAGACAGCTCGCCCTCTTCATCCACTAAGTACAGGCCTGTTATTTCGCCGCCCTCTTCAACCAGTGCCTTAGGGCGATCAAAGTAGAATGTCGCCGTACCGTCAGAAAGATCTTGGGCGCGGGTGATGCGGATGTCGGGCACAACCTCTTCTTTAACACCGCGAGAAAACTGCATTTCAGCCATGATGAAATTTCGTTAAGTAATTTTAATTTCTTTAGTCTCTCATTTTATCGAGCCTTATTAAACCATCTGCTGAGAAAACCTGGTTAGAAAACCTGCTCAGAAAAGTCAGCAGAACGCCACAGCCCCGGCTCACCCGCCAGTAGCGGCCCAATTCATCAGCGCCAATTCATTAGGCCGGTTCATCAGGCCGGTTCATCAGCCAGTTCATCAGCCAGTTCATCAGCATCAGTTCACGACTATTCGATCAGGCGACGGCACAGCGGGCATCTTGGCATCTACAACCAGCGCCTGATAAACCATAGCCGACACCTCAGCGCGGGTGGTTGCTCTATTGGGGCGCAGCTCAGCGAGGTTGGGACGGTTGAACACAAGACCGAGTTGGGTGGCCGTTGCGATCGCATTTTCGGCGTATTGAGGAATATCACTGCGATCAGAAAAAGCCTGAAGCGATCGCCGCTGGGGGGGAGAGACCGTTTGCAATTTTAGGCCGCTCACCAACGCCAGCAGGGCCTGCAGTTTAGTGAGGGGAAAGTTAGGGTCAAACGTCAAATCTGGAAACCCAGAGATGAACTGAGCGCGGTAGGCCTGTTGAATAACACCAGCCGCCCAAAAACTATCCTCAACGTCGCGAAAGCGCTGGGGAGGGCGCTGAGGGGTCGGTTCAAATGCGCCCACCAGCAACGCTGCAAACTGAGCTCGAGTCATCGGTGCTTCCGGCTGAAAAGAACCATCCCTGAAGCCGCTAAGCCAGCCTTGTTTGACCATTGGCTCAATGAAGGCCCAGGCCCAGTGCCGCTCAGATAGGTCAATGAAGTTAGCAGAGGCGATCGCGGCGCGGGGAATGAAGGGAGACGCAATGCGCTCAGCACTACCGGTAGCCACAAGCGCCTGATGAACCAACGCCGTTGTTTCGGCCCGAGTAATGGGCTCTAAGGGCCGCAGCTGTGACGGATCCGGATAGCTAACAACCATTTGACGTTCGGTGGCAGCCGCAACCGGCTCAACGGCGTAGCTAGGAATCTGAGCGCGATCGCCATACACCAGCAAAGACTCAGAGTGCCCCCCGCTTGAGCCATTCTCTGGACTATCGTCGTCTCCTAGTGCGTCCTCTGGGCCATCCGCAAAAGAAACCCCATTGGCTAAGGCCACGATTGCCTGCACCCGCGTCATTGGGGCGTTAGGGCGAAAAGAGCCATCGGGGAAACCAGAAATAAAGCCTTGGGTCTGAGCCTGACGAATGGCCTGCGCAGCCCAAAAGCTAGCAGACACATCCCTAAAGCGAAGCAATGGCTGAGTCGCCGGTTGATCGGGAAATGCAGCGGCAACGAGGGCTGCAAACTGGGCGCGGGTCACTTGCGCATCCGGCTGGAAAGTACCATCAATAAAGCCTTTCACGAGATTTTTCTCGGCTAGCACCTCAACAAAAGGAGCGCTCCAGTGACCCACGAGATCGTTGAACCGACTATCGAGGGTATGAAAACCCTCAGCGCGACCCGACTCAGTGTCTCCCGAAGCATCGGGTGCCGATCCGCTAGGGGGCCCTGGTTGGAGCGCAACGTTACCGAGCAAAACGGGCGGAACCGCCATCTCATCGGGAATTTGGCTCGCGAGATAACGCAGCGATCCCTGAACCCGAACCGGGTTGATTTGGTTTCCAGCCGTCGTGAGGGGGACAGATTCGTTGCGCAGATCGTGGCGGGTGCTTTGAAAGTGGTTGTGGCCTAAATCTTGCGGGTGACCCAAATCAGGATGGGCGCGATCTTGGGTATGCAGGGCGGCTTGGCTGGCGGTTACCTCATTTTTTCTTAATACAGGCCGCGCTGAGCCTGCGATCACAATACCGTACTGGCTACTGGCAATCTGATTGTCTGTAACTAGCGGCGCAGCTTGGCCTGTGAGTTCAATGCCCGTGAGGTTTTGCTCAAATCGGTTCTTGCGAATTTCACCTTTGACCGAGTCATTGGCTTGCACCCCTGAGCGCCCGCTGCCCACAAATTCATTATTGGAAATAAATGGACGAGCGCGATCGCTGACAATCACACCATGCTGCAAACAGTCTACAAATCGACTGTTAACCACTAACGCCGCCCCTTCGCGGGTAAACAGACCGCTACCTTGAGGGTTGGTGAGGGTAATGTTTCTGATTTGGGCGCGATCGCCGAGTACCACACCCACATGCTGACTATTCGATTGGCTGCTGGCAGCGCCCCCTTTAATCATCACAGGCTGGGCCGAAGAACCCGCCACGGTTACACCGGCAGGTACCACCAGCGGCCACTGTTCGGCGGCTTGATAAGTTCCTGGTGCAACCTGTATAACCGTTCCAGGACCGGCTTCTTGAAGGGCACGAGTCAGCGTTTTGAGCGGAAACTGCGCCGTTCCCTCATGCTGATCCTGACCCGATGGACTAACGTAAACAACAGACATAGGCACTTAGAAACAGACGCTTCAAGCAAACGGTCTAAATGAGACGCACACAACTATACTGCAATAGCCATCCGAACATTTTGTTTGGAGCAGTCGTTAGAATTCATCGCAGCCGCTAGAATAAAGGCGCAAACACCTGCGCACAGTCCCTTTTGGCGCGCCTTTTCATCCCAAACCTATGGCAGATTGGTTAGAACATACCGTTCATGTAGATGTCGATGCTCCAATAGAAACTGTTTGGAATATGTGGTCTGATCTTGAGCAGATGCCAAGCTGGATGAAATGGATTGATTCGGTAGAGGTACTGGAAGATCAGCCAGAGCTATCCAGATGGCATCTAAACACGGCAGGATTATCATTTTCTTGGCTGTCACGAATTGCCAACGTGGTGCCTCAGCAAATTATTCAGTGGGAGTCGGTGGATGGACTGCCCAACAAAGGCGCTATCCGCTTTTACGGTCGAAAAGACGGCAGCAGTACCGTGAAAATGACCATTGCCTACGCGCTGCCAGCAATTCTGGCGCGAATGATGATGAGTAATTCGTTTGTCGATCGGGTGGTGACCGCTACGCTGCAGGCTGACTTAGACCGGTTCAAGACGATGGCAGATGGCAAAAGCCAAGCTGAGCACAGTTGAGTCAATGCCGTTTTCCCCGTCAAATCAAAAGATAGATTTGGCCCTGGCGATCGCCCAACTGCGATCGCATAAAATCCATTCTCTTTTCCAATCCATTGGCTGGCAGCCCTCTGCCCGAGAAGCGCTCACGATTCAACAGCTGCGCTGCACACCCATCGCTTGCTGCCAGGGCGTCACAGCTTGGCAGGTGAGCTTACCCGAGCACATCCAGCTCACCCCTACGCTTAGGCGCCGTCTCTACGAAGAGATTTCTGCACTGGCGTTACAAGCAACGTCCGAACAAATAAAGTCCCAACAAATAAAGACTACAGAAGAACAGACCATACAGGCACCGCTCGTAGTTTTTGTAGATGGGCAAAAGACACGCAGCTTATGGTGCTCAAGTCCACAAGACAGTGCGCTATACGTGGCGGGGCAGCCCGCAGCCCTTTGGCGGTTTCGCCTGCAGCGGCTGAGCCAGTGTCCCCGCAGATTTCTGTCAGTGTTAGAGGTGCCAGTAGCGGTTGCTGAGGCAGAATACCAAACGCTCAAGTCTCTTTTAGATACGCTGCGCGACAGCATCAGCGGCATTAGCAACCCAGCTGACAAAGGCAGCTATGCCCTGCTGACCCTACAAAGGCTGATGATTATTCAGGTGATGCAAGCCAAGGGATGGCTAGAACAAGACCCTTGGTATTTGCAAAATCGCTTTGGCAAAATAACACAGGGCCAGGGAAGGCAAACGACCTCAACGGGTGTCTTCTTTACAGATTGCCTACAGCCGCTGTATCGCAGTCTGGCCCTGCCTAGAATTGAACGGCCGCTGCGGCTGATAGAACAAGCTGGCAGCGTTCCTTTTATCGAAGGTGTGTTTGATACCCACCCGCTGGAAGACCAATATGGTGCGATCGCCATGGCCGATCAGCCCTTTGAAAATATCTTGGGCTGGTTGAGTGAGCAGTCTCACAGTGGCACGTTGAATCCTTTTGCAAGCGGCCGGTTAAGCTACTGGCTATCGCGATATTGGCAAGCGCAATCGCCACAAACTACACCCAGCAAAGAAGATATTAAGCAAATACCAGCGCTACCCAGGGCGCTGCGGCAACATAGCTTAGATGCTTTTTTAAAGAACAAAATCATCGGAGATAGTCGATTAGAACCACAACAGTTAGAGCCACAACAGTTAGAGCCACAACAGTTTGAATCAGCGACCGTAAACACCTTGCTATTTAACGCAAATGCAAAGTGCTGTCGCCATCTCATCCAAGAAGTTTTGCCAAAGCTGAGAATACTCGATCCCGCTTGCGGTAGCGGTGAACTGCTCGCAGATATGAACAAACGCTTGGTTGAGCTATTTGCCATTCTCACAGGCTATAGGCAACAAACCCAAGACGCCCAACTCAACATTTGGCCGTCAGCAATCAAGCCAAACGCCTCTGAAACAGCCGCTTCTGAAAAGGCATTCCGTGAAGAGGCATTCCGTGAAGAGGCATTCCCTGAAACGGCGGTCTTTGAAAAGACATTAGAAGAAGCACCTCCCAATCTGCTCTCGAGCATCCAAAAGCAGGTACTCAAGAACAATTTGTACGGAGTCGATATCAATTCAGCGGCTGTAGAAACGGCAAAGTTTCAGCTATTGCTCGCAGCCTTAGTGACCATGCACACTCCCGATGAATTAACGCCCTTACCCGATCTCTCCTTTAATCTTCTGGCAGGCAATAGCCTGATTGGATTTATCAACGTAGACGAAAAGCGCTTTGATCAGGTGAATAAAGCCGGGGAGGGTGAAATCTTACAGGGAAACCTTTTGCAACCCCTTGCCGCAGAAGGCTACAAGACCATACTCTCTGAAAAAAATCTAGCCTTGGAGCACTACAAATCTCGAAATCAAGTGCTTGCCGCTGCCAGCAGCATCCCTAACTATGCCAGAGCTTCACTGCTGCGAGAAGAAATTTCCCAGCTAGATAGTAACGCTCAAAGTAAGCTAAACGCGCTTTTGCTCAACTACATGGGCCAGCAGCTTGGCATTCAATACAAAGCCATGCAGCTAGCAGATAAACCGCAGCGCCGACTGCTAACCGCAGAAGATATTGATATTCTCTCTCCTTTTCACTGGGGCTATCACTTCAATACCATCCTCCAACGCGGCGGCTTTGACATCATTGCTTGTCTCCCCACGCAAGGTGCTTTTAAGCCCACCCCAGAAGAATTTTGCCATTATTTCCCAGACCTTGCCATCGCTAAAAAGCTCGACGCAAAATCACTGAAAACATCTAAACAAGCCCTAAGTCAAGCAGATCCAGCCGTGACCCAAGCTTGGATGTTTTATCAAGATACCTATACCTACATCGCCGACTACTTTTATCGGTGTGAACAGTATGCTCACCAAAATCCAACCGCCCAGGGAAAACCTGTTCGCCAACAGCTTATGAGAGAGCGTTTGCTGATCGAGCGTTGTCTCAGCTTACTCGCCCCCAACGGGAGATGGGCAATCGCCCTAGGATACGCCCTCTCCGAAACGCCAAAAGCGCAGCCGCTGTGGCAGCACCTAACCGAACGCTCAGACTGTGTTGAACAGCCACTCCAGTCAAGCCTAAAACCAGCGTCAGCCAGCCGCTGCAATATTTTAAGCGGTCGAATTAAGCAGCCAGATTAAGCGGTCAAAAAAGAGTATCGACTTGAGCCAGTAGCTGTGCCTTGCTACCGCTGTTATCTAACACAACATCAGCGCGATCGCACTTTTCTGCCAGCGGCAGTTGCGCATCTATTCGCACCTGGGCATCTGCGGCAGATAGCTGATTACGCGCCATTAATCGTTCTTTTTGCTGAGCGGGCTGACAGAAAACAACCCAGACTTCTGACACCAGATGAGTGAGGTTCGCTTCAAATAACAGCGGAATCGCGTAGACCAAGGTTTGAGTAGAAGGCATCGCGCTGGTGACCTGGCTAAACCTAGCGCGCACAAAGGGGTGAATTTGTTGTTCTAGCCACCGTTTTTCGCTGGCGCTCTCAAAAATTATTTTGCCAAGGGCAACGCGATCGAGCGTATCGTCAGGCAAAAGGAGGCTGGGGCCATAGCGGCGGGCGATCGCACCCAAAATATCACTGCCTTTAGCCACCGCCTCACGCGCATAGATATCCGCATCTAGCACCGGCAGCTGGTAGCGGCGGGCCAAATATCTTGAGACTGTGCTTTTGCCAGTGGCAATTCCCCCTGTTAAGCCAATGATTCGTCGCGCCGTCATCTGTTCTGCTTTTGTGATGTTTTCGCTTTTCTGGTTGCTTTTCTGGTTGCTTTTCTCGTTGCTTTTCTCGTTGCTTTTCTGGTTGCTTTTCTGTAGCGGCTGCTCACAACTTTGCCCAAGTCTCCAGCGCCGCGGTTAAGCCCGGCAGCGTATATTCTTCGGCCTCGACGGTGACTCTCCCTAAAAGCGCGCGGCAGTCTCTAGAGGTTTGAGGGCCAATGGAGGCGATCGCAACCCCGTCTAAAAGCCCTAACCAGTCTGCGCCAAAGGTCTGCGCCATGAGCTGAGAAAAATGCCTGACCGTCTTAGAGCTGGCAAAAGTAATCGCACTAACCGTCCTATTTTCTAGCGCGACTTTAGCCGCAGGATGAATCACATCGGGACAGGCCGATTCATAGGCCGCAACTTCCGTCATCGCCGCACCTTTTGCCGTCATCGTTTTAACGAGCACGGCCCTACCGCCTTGTTCTACCCGAGGAAACAACAGCTTTAGACCAGCCGGATTTTCAGGAAAGTGTTCTATCAAAGAATCTGCAACAAATTTGGGCGGGATAAAATCAGCCATTAATCCGCGCTGATTGAGCACAGCATTTGTTTTTTTACCCACAACGGCAATTTTAAGCTGGGCAAGGGCACGCAAGTCTTTGCCCTGATGCAGCAGCCGATCTAAAAAGTAATTAACTGCGTTTGCCGAGGTGAGCATCAGCCAGTCAAAGTCTGAGAGATTGGCGATCGCCTTATCCACAGGGTCCCAAGTTTCAGGCGCTCGAATCTCTAAAGCGGGAAAATCAAGGGTGTTAGCCCCTCGGTGCCTCAACATCTGACTAAACTGATCGGCTTGGCTCGCTGCGCGGGTCACCAAAATAGTGCTGCCCGACAGTGGCTTAGGCAAAGCTGGTGACGATGACAAATATGACCTTAAGCCAACCACCTCCCCAACAATCAGCACACAGGGAGAGAGCGTTTGCCCTGCCACAATTTGCGGCATGCTCAGCAGCGTGCCCTGCCAAATCTGCTGCTGGGGCTGACTAGCCCAGCGAACAACCGCCATCGGCGTTTCAGGGCGTTTGCCGTGGTCAATCAGATGATGACAAATCGCGGTTAGCTGCCGCCCGCCCATCAAAAAAACAAGCGTCTCTAAGCGCCCCAGTGCCGCCCAGTCTAAAGCGGCCAAGTCGTGAGCTGTAAACGCCCCAAACCCTCGGCTCAGCACCGGATCTGTGAGCGGGATGCCGGCCAAAAGCGGGGCTACCAGCACAGACGATAAACCGGGCACCACTTCAAAGTCACAGTTTGCGGCCCGCAGCGCCTGGATTTCGGCAGCGGCCCGACCAAAAATAAACGGATCGCCACTTTTTAACCGCACCACTTGCTTGCCCACACCGGCCAACTCAACCAGCAGCTGATTAATCTTATCTTGCGAGACACTGGGGGCACCGCCGCGCTTGCCGACAAAGTGTTGTTCACAGTGAAGGGGAATTTCTTGCAGGAGTGAGCTATCTACGAGGGCATCGTAAACGAGAGCATCAGCTTGCCCGAGCAATCGCTGGCCATGCACCGAAAGATATCGAATATCGCCGGTTCCCGCGCCCAGTAGATGAACTTTGCCACCTGTCGCCTGGCGACTACTAGGGGCCACCTCAGTCATGCTGCGCCTATGAATTCAACGTTTCTATTCTGTGGCATTACGGACTTTCTGCTTGAACAGAATCTAGTGGTTCTGCGTAGAGGCCCAAATGATTTGCCACAGGCCGCAAATACATCGGCACCCGAGCCTGAATAGGGGCGTTGAGCAAGGTTGCTTTGCCATCGATATCGGCCGCGATCGCAGACGAACCGCCCCCATCTAAGTTGAGCGCCTTATCTGCCCCCAGCTCAATCAAAAATCCTCCTAGCTCAGAAAGGGTAATGCCCTCGCTGTAGCATTTTTGTCGGCCATCCACTAGCACTATCCACAGGGTCGTATGGTCGGCATTTAGCGCGATCGCCGTCCGAGGGAATCGTTTTGCATCATTATTTTTAATCAAAGAAAGCCCTTCGCCGTGAAGCTCGCCATCTTTTACGAACTGAATATCACCGGCCACAGCCTGTTGCGTTTCAACCGGACAATCTCCCTCCGTCATGCGAATATCTTGATTGTTGAGAATGCATAACGCCGCCCAGCCTTCCTCAGCCGCCGAATACTGCTCTCCTTGTGAAATCGCGATACCAACAACGTTTACACCCTCACCAACGTGAGGAGAGTAGTCTAATGGATGCATCACATGCATGGGATAAAAGAAATTGGCGTTGATAGCCAGCTGCAAATCATGGGCTTCTAAAAAGCCAGGAACGGTATTGGCAGTAGTTTCTTTGCCGTCGGCAGCGGTTCCTGACGGAGAGGCCAAAAAGCGAATGCCAGGCGCGGTTAAGTCGATGGTCACAACGTGAAAAGAGAGCGGACGAGGGGTATCAAATACGGTGCGCTGATAGTCAACGCCTTTAAAGAGCGATCGCCCCTCGGGCGTACGAGGGGGTCGACGCAGAACGTAGCTACCGTAAACAAGACTCAGCATCGCCACTGCAGCCAACAAACCGATGCCTGCACCTGCTGCCCAGCGAATAAAAAGTCTGCCAATTGTTTTTGCCATGTAGAAAGATAAATAACTGAGACGAGACGTTACGAGACAATCACGTTGAGATAAGCGCTTATGCCTAATTTGAGCCATAAATTATGTAGTTGCGTAGGCACTAATGAAGAATCGTCTTATTCCTCATTTAATAGCTATACCCAATCGCTATGATCGATACAGCTGGCCGTCATCCATAGCTCATCTCTAAAGGCATCAGCGTAAAGGAAGTAAATTCCTGACGGTCATGAACCAATCATCACAGCAACAGTAGAATCGTTTTAAGGAGAGTTCAGGTTATGACTTTTTCCCAGAGACTAAAGAGCGTTTTTATCTACTTAGCCGAAGGATTCTATAGAATTTTTAGCCCGCACGATGATGCCTACCCGGCAACAGGCATCCAACCCTACAGTGGCATTCCATATTCCAAACGGGCGGATGTTTGGTAACACTTGATCGCTTGGCAAACAGTGACTGAATAAGTGACCGAATAAGTAACGGTAGAACAGATAACGCCCTTAAAGGCAATCACTTAAAATATGCCAAAAAGCAGGCAAACCTATGGGTTTGCCTGCTTTTTGAGTACCTGCTCTTTGAGCGGGTATATTTGAGGGTTTATTAGCCGGCCTACAGACCTCTATTAACCCTCAATACCACCCATCTCACGCACGCTGCGAGCCATTGCCGAAAGGTCTTCATCGCCATAGCCCTTGGCAATTAAGCCGTTTTCTATTTGCTCAACGTAAGCCGCAACCGGCAAAGGAAGCTGTAATTCACGGGCGGTTTGCAGCGCGATCGCCAAATCCTTCTGGTGCAGCCGCACCCGAAACCCCAGCGGATACTCGTTGTTGATCATATTTCCCGACCGATTCGTCAATCCCCAAGAGCCTGCCGCACCATTGCCCACGGCCTGCACCACCTTCTCCATATCCAGCCCCGCCTTCATCCCCAGCGCCATGCCTTCCGCCACAGACCAATACGTCCCTGCCACAATAATTTGATTAATCGCCTTCGTGGTTTGCCCCGCGCCAATTTCGCCCACATGGGTAATCGTGCGCCCCATCGCCTGCAACACGGGCATCGCCCGCGCCACATCCGCCGCATCGCCACCCACCATAATCGAGAGCGTGCCCTGCTGCGCCCCTTCCGAGCCACCCGATACCGGCGCATCCAACATGTGAATCTCTTTCGCTGCAAGCGTTTTGGCAATGCGCTGCGTCACACTAGGGCTAATGGTAGACATATCTATGACTAAGCTGCCTGCCTGAGCACCGTAGATAAGGCCGCCTTCTCCCAGCACAACCGCTTCCACATCAGGGCTATCGCTCACACAAGTGATCATAATCTCAGCCTGTTCTGCCGCTTGCTGAGGAGAGATGGCCGCTGTTGCCCCCTGCTGAACTAAAGCCTCAGATTTTCCAGGCGTACGATTATAAATAGTGACACGGTGACCGGCTTTGAGTAAGTTGGCCACCATGGGTGCGCCCATCGTACCAAGGCCAATAAAGGCAACGTTCATAGTGAATAAATAGTAAAAAGAGAGCGGTTATATAAAATATATAGCAATCGACGGATGCATCCGTCGATTGCGAGTCAGGTTAGCTGCTGCTCTGCAATGGTTTCAGCCAATGGTTTCAGCCAGTGATAGTGTCCTAACTCACTCGACAGAAGCAATAGCAAAACAACAGATAAGCATAAGAAAATCCCCGACTATGCCGAGGATTTTTCGCTTTTTAACTTGCTCGCCTCATGAGGCATGCGCTGCTATGAATAAACCAACGCATGCAAGCAGGTGACGCCGGGCTCACTCAGCAGATTATTCAGCCGCACAAGGGTCTGCCGCGCAAGGGTCAGCTGCGCAAGGGTCAGCTGCACAAGGGTCAGCTGCGCAAGGATCTTCTTTTGCCGCACAGGGGTCAGCTGCGCAAGGATCTTCTTTTGCCGCACAGGGGTCAGCCGCACAAGGATCTGCCGCACAAGGATCGGGTGCAACTTCACCTGCAGAATCAACATCGGGCTCGGCAGGCGCACAGCTTACAAGCGCAGTCATGCCAAAAACGGAAGCAGCAGCCAAAGCGGCCATATACTTAACTTTCATCTCGTACTCCTTGATTTTTGCTAAAAAGAGATATCTTGGCCGAAGCCATTTCCAACAATTGCAATTAGGTAAACAACAAGCGCAAAGCCCTCATTGTTGCCGCCAATCTAGTCTTGGCCATCATGTCCTGTCAAGCAGCCAAGAAAGTGAGAATTCCCTGAAGCCTGAGTAAATAACAGCAGAGAAGTTTATTACTATTTTGTCATTTTTTAGCCTGCTCTCTGGTCAACACTTACTGCTAGCCAGAGCGCCATGACAGACCCTTAACAGCGATCTAGCGCAACGGTCTACTCAGCTGCTGCGCAAGGATCTGCCGCGCAAGGATCTACTGCTGCGCAAGGATCTGCCGCGCAAGGATCTGCTGCTGCGCAAGGATCAACGGCGTCCTTTGCTGCATCAACTACGCCATCAACAGCCTCTTTGGTTGCATCTGCTGCGCCATCAATCGCTTCACCAGCTTTTTCAGTGGCGTCTTCAACAGCAGCACCTGCATCAGGAACAGAGATCTCTTCGGTGGTAGCACCACAGCTAGCGAGGGTAGTGAGACCAAAGACAGAAGCTGCGGCCAAAGTGGCCATGTACTTAATTTTCATTTTTGTACTCCCGAGTTTTATGGAAAAGAACGAACGTGTTAAACATGCAGGCACTTGTGACACTCTCACAAATGTTGCATTCGCATATTAAGTTAGCCATTCAAATATGGGCTGTCAACAGAAAAAGAAGGAGAGAATGTTCGAAATCTGTTATCTCAGGGCAGATACAGGAGATTTATTACTCTTCTGTCATTTGTTTATCATATTTAGGTCAGAACAATTAGGCAAACGCAGTCAGGCCAGCGCAGTTCAGGCGAAAACAGATATCGTCATCGTTAAATATGTAAAGCTGAATGCGTATAGCCAAAGAGCTATAGCCAGAAGATGTATAACAGAGCGATTAAAACCAGAGCGATTAAAACTCTCTTTTTCGGAAGCGCTATCTATCACGACTTTTTTCGATTCTTCTTCCGGCGGCGCTTTTGCTTTGCCCACCTTTTCCCCCAGTAGCTGCCTATCGTATCGCTCGCTGAATGGCTAATCGCGCCCAACTCCAGTCCCACTAAAACAGATATCCACTCAGCCAAATAGTTTCTGGCCAAATATCTAAAAGGCGCATTGAGGTTGCCTAGGGTTAACTGCGCGTCCCAAAAGGCGTTTAGAATCTCTACGGTAAGCACTGTAAACAGTCCAATCCAAACGGCTAAATATATGACGCGCAACGCTGTGCCAATAATGGGGCCATGGGAGAGCCGTGAGCGGTGCTTGAGCGCTATTTGATAGGGCAGCCAGATCCAGCGGATAGGCCCCCATCGCTTGTATTGAATGGAGTGAATGTCTAAGTCGGGGCCAAGCATAAAGCCGCCGACCAAAAAGGACAGTGCAACGATAAGCGTGAGCGCATAGCTGCGGGTGACCAAAATTGTCAGCCCGATGAGAAAAGGTAAGCACCAAAGCGTGATGCGGTCGTGGGTGCGTCCTGATGGCATAGAAAGGCAGGTAGATGCGACACCCTATACAGTAATACAAATGTTTCTATCTGAGAAAGAAAGTAGGAAAATATAGGTGCTTTACATCAGCGCTTCTTCTGTTATTATTTTAATCCGGAGCGCAAACGCGCACGGCTGGGGCGATTAGCTCAGTTGGTAGAGCGCCTCCCTTACAAGGAGGATGTCGACGGTTCGAGCCCGCCATCGCCCATATATTCACGAATAAATGGCCCGTAAGAAAACTCAGACTAGTTCAAAATTGCCGCTGCAGTTTTGGGTTGTTGCTTCAATTGCGTTTATCAATTCGGTGAGCTTCACCATCATCATTCCGGTGCTGTATCCGTATGCGAAGCAGTTTGGCCTGAGTGACTTTGAGGCAAGCTTGTTAACCACTGCTTATTCGGTGTCGCAGTTTTTAGGCACGCCCGTGCTGGGTCAACTGTCAGATCGGTGGGGCAGACGGCCGCTGCTAGTCGCTAGTTTGCTGGGCACGGTGGTGTCTAATTTGGTGGCCGCGATCGCAGGCATTCCCCTTCTCCTTTTCGGCGCCCGTATCCTCGATGGCATCACCGGCGGCAACAATTCCATCGCACAGGCGGTGGTTAGCGACATCACCACGCCCGAGCAGCGCACCCAAGCCTTTGGCATTTACAGCGGACTGTTTCGACTGGGGTTTGTCGCCGGCCCGCCGCTGAGTTATTTGGCCCAAACGGTGCCGCCTATTCCCGGTGTGTCTTCGTTGGGAATGAGCTTTCTGGTGTCGGCAGCGATCGCACTCATTGCCGCCATTCTCTGTTTCTTCTTTGTCTCAGAAACCCAAACGACCGCCCAAACGACCGCCCAAACGACTCAGCCAGAAGACGAATCAGGGAATCGCCAGCCGCGAAAAGCCAAAAAGAAAATCGACTTTATGGGGCTGATCACGGCGCTTGGCCGTCCGGTTACGGGTCGAATTTTGCTGATGACATTTTTGAACGGGTTTACGTTCACCATCTTTACGTTTGCCTTTCAGCCATTCTTTATCAATACGCTGGGACAAGACGAGAAAAATTTAGCGATCGCCTTCGTCGCCTTCGGCATTCTGGCCTTTCTCTCCCAAGTCTTTGCCCTAGAGCCCCTGAGAAAGCGCTTCAGCATTGTCAATGTGCTAGTCGGCGCGCTCATCGCCCGAGGCGTATTGTTCATGCTGATGCCCGCCCTCCCCAATATCGCGGCCTTTTCCATCCTGCTGGGGTTCTTCGGCTTAGTGAACGCTTTCCCCATGCCGCTAATAGACTCCATTTTGAGCACGCGTAGCCGTGAAGATGAGCAGGGCGAAGTGCTTGGGCTCAACGCCTCCTATCTCAGCATTTCCAACGCAATTGGCCCCGCTGTTTCAGGGCTGCTGGTCACGGCCTTTGGCTATTCCATGCCCTTTTGGGTGGCAGGCGTACTGACGGTGACGGTCGCGGTGTTTGCGATTTCGCTAAAGCAGCCAGAAGCAGCAGCTTAGGCAGCGGATTCAGTGTTTGGCAGGCGGCTGCGCAGCGTCAGATATTTTTCCTGATGCGGCTGCCACTGCTGCCATAGCGCCAGCCGCGAATTTTGGAAATCGGCAGCGATAGTGGGCAGCTTTTTGGCCCAGTCTGCGCCGATCTCATCAGCAAGAAACTGGCTAATAACGATTTGATCTTGCAGGCCACCGAGAATCTTTTGCAGCGTGCGGAACTCTCTGACCTGGGCGGCGTAGGTAATGTCGTAGAGGCCTCTGAAAAACTCTGTCTGATAGCGGACGTTTTTAATTTGCTTGCGCAGCTCGTGGAGCTGTTCGCCGTTTTGTTCGAGCTGCTGATTGAGCTGTTCTAGGGTCAGATCAGAAATGGGTAACAGCTGAGTACTGCGCCCACGTTTGCGGCTCGCCATTTCCCACGCACCATGACGAAACAGACTCGCAATCGGCTCGATAATTTTTAACGCGGCAGCTTGAGCCGCAGAAGACTGAGCCGCATCGGTAAAAATCGGTTGCTTTGTCCATTTTTTGAACTGAGCAATCAGCTTTTTGGTGCGATCGCGCTGCAAAGTCTCCTTTAGTTTTGCAAATCTCTTCTTCCGCCGTTTTCGAATGGTTTTCAACAGCGACTTAATTATTTTTGTCTCTTTCTTACTAAATTTGGCGTTCTTGTCATTGGCTAGGGCGTGTGCAAACCACTGCTGCATTACGTCTAAGTCACGAACGCCACCCAGCACCTTGGTCAATCCTTTGATCGCTTTAGCAAGTTCCTGCGCCGATTTTGGTTTGCCTTTTTTAGAGGTGATACTAATCGCATCTTCAAACAGCAGCACGGCAGCAGCGAGTCGTCGAGTGCCGATGCGCATTTGGTGCAAATCTTCAGGATCATTGTCAGCAAGAACAGGCGATCGCAATTTTGCAATCACCTGAGACTGCTTACGGACAATTTGATAGGCGTAGCCCCCCAGCCGCGTTTTGTCTTGGGCAAGGTCTTGAGAAACAGCCGACATTGTCTGTCCATTCTTGATTTGTCCATTCTCGATTTGACCATTTTTGGCAGTCTCAGAACCGGTGCCTTCAGGAGAAAAAGAACTATCCACTTTTTTTGCAGATGCTGAAGAGATGACTTTAGTCATAGCGTTTGAATGCCTTAATTCGGATACCTTACTTTTGCGAGGAAACTTTGGTGAGAAAATACACGGAAACTATTGCGTTAAGAATGCTACCTACATTTGTGGTGTGCGTAGCGAAGGCTGACGTGAATTCTTAACTTTTGACCCTATTTCCCTGTGTTGTATAACCGCTTCTTATTTTCGATTTAATCTATTTTTAATCTAGTAATCAAATGTTAGCGCTCTGAAATGATTTTGAAACATATCAAAATCACTGCATTACCCATATGGGCTAATCGTATCGATAGACAGTAATCTTACTTAGGTAAGCGTGACTCATACACGCAGATCTAGCTGAGAAACAAAAACATTAGCGGGCGGGCACAAACGCAGTGTTTATCAGCAATTAACAAAAGGGACGCCAAGGGTGGGGGTTGCCTTAGCAGTTTTCTATAGCCTGATCTACTGGTAGCCTGGATAATCGGGCCATCAGCCCTGTCAGCTTGCCTGCTACCGCCCATTTTTTAGGCTTCTTAATAAAGGAAAGATAAGGAAAACCCTTGAATATTCGCAATCTCAACGTTCGCCCTCCCACTTGGCGTTCCCTCAAACGGGAATGGCTCGTGAACCCCAAAGACGACCTGCTGGCCGGAGCCTTAGTTGGACTCGCGCTAATTCCTGAGGCCATCTCCTTTTCCATCATTGCCGGGGTCGATCCTAAAGTTGGCCTCTATGCCTCATTCATCATTGCCGTCATCACCGCCTTTCTCGGCGGCAGACCCGGCTCTATTTCAGCGGCTACTGGCGCTATGGCGCTGCTGATGGTGGATTTAGTGAAAGACCACGGGCTACAGTACTTGCTAGCCGCCACCTTCTTAACCGGCATTTTTCAGGTCATATTCGGCCTACTTAAGCTGGGCCGTCAAATGAAATTTGTGCCTCGCGCCGTGATGATCGGCTACATCAACGCGCTAGGCGTACTCCTCTTTGTCGCGCAGCTTCCACAGCTCACAAACGTACCGTCTATGGTGTACGTCCTCGTGGCGCTCTCGCTGTGCATCATCTACATCCTCCCCCGCTTTACCCAAGTTGTTCCGTCTCCGCTAGTGGCTCTGGTGGTCATCACCGCCGCCGCCATTAACTTAGGCATAGACGTCCCCACCGTCGGCGACATGGGAGAGCTGCCCACCGCGCCGCCTATTTTTGCGTTACCCCAAGTACCGTTCAATCTTGAAACGCTGCAAATTATCCTGCCCTATTCCCTCACGCTTGCCATTGTCGGCCTGCTTGCATCTTTCCTCACTGCATCATTAGTCGATGATTTAACCGATACGCCCAGCGACAAAAACAAAGAAGCCAAAGGGCAAGGCATCGCCAACATTGTCACCGCGTTTTTTGGCGGCATGGCCGGATGCGGCATGATTGGTCAGTCTGTGATTAACGTGCAGTCTGGCGGTCGGGGTCGGCTCTCTACGCTAGCAGCGGGCATCTTTCTGCTGGTCTCTATTTTGTTCTTGCAAGACTGGGTCGCACAAATGCCCATGGCCGCGCTGGTGGCTGTGATGATCATGGTGTCTATCGGCACATTTCGCTGGTCATCGTTTACCAATATGCGCCGCGTTCCCCGTAGTGAAGTAGTGGTGATGCTCACCAC
>JBCCOO010000022.1:0-68787 GCA_039025345.1 Cyanobacteria bacterium P01_D01_bin.105 | reverse complement strand
TCAAAACCCATGAACTCGCTGGCCGTATGTTTGACTATGAGGACGAACTCATCGAAGCGATTGTTGATGGCATGAATGACCGCAGTGAGCAAGGCGATTATGCGCTCGACCGTATGATAATTAATCACGTGTGACTACTTAATACGCAAAGCCATAAACAGACAAGCCACCTCGATCGAGGTGGCTTGTCTGTTTTATGCATGTTTGATATTACATTCGATAGTCTAATGCTGCGAATGCCGATGTAGTTTGTTGCATGAGAACTTTGCAAGGCGTGCAAATGCAGAAGGCACGAGTCTTCACTCAGTATCTTGTATAACGCCTAAGTGAACGGGATTCACTTAGAATGATTTAGTCGTTCAACAACGAGCTAGCCGAGCTGAAAGCACACATAAAGCGGCTGATGCGGTAGCTGCAGACTGCTAAGCGAGAGATTGCACCTGATAAAAGTGCTTAGATTAAAAGTCTCAGACTAAAAGTCTCAAACTAAAAGTCTCAGATTAAAAGCCTTAAAGCTAGTCGAAGTCATGCACCGACTAAAGAATTGTGTATGAAAGAACATCGGGCAATGCGCCATGCGGCATTCTTTTAATCGGCCTATTCTCACAAGAGTCATTCAAAGAATCATAAAAATCCTTAACGCCATAAGCAACGCTATGAGCAACAGCATAAACCCGGACAGTAAACCAGCCGCTGAGGCAATCGCTGAACCGATGGAAGAATACAGCGGAGAAGTATCGCTCGTTGTGCCAAAGACGCTGCACAAAAAGCTGACAGAAGCTGCTAAAGCAGAAGGTGTTGAGCTCAATCAATACCTAGTTGCACTGCTAAGTGAGCGAAACGCAGTGAACGCAATTGGTAACGTACAAGCAGAACTAGATGCCGCGAACCAGCGCCTGAGAGAACGCGAAGCGGTGATGCGACAAATGGAGCGTAGAGCCAGAGAGCAGCGGCTATCCTATGACAATCGCTACATTGAGGATATTGAGTCAGGCCTCAATGATTAAGCCTTAAGATGAGCACACATGATTAAGCTCAAGTGACTTAAGCACCAATGACCGGCCTACGCATCAGCGCCCACGGGCTGCTTAACCTTTGTTAGAAAATCTTGCGTAATTTTCAAATAGTTCTCTGCATCTTCCAGCATGGGAAAGTGCGCAGTATTGGGCATTTCCACGTATGCCATATTCTCAGTGAGGCTAGCCGCCTGACGGCCCAGCTTGGCGGGCGTAATTTTGTCGTACTCTCCGGAAATCATCAACGTGGGTACTTTCAAATTCGCGAACGCCACTGGCATCACTTCAGTTGCATGTTTACTCACCGCAGCTTTGAGCGTCCCCATCGAAGTTGGCCCATCAGCCATCAGAAAATCATTGAGAAAGGCTTTCTTCTCAGAGAGTGGAATGGATCGCTTGAGAAAACGAGACATGAACATCTGCGGCGCGAAAGGAATTCTCCCCAGCCACTTGGGACGGAAGGCAACGACGTAGCCCCCAAATAGATAAAACGCCTCAAAGGCCCATTTTTGATAGGGAAAGCTGCCATTGCAGGTCAAAATCGCTTTCTCAATCCGCTCAGGATACCGATCTAAGAAATAGAGCCCTGCCGTCCCGCCTAGAGAATGGGCGTTGATATAAACCGGCTTCGTTAGATGGAGTGTATCTAAAAGCCCGACGAGATCTTCAGCAAAGCTTTCTAAAGAACCGAGCGTAGGGTCTGCTGCCATTGTTTCTGGCGCTGCTGATTTAGAACGCCCAAACCCACGCATATCGTAGAGCAAGCAATCATACTCATCTTTGATCGCCTCAGCCGTTGATTCCCAGTACCGGGCAGACCCTGCCCAACCATGCAAAAAGACCATCACCGGTTTTGCATAGTTGCCAGGATGGTCTTGGGTAGAAATCCATTCGTAATAATGATCAACGCCGTTCACGCTAACGTAGGGCATTCGCGTCCTTCACTTTTCTAATTATCTCGTATGCAGAGATTATAAAAAGTGGGATTGCCTAGATGCGAGAACGATCACAAACCTTCAAAAGCAGTGTGGAAAGTTAACGCTGTTGCCCCTTAATTCAATAAGTGCAATATCTGTGATCAGGGTGTCTATGCCGACTCAGGTTCAGGAATGGAAGTGGGATGAACAATCAAATCAGCTGTTGATCGATTTTCTACCATTTCTTTTGTCAATACACAGTGCTTTACATCTTCACGAGAAGGTAGCTCGTACATGATGTCGAGCATAATTTCTTCGATGATGCTGCGAAGTGCTCTGGCACCGGTTTTGCGGTTGTAAGCTTCTTTGGCGATCGCTCTGATTGCCTCAGGCTGAAACTCCAAATCCACATTATCCATCCGCATCAACTTCTTAAACTGCTTCACCAATGCGTTCTTTGGCTCCGTCAGAATAGAAACCAACGTCTTTTCATCCAGCGGCTCCACAATCGAAATGGCCGGAATACGGCCAATAAATTCAGGAATCATCCCGAACTTAACAATATCGTCCGCAACCAGATGCTTCAGGGTTTGGCTGGACTTCTTATCCCGTTTAATTTCCTTACCTGGTTGAACAAAGCCCATCGACTTCTTGCCAATGCGCTGCTCCACAACCTTATCGAGGCCCACAAACGCGCCACCACAAATAAAGAGAATATTACTCGTATCAATCTGAATGCAATCTTGATACGGATGCTTACGCCCCCCTTGAGGAGGCACATTTGCAACCGTTCCTTCCAGCATCTTCAAAAGTGCCTGTTGGACGCCCTCACCCGACACATCACGAGTAATCGAAGGATTCTCACTTTTGCGTGCAATCTTATCGATCTCATCAATGTAAATAATGCCGCGCTGTGCTTCCTCCACATCTAAATCCGCCACCTGAAGCAACCGCAGCAGAATGTTCTCCACATCCTCGCCCACGTAGCCCGCCTCGGTTAGCGTTGTTGCATCCGCAACGGCAAACGGCACCTCTAAAATTGCCGCCAGTGTCTGAGCCAGCAGTGTCTTACCGCAGCCCGTTGGTCCAATTAACAAAATATTCGACTTTTGCAGTTCAATGTCATCTTCCGGTGCATCTTCACCTTCCGCATTCACAAAGCTCAAACGCTTGTAGTGGTTATAAACCGCTACTGAAAGTACCTTCTTAGCATCGTCTTGGCCGATGACATGCTCATCCAAGTATGCTTTTATTTCGCGGGGTTTCGGAATTTGATTAAGTGCAATTCGAGAAGGGGACTTACGTCGCCTTTCAGGGGCCTGTTCACGCCGCTGAGCGGGCGCAGCCACAGAGGAACTAGAGTCAAACAGCTCCTCATCCAAAATTTCATTACACAGATCGACGCACTCGTCACATACGTAGACCCCAGGGCCAGCAATGAGCTTGCGCACCTGTTCCTGCGACTTGCCACAAAAGGAACACTTTAGATGGGAATCGTATTTAGACATAGCGTTAACCTACCGCAGTCAGCTTAGTTTCAGAGAGTATCTTCCGAGTTACCACTTGATCAATTAGGCCGTACTCTTTGGCTTCTTCAGCAGACATGAAAAAGTCACGCTCAGTATCTTCCTCAATGCGCTTCAAATCCTGACCGGTATGCTCCGAGAGCATTTCGTTCAAGCGCTTCTTCAAATACAAGATTTCCCGAGCCTGAATCTCAATATCAGCTGACTGCCCCTGAGCGCCCCCGGATGGCTGATGAATCATGACCCGCGCACTCGGCAAACTCATGCGTTTTCCCTTTGCACCGCCAGAGAGCAAAAATGCCCCCATGCTCGCTGCTAGGCCAAAACAAATGGTCACCACATCTGGGCGAATCTGCTGCATCGTGTCATAGATAGCCATACCCGCAGTAACTGAACCACCCGGCGAGTTGATATAAAGCTGTACATCCTTCTCAGGATCTTCTGCATCCAGATAAAGGAGTTGAGCCACAATTGAATCGGCCACCTCGTCCATCACAGGCGTACCCAAAAATATAATGCGCTCACGCAGCAGCCGCGAATAGATATCAAATGCTCGCTCGCCCCGTCCAGACTGCTCAATAACAGTGGGAACGACCCCCGAAGGCATCGTCCCAAAAGACGGCATATGATGCGGCAAAATAATACGACTTGATGTATCCATAAACCTGCTGCTGCCTATATTCGTGTCTAATGTACCGCATCTCAACCCATCAGAAAGTAAAGATGCGATACCAATGTAGCGGATCAATTAGTTTTCGACAGAGACGGTAATCCGCCTGATAAAAGACGAGGCGATCGCCCCCTATCTCAACCGATTTATCACACCGATTTATCACACGGTTAGTCAACGACTACCTCAGCCTCAACCGCCTCAGCCTCTTCGTCATCATCTACTGCTTCTGCAGATACATCCTCAGATTCTTCAGGTTCTTCAGGCGTTAACGTGCCTTCTGGAACTAGCTCAACTTTACAGTTTTCCTTCAGCCAAGCCAAAATCTTCTCTTTCAGCAAGTCCTCATTGACGACCTGATTTAGCCGCTCTGGATCGACCTGAGACGGATCTTCCACTTCTGCCATCATCTCTTCAGTGCGATCCTTAATTTCATCCTCTTCCACTTTGATGGATTCCTGCTTGGCGATTTCGCCCAGCGCCAAAGTTCTCTGTAAGCGCTCAACCGCCTCAGGACGAGCATTAGATCGCATGCCATCAACAAGCTCCTTAGTCAAAAACTTGCTCAAATCAATGCCCTGACGACTCAGCTGCATGGCCGTCTGCGTCACAATAAAATCAACTTCTCGCTTAATCAGCGTGTCCGGAATTTCAGCATCAATATGCTTAACCAATTCATCCAGCAGCGCCTGTTCAATATTGGCATCCGTTGCATCCGTCGCCTCTTGCTCGTAGCGCTCTTCTAATGACTTGCGCAGCGCCTCTAAGGTCTCAAATTCACTGACTTCTTCAGCAAACTCATCGTCCACATCAGGCAGTTCCTTTTCCTTCAGCTCATTTAGCTTGATTGCAAATGTTGCCGGTTGCCCTGCTAATTCTGCCTGAGGGTAATCTTCAGGGAAGGTAACCTCAACGTCTTTTTCTTCTTCTAGCTTCATACCCACAATGCCTTCGACAAAGCCAGGGATAAAGCGACCTTCCTTAATTTCTACCTGAAAATCTGAAGCGCTACCGCCCTCAAATTCTTCTAGCTCACCATCTTCATTTTTCGCTTTACCCACAAAGTCAACGACGGCGACATCGCCCTCAGCAGCAGCCCTATCTTCAATGGGCACGAGCGTTGCTAAGTTTTCACGGTAGCTCTCGATGGTTTCATCTACTTTGCCCTCTACAGGCTTAATCTCCTCAGCCTGTACTTCCAAGTCCTTATACTTGCTTAACGTAATTCGAGGCGGCACATCGACAGACGCCGATAGCGTTAGCGCTTTACCGGGCTCAAATTGCCCCATCAATTCTTCGAAGTCGGAGCGTAGTTGATAATTGCCTAACGCTTCGATCTCTTCTTGCTTAACGGCTTGCTCAATCACCTTTTGCAGCATGTCCTCTAAGGCTGCAGCTTTGAGCTGCATGCTGCCGATGCGCTGAATTAAAATTTGGCGAGGTACCTTACCTTTGCGAAACCCAGGAATGTTTGCAGACTTCATGTAGTCCCGTAGAACCTTTTCGTAGCTCTGCTTTGTGAGTTCTGCGGGAACCTCAATCTCCAATCCGATTTGACTATCGGGTAAATTTTCCTGGGTAACTTTCATAGACACTTCGAGTGGGCCTTTATGGACAGACCGAATATTTTTTCAATGTTTCTCTAGCGCTAACGGTTGACGTTAGCAGACACAGGCAATTAGGAACCATGCCAGTTAGTAATCATACACCTCATCATATTGATTCCGATTAATCTTCCTATCCCTTTCAGATCTGATGATGGAACTCACTGTCTTGACTGTGAGATTCAATGAAAGATGAGCAAACTAGACTTAGTTCCGTACGCTTGTTAGGCGCTTAAACCAGACGAGGCAGATGATTGATGGCGCAAGCGGCTTTGTGATGGCTATCCTAGGAGCGCTAAGTGTCTGAATTCCTGGGTGCTCAGAATCACTACATTCATTAAGTAGATGAACAGTCAAATCAATTTTTCACTTAATGTATAGTGATAAAACCCGAGTAAATGCACTAACCCCCTCCATTCGCACTCATAATCTATAGGGCCAGTAATCTAATAGGACAAAGAGGTTAGCGAGAGGAGGCCAAGCGGAGGATAAGCGATTGCCTAGTTCTTACAATGTTGCCGTTTTGGGTGCTACTGGCGCAGTAGGCACCGAGTTGATACAGCTCTTAGCGGAACGCGATTTCCCATTGAAATCACTGAAGCTACTGTCATCCCCTCGCTCGGCTGGCAAAAAAGTAACCTTTAGAGAAGAGGAACTCACGGTCGAGGCTGTCACCGCACAGAGCTTCCAGGGCGTTGATATCGTCTTAGCTTCTGCAGGTGGCTCAACTTCTAAGCAGTGGGCACAAACCATTATCGAAGCTGGCGCACTCATGATTGATAACTCCAGTGCCTTTCGTATGGATGGCTCTGTCCCCTTAGTGGTTCCTGAAGTAAATCCGGAAGCTGCTAAAAACCACACTGGGATTATTGCAAATCCTAACTGCACTACAATTTTAATGAGTGTTGCGCTCTGGCCCTTGCAGCAGCTTCAGCCCATCCGACGCATCGTTGTCGCAACTTACCAATCGGCCAGTGGGGCAGGTGCTCGGGCAATGGAAGAAGTCAAGCAGCAGGCTCAGGCTATTTTGGACGGAGAGAAGCCTCCTACTGAAAGCTTTCCTTATCCTCTTGCATTTAATCTTTTCCCACACAACACCCCTATCAACGCCAAGGGCTACTGCGAAGAAGAGATGAAAATGGTGAACGAGACCCGCAAAATTTTTGGGATCCCAGATATGCGTGTTTCAGCTACTTGTGTACGGGTTCCCGTACTGCGAGCCCATTCTGAAAGTGTCAATCTGGAGTTTGATCAGCCTTTTGATATTGAGAAGGCTAGAAAAGCCATTGAACAGGCCCCTGGTGTTCAACTTGTAGAAGATTGGAATGCAAACTATTTCCCAATGCCGATAGATGCTAGTGGAGAAGACGATGTGCTGGTGGGGCGCATCCGCCAAGATATTTCGCATCCGTCTGGGCTAGAGCTATGGCTATGCGGCGATCAGATCCGCAAAGGTGCAGCGCTGAATGCACTGCAAATTGCTGAGTTAGTTGTAGACAGAAGCTGGTTAAAAGAACCTGCTCTAGCATAGGGGCGGCGCTTCTGATGGTGGTTTTAGTCGTCTTTTGAGGGCTGCCACAGTGGTCTCGATTTGCTAGTAAGAAGTACACACAAAACAAGAAAACAAGGCCATTTGTATGACGAGCACTGACAGCTCAGCACCTACCTTCGGTCGGGTGTTGACCGCGATGGCAACGCCATTTTTGCCATCTGGAGACGTGAACTATCCTGTTGCGGAAGCGCTGGCGAGCCACTTGGTTGATCACGGTACCGATACTGTGGTGGTCTGTGGCACAACCGGAGAATCTCCTGCCCTTACATGGAATGAGGAATATGAGCTATTTAAAGCTGTCAAGCAGGCTGTGAACGGTCGGGCAAAGATACTTGCAGGTACAGGCTCTAACAGCACAAGCGAGGCGATTGAAGCGACTAGAAAGGCGGCAAAGCTTGGGTTAGATGGTTCTTTGCAGGTGGTGCCTTATTACAATAAGCCGCCTCAAGCCGGTTTAGCAGGACACTTTAAGGCGATCGCCCAAGCCGTCCCTGATTTACCGCTCATGCTCTACAATGTACCTGGACGCACGGGCTGTAATATTTTGCCTCGTACGGTTGCTGAGCTAGCTGACATATCCAATATCGTTGCCATTAAAGAGGCAAGTGGGAACCTTGATCAAGTCAGCGAAATCAGCAGGATCTGCCCCTCAGATTTTGAGATCTACTCTGGAGACGATTCTTTGACCTTGCCCATGCTTTCTGTGGGTGCGGTTGGCGTAGTGAGCGTTACCAGTCACTTAGCAGGCGAGCTACTGCAGAATATGATTCGTGCCTTTGAAAAAGGCGATGTAGGGGGTGCTCTGAAAATCCATCTCAGACTCCTGCCTCTATTCAAGGTTTTGTTTTCGGTGACTAGCCCGATTCCGCTCAAGGCCGCACTGGAAGTTCAGGGATGGTCAGTGGGGAGATGCCGCCCGCCACTCTGTGAGAAAACTCCTGAAATCACTCAAGCTGTTAAAGCAGTCCTGACAGAATTGAATTTGCCTGCGCAGCGCTAACGTTGAGATTAGGACGCTGATTGTCCGAATCTCGCAAAAGCTGCACCAGAAAAAATATGCAATGTAACCTTAGGGAAAGCGCAATTTAGGTAAGGAGAAATTTAATAGGCAACAAATATTATTGATACAGGTGCCGTAGATTTGAAACTTACGGCAAAGGAGGAAAGGCTGACGAGCAGCTGTATTACTACTGGGGCCGGTCATCAGGAGAATGATTATCAGGTATACGGTCATCACGTATACAGTCATCAGGTAACAGTGAGTAGCCGATATTGCTAATGACTCAATGAGTGCAAATTTTACTGAGTTTCAGTAGGTCATTAGTTTTGGCGCTTGAGCAAGCGATGCCAACGAACCTCGTCCGAATAGTTCATCAGGCGCTGAGTTGATTCATCTTGGGAGTAGGCGCTGTCAGCTGTTGACCCGTTTCAGAAGCGGAACCTGTTCTAAACATGTCGCAGTCAACTAACAAGCTTATTGCTTGATTGAAACTGGCTAGTTGACTGAATGCACCTTTCCTCCCTGAACAGCCTTTCTTGATTTTTTAAAGTTTTGGCTAATTTAGGCTTAGTTCAGTACCCCCCACAGCAGCGTTATCTAGAAAATTCATAGAAATATTCCAATTGGAACTCAACGAAATCAGAGTGCTCGCCTCAGCTCTGGATTTAGCGACATATATATCAGCCTTTCGATTCGTTTAACATTTAGGAAACTACATGAGTAGAAGTGACAGCAACGGCAACAGCCAAAGTAAAAATTCTAATAATAGCGGTACTGGAAACGGGACTCCTCGCAGAAGAAGTAGACGCAGTAGCCGAAACGGTGCCTCTAGCTATGGCAGTAATGCTGGCTCAGTTAATGCAGCAAAGACATCTCCAAATGCGGGTAAGCAAGCCCCAGGTAATACTGGGAAAACACTTAAAATCATTCCGCTAGGCGGCTTGCATGAGATAGGAAAAAATACCTGTGTATTTGAGTATGATGATGAAATAGTGCTCTTAGATGCTGGCCTCTCTTTCCCAACGGAAGGGATGCATGGCGTTAATATTGTGCTGCCTGATATTACATATCTCAAGGAAAATCAGCACAAGATTAAAGGCATGATCGTAACCCACGGTCACGAAGATCATATTGGTGGTATTGCCTTTCACCTCAAGCAATTTAATATTCCAGTCATTCACGGCCCTCGCTTAGCCATGGCTTTGCTGCAGGGTAAGTTGGAAGAGGCCGGGGTGAGCGATCGCACCAAAATCCACACCGTTGGCCCCCGCGATACTGTTCAATTCGGTAAACATTTCAAAGCGCAATACATTCGCAATACCCACTCGATGGCCGACAGCTTCACAATGGCGATCGAAACCCCTGTGGGTACTGTTATTCACAGCGGCGACTTCAAAGTCGATCACACGCCTGTAGACGGCGAATATTTCGACTTTCAAAAAATAGCAGAATACGGCGAGAAAGGCGTTCTGTGCCTCATCAGCGACTCCACGAATGCAGAGATTCCTGGTAATACGCCCTCAGAAAGAGCGGTATTTCCCAACCTCGACAGAGAGTTCAACGACGCCAAAGGTAGACTATTCGTTACCACTTTTGCCTCCTCTGTTCACCGGGTCAGTATGATCCTGGAACTAGCCCAAAAGCACAAACGCGATGTCTTTGTTGTGGGCCGCTCCATGCTCAATGTCATTGCCCATGCGCGGAACTTAGGTTACATTGATGCGCCTGACAGCTTGTTTAAACCCCTCAACATGCTGAAGCAGTGTCCCGACGAAAAGGCCATGATCCTGACTACTGGATCTCAAGGTGAACCCATGGCCGCGCTCACCCGTATCGCCAACCGCTCGCACCGCCAAATTAGAATTCACAAGGGCGACACTGTTCTTTTCTCGTCCAACCCTATTCCAGGCAACACCATTAGCGTTGTTAGCACCATCGACAAACTAATGATGCAAGGCGCACGAGTGATCTATGGCAAAGGCAAAGGCCTCCATGTCTCTGGCCACGGCTACCAGGAAGATCACAAGCTAATGCTGGCACTCACGCGTCCTAAATTCTTCATCCCAGTTCATGGTGAGCATCGAATGCTAGTTAAGCATGCAGAGATGGCCTATCAGCTAGGTGTAGAGAAAGGCAACGCTGCGATTGTGAACAATGGCGATGTGATAAAGCTAACAGCCGATAGCATGAACGTTGATGGACAGGTCACCTCTGGCGTTGAGCTGGTGGATGCATCACGCACGGGCATTGTGGAACGTACGGTACTCAAGGAGCGTCAGCAACTGGCAGAAGACGGCATTGTAACAGTCTCCGTTACTGTCAGTGGACAAGGTCAGCTACTAGGCGATCCATCTGTGAATCTGCGGGGTGTTGTTACGGTTAAAACAAGAGAGCAGTGGGAACGCGGGGTGATTCAGACGGTAAAGCAGTCTTTGCGCGATCGCTGGAAAGAAGTGATTGATGACCCTAGCAGCCACACTCCCACCGTCAAGTGGGATGGCTTACAGTCTCGCCTAGAAGAGGATATCCGTAAGTTTGTGCGGCGCGAACTCCCCAAACAGTATCCAGTAGCGGTGCTCATGCTTCAGCATATTGATATAGATGCCACAACCTCTACTGGTAACAAATCGGCAGGCAAAACCTCTCGGGCCTCAGGAAAACGAAAGCGATCGCTCTCCACTGCCTCCACTGTCTCCGTATCATAGGCGTGCTGGCCTGCTAGACCACCTAATATGTGTTGGGTAAACGCGACAGCAAAGCCCAAGCACCCGCTTTATCGAAATGCGAAAACGTCTGTTGAGTCATGCTTTCGAGCGATTCGGCAGACGTTTTTATTAAAATTTTGTATCGGAAAAGCAGAAAATCACCTCTGGCGCTATAATACAGCCACTACATAACTCTGAAAGAGGCGGACTATTGCCAGGGAAGGCATTAGCTTACAGAGAGTAGCTAGGTTTTTCACCTGCTTGAGTGCGGCCTCTCCCGTACAGGCTTACGGTAATTAGCTCGATTGAAATATCGACTGTTATCTTGCTCTTACAGAGCTAAGCGTTGCAGAGCTAAGCGTGTGAAAAGCTTTAAGTAAATCTGTCGATAGGGCAGAAGAGTGTAGACAAAGACTTTAATAAAAGAACGATTGGCGTACTACTTTATCTGTAGGTGTCACTTACATGAGAGAGAGCAGCTCTGCACTGTTCTTTCAGCAGCATAACTTTTTTCTTAGGCTGTTTCATTTTCACAGAATCTCTAAGCTATAAGCTAGGTTCCCAGATGTGAGCTCTCTAACATCCATGAATTTCTGGCTGAAAAGTCCAAGTCTAGATATCACGAACCCCTAACAAACCCTAAGGAATGATTGGAGAGATTCGAGAAAGAATCTCTTTAACTGGCTCCAGTTTCAACAGGTTTTTTCAAATTATCTGAACTCAATTTTATTTAAAACCCATCTTTACTCTAGGGCTTATTGCTTCTACTCCATTCTCACAGCGCCCTCTGACAAGGTTGCTCCGGTGGGCAGACAAAGTAAGCAGGTACAACACAACAGACCCAGCAAGGTTTACAAGCCTTTCAGTAATTTCCGCAAGCTTCAGTTTTTTACTCTTTACTTACAACTCAACAAGCCGCTAGCCGCAACGCCTTCAGAATTTCGGATGGGTACTTGCACAGTAGGCTTCAGAGGAATTCTTTAATGTCCAAGCAGATTGTTATCGCGGAGCAGCATCGTGTCGCTGCCGTATTCGAAGAAGATCAAATTCAAGAGATTATCGTTGCGACGGGTAGTCACCAAGTCGGAGATATCTATATTGGCACGGTAGAAAATATCCTAACCAGCATTGATGCTTGCTTCGTCAACATCGGAGATAAAGACAAAAATGGTTTTATGCATGTCTCTGATCTAGGGCCGTTAAAGCTGAAGCGAACAGCAGGCCCTATCACGGAGCTACTGGCCCCTCGGCAAAAAGTGCTCGTGCAAATTATGAAGGAGCCAACCGGGAACAAAGGCCCAAGGCTCACCGGCAAAGTGACGCTTCCAGGTCGTTATCTTGTTTTGATGCCCTATGGCAAGGGTGTCAATCTATCCCGCCGCATTCGTAACGAAACAGAAAGAAATCGTCTTAGGGCACTGGGTATCTTGATTAAGCCATCGGGAACAGGGTTGCTGATTCGAACCGAGGCCGAAGGTGTCTCTGAAGATGCCATTATTGAGGATTTAGAGGCCCTGCAAAAGCGTTGGGAGAGTATTCAGCAAGAGGCGATGAATACCCGCCCACCATCCCTTCTCAACCGCGACGATGACTTTATCCAAAAAGTACTGCGCGATGTCTACAGTGACAACGTCAATCGGATTGTTACTGACACCGAAAGTGGCTTCGAGCGCACTAAACGCCACCTTGCAGGATGGAGTGATGGCCGCATTCCGGCTGGGATTCTTATCGATCATCACCGAGAACCTACCCAAATCCTGGAGTACTTTCGCGTCAATGCCGCTATCCGTGAGGCGCTGAAGCCTAGAGTAGATCTGCCCTCTGGCGGTTATATTATTATCGAACCTACCGAAGCACTCACGGTCGTTGATGTAAACTCTGGCTCGTTTACCCGCTCGGCGACTTCTCGCGAGACCGTATTGTGGACTAACTGCGAAGCGGCTGTGGAAATTGCTCGACAGCTCAAGCTACGTAACATTGCAGGCGTGATTGTTGTCGATTTTATCGATATGGAATCTAGGCGCGATCAGCTTCAGGTTCTAGAGCAGTTTGGGATGTCTTTGCGTTCCGATAAATCCCGTCCTCAGATTTCTCAACTTTCAGAGTTAGGCCTGGTGGAACTCACTCGAAAACGCCAGGGGCAAAATATTTATGAACTCTTTGGTCAAGCTTGTCCTACCTGTGGAGGGTTAGGCCATCTTGCCCATCTCCCTGGTGAAGCACCTGACCATACTGAGTCACTGACTGCCTTTGCCTCACGCTCTCAAGGCTTCAGTTCGCCAGCCCAAAGTTACTCTAGCCGTCCGTCTGCCAAGGCAAGTCGGGATAATCGCGCTGCAGTGAGCTTAGATCCACAGTCAGAACTACAGGAATTGGATCTGGTTAACCATCCTAGTTACCAGGATAAAAATGGACGTAGCAGTCGTCGTCGCCGTCGCCGTTCCGACAACTCGTCACGGGGATCGCGCTCGGGTTCATCTAGTTCGGTGCCTACGCTGAAGGATGCTTCTGATGAAAGGCCCAGTAACCAGCGGCGTGGCAGAGCTGAGAGAGCTGAAAAAGCAAATTTAGATAGTTCAGAGGATAGATTCGATTCCCAATCTGAAAAAGTGGTTGCCAATGGTGAGTTGTCTAGCCGGAACAAGCGTACACGCAACAATCGCCGTAAGTCAGAAGATCCTCCTGAACTGATTGCTGTGGAGATGCCCATTGATGTGCAGCGTATTTACGCCACAATGGGCATCTCACCGCTGGCCTATACAGATCAGCCTGTTGCCAATCCTCAAAACGTAGAGGTCTCTGTTGTTTTGCCGGGAGAGGCAGAAGCTTTTTTGACAGAAGCTAGAGCCAAAGTTTTATCCGAGGGTGCTAACAAGCGCGTCATTCAATCGTCGAGTTCTGTAGAACAAAAAGGAGGCAAAAGTGCAGAGTTAGCAGTTGATAGCTCGGATAGGAATGACTCAGACAGCGATGACTCTGAACTAAAAGAACGGCCCGCATCTGGCGCCTATGAGGATAACTCTGAGACAGATGCCGATAAATCGGATCGCCCTATACGCAGGCGCAGACGCTCTAATCGTGCGGGTAGTGCAGATAAATCTGATGAGAGGTCGAAAAAGGCAACACTGCCTGTCAAAACTGAGCGTGATTTAACCCAATTGCCTCAAGAGGTAGGCAACGGCACCGGGCCACAAACCAATGAATCCACTGATGATGAGATGGAATCAGCGGAAAAAGTCGTGGTTCGTCGCCGTCGCCGCCGTCGGTCTTCCGCGAGCGAGTAAACGGATAACGTGATTGTCTGCGGCGTAGATGAAGTTGGGCGAGGTGCTTTGTTTGGTCCGGTCGTTGCAGCGGCCGTAGTTTTACCGGAGCAGATAATTGCCACACTGACTGCTGCTGGTGTCACTGACAGTAAAAAGCTCTCCCCTAGCAGGCGGCAGCAGTTGTCTCAGCAAATTAGGCAAACGGCTATTTGTGAAATTGGGATGGCCTCTGTCTATGAGATAGACCGTATCAACATTTTACAGGCCTCTTTACTGGCAATGCGCCGCGCTATTCTTCGGCTGGAGGATACACCTACTGTATGTTTAGTTGATGGTAATCAGAGGGTGCCTGGATTACCCATGGCGCAAAGAACCATTGTGAAGGGAGACCAAAAAGAGCTTGCGATCGCCGCCGCTAGTATCATTGCAAAAGTGTGGAGAGATGATTTGATTGTTCGCTTAGCGCAGCACTACCCAGGCTATGACTTAGCTTCTAACAAAGGTTATGGCAGTGCCAAGCATCGTGCAGGGATTATGAACTTGGGTATCTGCCGTCAGCACAGACGATCTTTTCGTACTTGCCAAGGTCAAAAACTGACCCGATGATTTGACCGTTAGGCCACTAAGCTCTATTTTCTAAGCAAAGCTTATGATGATTAGCATGCTGCCTCTGATATTGGCTCATCTGCCCATGCACAATAGTCGACAATGAGCTGACGCATGAGACGTTGGCGGAGGGTGAGCAAAATACCGTTAAGCAAGCTATTGCCAGTACGCTCCAATAGGTATTTAGGAGTGAGTTTTAATGCCTGTGGTAAGTCTACACTGATGCCTAAGTTTGCTTGTCCGCGTAGCTGCTGTCCTGTTGTTGTCGGTTGTACGACTAAGTAGCCTTGCATAGCAATCAAAAATCTATCATTGAACGATTGCTGTCCCTCGAGCACACACCTATCAGAGCTAAGACGCACGGCGTTATCTTCGTGCCAAATCCGGATATCGCTGATAGGCTGCAGCGATAGGTTAAAGAATTTTATAGGTTTGGTCTTAACTCGAAATAAGTTGGGGTGAATCACTTCTACCTGTTGCTCATCGACCAAGGCATAAACTAGCCGGCTTACCTCACTTAAGTAATCCTCAATAGAACGTGGCTTTGCTGGAACAGCAATGGTAACGGACTGTGAGGCATTGAAGCGAACCATAGCTGTTGGTAAAGACCAGGGTAGGTAAAGATAAAGGAAGACGTATGCATAATAAGCTACCCTAGCAATCTTTTGTGCCAATATTGCTCTCTATTCGGAATACACACCTTCGGTTATATACATCCGCTGACCTATGACGGTTTCAATTGCTCACCTTGGCCCTAAGGGAACTTTTTCAGACTTTGCAGCAGCTACCTATGCTCATGGCTTAGAAAGCCAAAATCCTCAGCTCAAGACCTATGCCACGATTGCTCAAGCCATCAAGGCAACGGAGGAAGGTACGACAGACTTTTGCGTGGTGCCCATCGAAAACTCTATCGGTGGTGGCGTTACCATTACACTCGATACGCTTTGGGAAATTGAAACGCTGAAGATTCAGCAAGCTTTTAATTTGCCGGTTCACCATGCGCTAATCTCTCGAGCAGAAAATCTCAGCGACATTCAATTTATCTATTCTCATCCACAAGCGCTAACCCAGTGCCGTGAGTGGTTGAACACTCATACCCCATGGGCTAAGTTAATCCCTACCAGTTCTACGACAGAACCATTGCCTTGGCTTGACGAAGACATGACTAAAGGTGCGATCGCCTCAAGTTGGGGCGCCAAACTCTATGGATTACCTATACTTGCCCATCCAATCAACGATTTCGATGGCAACTCTACCCGGTTCTGGGTTCTAGGGCAGCAGCCTGCAAACCATGGAAAGTATACCTCAATGGCATTTAGTCTTCGTTCGAACGAACCTGGTGCACTGCTCAAGCCACTGCAGCTCTTTTCTGTGCTCAATATAAACATGAGCCGAATTGAGTCACGACCGACTAAAAAAGCGCTGGGAGACTACATCTTCTTTGTCGATGTTGAAGCTAGCGCAGATGATGCAGCGATGGAGACAGCTTTGAACCTACTAAAAATGCATACCGCTACGCTAAGGATCTTTGGGAGCTACGAAATCAAAGACATTGCACAAATCTCTGAATGAATGCAACACCATCTTTACTCAAGAATATCTTTACTCAAGAACATCCTTTAAGGCTGTTCGAGCAGCCAAATTATTACGGGTTGATTTTAGAATTTCAGCTTCACGCTCTAGCCGCTTGAGGGTATTCTGCATCTCTAGCAAAGACTGTTGTTCTAGAGAAACACCGTATAGCGTGCTAGCAACCCAGTACGAAAGTTCTAGGGGTAGCTCTGGAATATCATCTGGGAAATCAATATCCTGACTAGTTAGCTTGGCGGATAAACGAACAACATCCCTTAATAATCTATCTACTTCGTTTGCCAAGGGGCGCAAATCTTTTTCGACTGGTTCATCTTCAATCCACTCCACTAAACCCACACGATAGGGGGTTTCACGCACATAGTCCAATATGCGAAAACGCTGCTGCCCCAATGTCATAATCTTCATTCGATCATCGGGCATGCGCTGATAGTGAATGACTTCTGCACAGCAGCCAACTTTGGCAATTTCGCCCGTGTTTGGATCGATCATGAGGACGCCAAACCGGCGATCTCCCTCAAAAATCGTATTCATCATCATCCGGTAGCGCAGCTCAAAAATATGAAGCGGGAGCTGCCGACCCGGGAAGAGTACTAGCTCTGGCAAGGGAAAGAGCGGTAGTTCGCGGACGGCAACCGACGAAGAAAAGTCCGAAGAAAAGTCCATTACATACAAAATAAGGCCAGACATCCGCTCATCTGAGAAGCAGCGGTATGCTGGCCTTATTCTAACGTAATGCTACCCAGCGGTGAGGACGAGGAAAAAGCCTAGAGCTTAACTTCAATATCAACACCAGCAGGCAAGTCGAGCTTCATTAAGGCATCGATTGTCTTAGAAGAGGGCTGATAAATATCAATGATGCGGCGGTGTGTACGTGTCTCAAAATGCTCACGGGAATCTTTATCGACGTGAGGGGATCTCAAAACACAATAGATTTTACGTTTTGTAGGCAAGGGGATAGGACCAACGGCGGTTGCGTTTGTGCGGTTGGCAGTTTCGACAATCTTTTCGCAAGAAGTATCCAGCAAACGGCGATCAAACGCCTTGAGTCGGATGCGAATCTTCTGTTGTTGAATAGTAGCGGCCATAAAATGTCAGCGCTCTTGGGCGCGAAATGATTTAATTTTCTAGGTTCAATCGGTGTGTTGTCGAGTAGAGATGTCACCACACCAGGACACCCATAGGGTCATAGCATCGCTATGACCCTACCAATGTATCACGTTATCCGAAGACGACTTACTTGGTAATCTTAGAAACAACGCCCGCACCTACCGTGCGGCCACCCTCACGAATAGCAAAGCGCATGCCTTGCTCAATGGCAATAGGGTTGATGAGCTTAACGTTCATTTTAATGCGATCACCTGGCATTACCATCTCAGCAGCGCTGCCGTCATCCGCTGTGAAGCTCTCAATGGAACCTGTCACGTCAGTGGTTCGCACATAGAACTGAGGCTTATATCCAGGGAAGAAAGGAGTATGGCGGCCGCCCTCTTCCTTATTCAAAACATAAACTTCAGACTCAAACTCAGTATGAGGTGTGATAGAGCCTGGCTTGGCCAGTACCATGCCGCGCTCAATATCTTCTTTTTGAACGCCGCGGAGAAGAACGCCCACATTGTCACCAGCCTGTCCAGAGTCCAAAGTCTTTTGGAACATCTCAACGCCAGTAACCGTTGTGCTGGTGGTTTCTTTAATGCCGACCAACTCAACAGTCTCACCTACCTTGACAACACCGCGCTCGATACGGCCCGTTGCAACGGTCCCTCGGCCCGTAATCGAGAAGACATCCTCGACAGCCATCAAGAAAGGTTTGTCAGTTTCACGCTCAGGCGTTGGAATGTAAGCGTCAACTTCATCCATCAGTGCGTGAATTTTGTCCACCCACTCATCATCGCCACGAGCCACGCTAGGATTTGCAGTTAACGCTTCAACGGCCTTGAGTGCAGAGCCTGCCGCAACAGGAATGTCATCGCCAGGGAAATCGTAGGAGCTGAGAAGCTCGCGGATCTCTAGCTCAACCAGCTCAAGCAGCTCTTCGTCGTCTACTTGATCCTGCTTGTTCATGAACACAACGATGTTAGGTACGCCAACCTGACCTGCAAGCAAGATATGTTCACGGGTTTGAGGCATTGGGCCATCTGCTGCAGAAACCACCAGGATTGCGCCGTCCATTTGCGCCGCACCCGTGATCATGTTTTTCACATAGTCAGCGTGACCAGGGCAATCAACGTGAGCGTAATGACGACTTTCAGTCTCATACTCTACGTGAGCAGTATTGATAGTAATGCCGCGTGCTTTCTCTTCAGGCGCTGCGTCGATCTCATCATACTTTTGTGCCTTCGCACTACCTGCCGCTGCTAGCGTCATGGTAATAGCAGCCGTCAGAGTGGTTTTACCGTGGTCAACGTGGCCAATCGTACCAATGTTGACGTGGGGTTTGCTTCTTTCAAATTTTTCGCGTGCCATGAATTTTTCTTTTGTGTTCCTAAAACTAACTATGCGTTCCCTTTATTTCTGGCGATAATCGCCTCAGCCACATTGCGCGGAACTTCCTCGTACTGGCTGAACTCCATAGAGAAGGAACCCCTTCCCTGAGTTTTAGAGCGGATGTCGGTTGCATAACCAAACATCTCGGCCAAAGGCACCTTAGAAGCCACCTTTGTAACACCGTCCTCCGTTCCCATTCCCTCGATGTGCCCGCGACGAGAGTTCAAATCTCCCATCACATCGCCGAGGAAGTCTTCTGGCGCCTCCACTTCGACCTTCATCATGGGTTCCAAAAGAACCGGGGAAGCGTTCATCACGGCTTCCTTGACCGCCATTGAGCCAGCAATTTTAAATGCCATCTCAGACGAATCAACGTCGTGATAAGAACCATCCAGTAAAGTAACCTTTACATCAATTAATGGATATCCGGCTAGAATACCAGATTCGCAAGCCTCTTTCATGCCTTGCTCGGCTGGCCCAATAAATTCTTTTGGTATAGAACCTCCCACAATCTTACTGACAAACTCGAATCCAGAGCCTTCCTCAGCTGGTTCTAGCTCAATCACTACATGACCAAACTGCCCCTTCCCACCGCTCTGGCGAACGAACTTTCCTTCTGCTTTCGCAGGTTTTTGAACGGTCTCACGATAGGCCACCTGAGGCACACCAATGTTCGCCTCCACCTTAAACTCACGCAGCATCCGATTCACCAAAATGTCTAGGTGAAGCTCACCCATCCCGGCAATCACCGTCTGATTCGTTTCAGGATCGATGCTGACTCTAAAGGTCGGATCTTCTTCAGACAATGACTGAAGCGCTTTCGATAGCTTCTCCATATCTTGTTTGGTTTTGGGCTCTACTGCTACCGAAATGACAGGGTCTGGGATGTAGAGAGATTCCAAAACAATCGGGGCATCAGGGTCACAGATAGTGTCTCCTGTAAAGGTGTTTTTCAAGCCTAAGGCGGCGCCCAGATCGCCTGCGCGCATTTCGTCTACATCGATACGCTCGTCTGCTTTTAGCACGATCAGGCGCGAAATTCTTTCTTTCTTGCCCTTAGTGGCGTTGAGAACGTAACTCCCTTTCTTGAGCACGCCAGAATATACCCGAATAAACGTCAGCCGTCCGTAGGGATCGGCCATAATCTTAAACGCCAGTGCAGATGCAGGCTCATCATCGTTTGCAGGCCTTTCACCAGTCTCACCACTAGGCAAAATACCTTCAATCGCAGGGACTTCGGGTGGGGAGGGTAAGTAGTCAACGATGGCATCTAATAACAGCTGTACGCCTTTGTTCTTAAAGGCAGAGCCACAAAACATCGGCACCATTTTGTCACTAATTGTTGCCTTGCGAACACTCGCCATAAGCGCTTCAGATGAAATTTCTTCACCTTCTAAGTAGCGCTCCATCAAGACGTCATCCGTCTCGGCCACCGTTTCCAGCAAAAGTGTACGGTATTCGTCGGCTTGATCCTGCAGATCTTCAGGAATATCTGTCACCTGAATATCAGTCCCTAAGTCGTTGGTGTAAACATGGGCCTGCATAGTGACTAAATCAATTACCCCTCGGAACCCATCCTCAGCACCAATCGGGATTTGTAATGGCAATGCTTTAGCACGCAGCATGTCCTTCACTTGCTGATGCACTTTGAAAAAGTTCGCCCCGGTTCTGTCCATTTTATTGACAAAAGCAATCCGCGGTACCTGATACCGGTCAGCTTGACGCCAAACCGTCTCTGATTGGGGCTGAACCCCTCCAACAGAGTCAAAGACGACGACAACACCATCCAGGACACGCATGGATCGTTCAACTTCGATAGTGAAGTCTACGTGTCCTGGGGTATCGATAATATTGATCTGATGGTCACGCCAAGTGGTCGAAATGGCCGCAGCGGTGATGGTGATACCCCGTTCTTTTTCCTGCTCCATCCAATCGGTAACAGCGTTACCGTCATGAACTTCACCGATTTTATGAACGACACCCGAGTAGAACAGAATCCGTTCTGTCGTCGTGGTCTTGCCTGCGTCGATATGCGCAGCAATTCCAATGTTTCTGACCCTTTCTAAAGGGGTAGTACGGGCCATGACGCTCCTCCATGATGGCAAGTCACAACGAAAATTGATGCGATACGAGCCTAGATTATAAAAAATCCCTGGACAAAACTATCCAGAAGTTTGGCGGCTGATACACTCGACCAGGTTTCAGCTTCTATCCGAGGTATGGGCGTTGCATTCTCTTTAAGCAATCAGACTTAAAAATCAGACACATTGCACCCCCTCTACTATAGAAAGCAAGAGAGCATGCACATAAACAAGGAAGTCCGTTTCCCTGAGGAGTATGGCATTAGTAACGGTAGTGAGCAAACGCTTTGTTTGCTTCGGCCATACGATGAGTCTCCTCACGCTTACGAACCGCGCCACCTGTTTCATTGGACGCATCAATTAGCTCGTTAGCCAGCTTACTTGCCATTGTACGGCCGCCGCGCGAGCGAGAGAATTGAGTAATCCAGCGCAAGGATAAGGCAGTGCCTCGCTCTGAGCGAACCTCCATAGGCACCTGATAGGTTGCCCCGCCGACACGGCGAGCCTTTACTTCTACCAGCGGCGTTGTGTTACGGACAGCCTGCTCAAATACTTCTAGCGGATCGTTGCCTGTGCGCTCTTCAATAATCTTGAAGGCTCCGTAGAGAATTTTGTTGGCAACTGATTTTTTGCCACTCAGCATGATTCGACGAGACATCATGCTAACTAAGCGACTGTTGTAAACAGAGTCTGGGGGAACGGTACGTTTTTGCGCGGCTGAACGGCGTGACATGGTGTTGCAGTCCTAGAGTGTTTGGTTAGAGTTAAGTTGAATGGGATGAAGCTGGAGCTATCTGTATATTTGAGAATGCCTTGGTGCAGCTACCAAGCGAGTAGGGCTGAACCGAGCGCTTCTGTTATTTAAGATGTGCTCGCATAGCCTGAGGTGGGTAGTGAGAAGAGAGCTGAAATTTCCGAGGGTGGAATGCAACGAAAACCAGCGAGCTTTGAGCTGCAGGGAATTTCAGCATCATATCCGCTGCGCTCTAAGCAAGTTGGCACCACACAGGAAGCTAACCTTTTCTCATGAAATACTTTTATTCTTTGGGTTTCTTAGCGCCGTACTTAGAGCGACTTTGGCGACGATCTTTCACACCTGCGGTGTCAAGGGTTCCACGAATGATGTGATAGCGAACACCAGGAAGATCCTTAACACGACCACCACGAATCATGACTACGGAGTGCTCTTGCAAGTTGTGGCCAATTCCAGGGATGTAAGCAGTTACTTCAAACCCAGATGTTAAACGAACCCTAGCGACCTTTCGCAGGGCTGAATTGGGCTTCTTAGGCGTTGTGGTGTACACACGAGTACATACACCGCGTCGCTGAGGGCAGCTCTTGAGTGCGGGAGACTTTGTCTTTTTGGTTGCTTTTGAACGCTCAGTGCGAATGAGCTGTTGAATCGTAGGCATTGAGTATTGGTGATAGAGCGGAGGTCATTTCTCCACAGGATAATTTTTGCAGGCTTTTGATGATATCAATTATTTTTTCAACCTGTCAATCCAGACCACACATTTGGCAAGCTTGGTTCGACTATTCAGTCACCCTAGCGAATAGCGAAAGCATATCCGCACCGGCAACTTTCAGTAGCCTGCGGATTATCAAAGCGAAAAGCTCCGCCTTGAAGATCTTCGGAAAAGTCGATTTGGAGGCCTTGAATATAGGAGAGCCGATCGCTTTTTTTAACAACTACCTGTATCACCTCCAGTCCATCGCCGCCATCAGAATCAAAGGTATGCACGTCGTCATCTTCTGCAATGACATCCTCTAAGCTCAACACATAGGCCCACTGCGCGCACTCGCTGGGCTGTAAATCTAATCGGCAAAGGGCACTGGGTCGCCCCTGCCGAACGCGCAAACGGTTGATTTCTTGGCAAGCGGCAGGGGTGAGCTGAATCATGAGCTGTTGTGATTTTACTTATCCAGCTGATTGTAAGTTAGCCTGCTGTCCCTTTCTTGCTCACGCCCAAATATCACCGATCACCTATCTGGTTCTTCTCTATGTTGTCCTGTGAGCTTTAGCCTGAACGCCATCAGACTTATACGCTCAGTTATAAGCCTTGATGTAGCCAGCATATGGGTGTAGTCAGCATATGGCGGAACGGTACGCATAGGGGAACGGTACTCAAACCATTCGCCCATATGCTGGTCATGGCGCTAGATGTAGACCATGACGCTAGAGCTAGACTATTGAGAAAGCGACCTAAAAAGAGTAAGGGGAGGGCTTCGGTTCTCTCCTTACTCTTTTTAACCCCATATTTAGACTGCCTCTAATCTACTCGGAGCTACGAGCGTAGTCGTCTTGAAAACGAGTAATGTCATCTTCACCTAGGTACTGGCCGTTTTGTACCTCAATGAGAACCAAGGGAATGACGCCGCAATTTTCTAGACGGTGATTCGTGCAGGCAGGTACATATGTGGATTGATTTGTGCAGAGCATGATTTCTTTGTCGCCGCAAGTCACTTTGGCAGTGCCTGAAACCACGATCCAGTGCTCACTACGGTGATGGTGCATCTGTAGGCTTAGTCGATGGCCTGGTTTCACTTCAATACGCTTAATCTTATAACCGATACCTTCTTCTAGGACGGTGAATGAACCCCAGGGCCTGAGTTCGGTGGCAGCTACACCTTCAAAGGTTTCTGGGCCAGCAGCCTTGCTACTGATACCTGTGTTAGCTGTTGCTAGCTCTTTTGTTTGAACCATGATGTGGATAGTCTCCTAAGTGAGGATATCTCTTCGTAAACAAATTTGGACTAATGAATTTGAATGAAAGCAGGTTTGGATAACCTGGCGCGTAAAACTGAAGACTTAGAATATTGAGCTGAAGTGAAACATCTCGTGAAAACTGTTTTTGCAGGCAGTGGCCTCAATCTCTAAGCTCATCTAGGGCTGACTTCTCTAGAGCTAACTTTCCATATCCTATGAACTCTACGCCCTGTAAGGGCATGTCCTGTAAGAGCAAGACCTAAGAGAGCAGAAAGGTGCCCGCTTCCTTCTCGAGGCATTTCCATTCCAATACAGCTTGATTTTAACAGTGCGCTTCGGTGGTCTGTAAAGCATCACAGGCCACTAAACGCTCTTCTCTATCAAGTCTTCATCCTAGTTAGTAATCATTGAAGAAGAAGTCAAAGCTGCTAACCCATACCTTATGTTTACAGCCAGCCGCTATTGAATGGTTCCCGTTTTAAGCGTTCATGGTGCGCCTAGTACGAACAGGCCAATTCCATTATTTACCCTAGCTGCTGTTCGAGGGTGGCGGTTTAATAGCTGGCCGCCTAAATACAAGCTAGATGAACTTCCACCATCTAGATTGAGTGCATCGACAGCGCCTAGTTGTTTCATGATTTGGGCAGTTTCGGTGAGGGTTGGGCCTCTGCCGCCAACGCGATCATGCATTGTTACAATTAGCCAAGTCCCTTCTGATGTTTTGCCCACAGCAGTGCGGGGGGCGGCACCTTCGGTAAAGTTTTTGCTGAACCCCTCTAGCTGAGGGTTGAGCACAACCCGGCGATCTCGTATCAATAGGGGGCCACCGCCGACCACGTTTGGATATTGGTCAAATGCGGCTGGCTGAGTGTAACTGATGAGCGCTACCCGTTTTTCTGGGGCGAAATGCCGTGCAGCGCCTCGGTTGTTACGGAGTGTCAGCAAGTAGCCATCTGCTGGAATAGTCACATTGCCGGTGCCCGCTTTTCCTAATGTCTGCTGAGCAGTGACTTGATCGTTGCGCACTGTGACAACAATTTCGCCATCAATCAGCGGCGTATAGTTTGTGCCCCAGCCACGAGTGTAGCGGGCAATCCCTGCTTGAACATAGCCACTGTTAACAGCGAGTACAGGTAAATTCTCGCCCGATTCTGTTCTAACGACCTCAGTCAGTGCTAGGCGATCCATCACCAAATCACCCTGATCGTTCCAAGCCATTGCCCCCCGACCCAAAATCGGCCCTGAAATCCATTCACCTTGGTTACGCACTGCGCCTAAAGGCAGCTGATTGTTTCGATTAAAGAAGCCTGCGTTCACGGCTCCCGTTACACCTTGTGCTTGTGCCTGTCGGATAATCGGTTCAATGCCAGTGGCACTGCCGGGACGGGCGTGAATGGTGCGTAGCGATAGCGTTGACGGATTGGGCTGGGCAATGAACATATAAACTGGAAAGCGGTGAGCGCCTACAGGAACATATTGCTGCCGCCAGCGCAGACCGGGAGCCCAGGCAATGTCTCGCTCTACCATTGCGTCTTTGCGAATGTCTATGACTACTCGTGCTGGATTGCCCGTAGACCAAACTTGTGGGCGAGCACCGGCTTTAGTTTTGACCTTGAGTATGGTGCTCCCGTTGAGAGGTGCTACGTGTAGCTGGGTGATGAGATTTCCACGCGCTGCTTTGAAGTCTTTGACAATTTGCTGAGTTATTTTTCCGCCGACCGTCAGAGTATAACCATCGGCAGCTTCTGAGACTTGCCAAGTGGCAGGCCCAGAGAGATCCACAACGATGCGATCGCCCCAAGTCTGTTTCCCCTGACGAATCCCCTTAACATCACTCTGCGGTAAGGCCAAATCTAACGTTGACCCTATCGGCTGGCCTACCCAACCAGCCCTCATAGCCAAGTCTGTTATGTCTAAATAGCGATCCGTGGCATCCCACCAAGCGGGGAGGGTTATGACCTCATCGTTACTCCCGGAGAACCAGCGAACAGGTTGCTCCGTTGGCACAGAGGTACTCATGAGTTCTATGCCCAACACCTCAGTCATGGTTTTACTTGAGATGCCGATACGACCGCTCCTTTGTTGCCAGCGTCCAGACAGTTGATGACCGTTAATGCGAATACTGTTACCGCTCGAACCGCTCAAAGTATCAGTAGGCGGAACTTGAGCATTAACCACTTTCCCCAGAGGCTGAGAAGCGCTGAGAACAGTTGACTCTGAGCTGATAACAGGTGGCCAACCATCTGGCGCTGCTGTCTGAGCAAGTGTAGGAATGGATGAAGATGGCTCAATTGAGCCAATGGATGGGACAGGTGCAGGCTGCAAGTCAATGGAGTTGAACACAGCCCACCCTAGCCCCGTCAACAAGCTTAAAGAGACTATGCGTGAGGACCCCAACCGAGGGGCACGCTGATTTTTGCAACTAGGCTGACGCAGTAGGCTCCGAAGAAACATGTCTCGAAAAGTTTTGTTGGATGGGATAACCAATGTATGAAAAAGATCCCAGAGAGGGACTCTGCGAAAGGGTAAGCAGCCATTGCCAAGCACGTTGCTGGAAAAGCACTTTCAAGGTTCGCTCGAAATGAGCCCGATGCCGGAAAATGTTTTAAGAAAGTTACTTAAACTCTGCTTGATATTTCCCTTCTGCTGTGCCCTATCAATAAATGCGCTACCAAATGCATGGTCTTGGACAGCGCTTTTCTTTGGCTTTTCTCTAAGATGACAAACCCAAGCAGGGAATGAGGGGGGGCGCTGACACTGCTCATACTGGCTGAGCAAGCGGATAATGGCCGTCACTTGCCCGGCTGGAGAGCGCTTGCTAAGTACAAAACGACTCAAAAGTGCATAGACTGCACCCACCATCAGCACTTCTGCGGCGCTGTTATTCATGAACAGATTTATGAAAAAAGTCAGGCGTAAAATTTAGTGATAGTGATCGCATACGTTCTGCCTCGGATGGCGCATCGCTTTATTTCTACTTAATATTTCTATAGAGTATTTAAATAACTACAACAAAGAAGCAGTTTTCTCATTTAGGTGACACACGCGTGACTCTCAATTCAACTCAATTTCAGACAGATGTATTAGAAGATTTGGGGCCTGGTTGGTTAGTCGAAGAGCGAGATGCCTGTGGGGTTGGCTTCATCGCCGACCAGCAGGGACGCGCTAGCCACAAGCTCGTTGCCGATACGCTAGACGCGCTGGTCGGGATGGAACATCGGGGCGGCTGCTGCGCAGATAAATATTCTGGTGATGGCGCTGGCGTTATGACCGCGATTCCGTGGGCGCTGCTGCAAGAATGGAGCAGTGCCTCTGGATTTGCACCGCTCACGCCAGGTCAAACAGGCGTGGCGATGGTGTTTTTGCCCCAGTCTGAGGCGGCTGCGGTCACCGCTCGAGATCTGTTTGAAAAGGCGGCGGTCGCCACTGGGCTAGAGTTTCTGGGCTGGCGTCAGGTTCCGGTTTTACCGGAGACCTTGGGAGAGTTGGCGCTGGAATTTCAGCCTCAAATTGAGCAAGCATTTGTGACTTCGGCAAGTTTGAGTGGAGACGCCCTAGAGCGATCACTCTATCTTGCCCGTCGCCGCTTTGAGCAAGGCCTTGCCGCGCAAATCACCGAAACCGGTAATGCAGATTTAGCCGATGCCTACACCTGCTCGTTCTCCTGTCGCACAATTGTCTATAAAGGCATGGTTCGCTCAGAAGTGCTCGCCCAGTTCTATCAAGACTTACAGAACGAAAGCTATAAGAGCGCATTTGCAGTCTATCACCGCCGCTTTAGCACCAATACGCTGCCTAAGTGGCCACTGGCTCACCCCATGCGGTTGCTAGGTCACAATGGCGAAATCAATACGCTGATTGGCAATATTAACTGGATGAGTGCCCGTGAGGCGAACTTAAAGCATTCGAGCTGGGGCGATGATATTGACGCACTCAAGCCTGTTGTGAATGCGGAAAACAGTGACTCATCGAACCTGGATAACGTCATGGAACTGCTGGTGCGCACAGGACGATCGCCGGCTCAAGCGCTAACCATGATGGTGCCAGAAGCCTACAAAAATCAACCCGAACTGGATAAATATCCTGAAATTGTGGACTACTACGAGTATTACAGCAGCATTCAAGAGCCTTGGGATGGCCCTGCGCTGGTGGTGTTCTGCGATGGCAAGCAGGTGGGCGCAACGCTAGATAGGAATGGACTGCGCCCCGCTCGCTACGTGATTACTAAAGACGGCTACGTCGTGGTTTCATCTGAAGCAGGCGTTGTGGATTTGCCCGTGGCAAACGTGGTTGAAAAAGGTCGGCTTGGCCCCGGTCAGATGCTGGCTGTGAACTTTGAAGACGGCCACGAGATTTTGCATAACTGGGAAATTAAGCAGCGCATTGCTCAGTCTCAGCCCTACGGCCAGTGGCTCGCTGAGCGGCGGATGGAAATTGCGCCGCAGCTCTTTAGTGAAAAGACTCGCCTGGAGAAATCGACGCTACTGACCCAGCAAACTGCGTTCGGCTACACCGCTGAAGACGTGGATATGATCATTCAAGACATGGCCGCCCAGGGCAAAGAACCTACCTTCTGCATGGGCAACGATACGCCGCTGGCCATTTTGTCTGATAAGCCTCACCTACTGTACGACTACTTTAAGCAGCGCTTTGCTCAGGTTACTAATCCCCCGATTGATCCGCTGCGTGAGCGCTTGGTGATGTCGCTTTCGACCCAGCTTGGTGCTCAGGGGAACTTGCTGGAAGAGCATCCTGAGCAGGCGCGGCTGATGAGGCTGGAGTCTCCTGTCATTAATGACACTGAGATGGCAATGATTCGGGACTCGGATTTTCCGACCTATGACCTCTCTACGCTCTATCCAGTTTCATCTGGGCCTGCTGGCTTAGATGCTGCGGTTCAGGCCCTGTGCAAGCAGGCGGCTGAGGCGGTGAAGGCCGGAAATCAGATTCTGATTTTGAGCGATCGCCTTGATGCCGACGGCACCCTCACTACCCTCTCTGAAACTAAGACCTACATTCCGCCCCTCGTGGCTGTTGGCTCAGTCCATCACTACCTGATTGCGCACGGTCTGCGGATGGAAACCTCACTGGTCGTAGATACTGCGCAATGCTGGAGCACGCACCACTATGCCTGCTTGCTGGGTTACGGTGCAACCGCGATTTGCCCTTATCTCACCCTAGAAAGTGTCCGTCATTGGTGGGCGGATAAGAAAACGCAAAAGCAGATGGACTCTGGCAAACTGCCGGTCTCCACCCTCAACGGCGCACAAGCTAACTATCGCAAAGCCGTTGATAACGGTTTGCTGAAAATCTTGTCTAAAATGGGCATTTCGCTGCTGAGTAGCTATCGAGGCGCACAGATTTTTGAGGCAATTGGCATCGGCAAAGATCTCAAAGATTTAGCCTTCAGAGGCAGCGTTTCTCGTCTTGGGGGCCTCAGTGTCTCGGAACTTGCCCAAGAGACCATGACCTTCCACGAAAAGGCGTTTCCTGAGCTAACTCGCAAGCGCCTAGAAAACATGGGTTTTGTGCAGTCGCGACCATCGGGTGAGTATCACATGAATAACCCGGCGATGACGAAACTGTTGCACAAGGCGGTGGAAACCAAACAGTATGACCACTATGAGGTGTATCGCGAGCAGCTCAAGGGGCGTCCGATTGCGGCACTGCGGGATTTGCTCGACTTTGAGGGTGATCGCGATTCAATTGAGTTGTCTGAAGTCGAATCCGTTGAATCGATTATGCAGCGCTTCTGCACAGGCGGTATGTCGCTGGGTTCCCTTTCCCGAGAAGCACACGAGACTCTCGGTATTGCCATGAACCGCATCGGCGGCAAATCCAACTCTGGCGAAGGCGGCGAAGATGCTGTGCGCTTCAAAGTGCTCGACGATGTTGATGAAGAAGGGCTATCTGCAACCTTGCCTCATTTGAAAGGGTTAGCGAATGGCGACACAGCGTCATCTGCTATCAAACAGGTGGCATCAGGTCGCTTCGGTGTCACCCCCGAATATTTGATGAGCGCCAAGCAAATTGAAATTAAGATGGCTCAGGGTGCGAAACCGGGTGAAGGCGGTCAGCTCCCTGGCAAAAAGGTCAGCGAGTACATTGCTTCGCTGCGTAACTCTAAACCAGGCGTAACGCTGATTTCCCCCCCGCCACACCACGACATCTACTCGATTGAGGATTTGGCCCAGCTCATTTTTGACCTGCACCAAATCAATCCTAAAGCGGGTGTTTCGGTGAAGCTAGTAGCGGAAGTCGGCATCGGCACGATTGCAGCCGGTGTGGCCAAGGCCAACGCAGATGTGATTCAAATCTCTGGCCACGACGGTGGCACGGGCGCATCTCCGTTGAGCTCGATTAAGCATGCGGGGCTGCCTTGGGAGCTGGGTCTAACGGAAGTGCATCGGTCTTTGATGGAGAATCGGTTACGTGATCGCGTGACGCTCCGCGTAGATGGCGGCCTCAAAACCGGTTGGGATGTGATTATGGGCGCATTAATGGGCGCAGAAGAATACGGCTTCGGCTCCATCGCGATGATTGCTGAGGGCTGTATTATGGCCCGTGTGTGTCATACCAATCAATGCCCGGTAGGTGTGGCTACTCAGCAAGAGGCATTGCGCAAGCGGTTCCCTGGCACCCCTGGCAAAGTGGTGAATTTCTTCTACTTCATTGCGGAAGAAGTGCGTTCTTTGTTGGCTAAGCTGGGCTATAAATCCCTAGCTGAGATTGTGGGTCGCGCTGATTTGCTGGTGCCCCGTGGTGATGTGTCTTTGACTAAAACAAGTACATTAGACCTGTCCGCTTTGGTTAAGCTGCCGGATGTTAAGAGGGATCGCACTTGGCTCGATCACGGTGAGGTTAATAGTAACGGTGATGTGTTAGACGACAAGATTTTGGCGGATAGTGGGGTGAAAGAGGCGATCTCCACCCATAGCAATGTCAGCAAAACGTGGGATGTGGTGAATACAGATCGCTCTGTCGGCGCACGAATTTCAGGCGTGATTGCCGAGAAATACGGTAACCACGGTTTCGGTGGCAAGCTTGATCTCACCTTCAAGGGTAGCGTCGGTCAAAGTTTTGGTGCCTTTAACCTGGATGGCATGAATCTCACTATCATTGGCGAAGCCAATGACTATGTCGGCAAAGGTATGAATGGCGGCGAAATCGTCATTAAGCCCTTCGAAGGCGCGACCTACGAAGCCGCTAGCAACGTCATTGTGGGCAATACCTGCATCTACGGTGCAACCGGCGGCACACTGTATGTCAACGGCATTGCAGGCGAGCGCTTCGGTGTGCGAAATTCAAAAGGCAAGGCCGTAATTGAAGGGGCCGGTGACCACTGCTGCGAATACATGACCGGCGGTGTGATTGTCGTGCTCGGTAGCGTTGGCCGCAACGTCGGCGCGGGCATGACCGGCGGTTTGGGCTATTTCCTTGACGAGGGGGGCGATTTTCAAACGCGGGTGAACCCAGAAATTGTTCAGGTTCAGCGCGTTTTAACCGATGCGGGAGAACAGCAGCTGAGGTCACTCATTGAAGCGCATGCGGAGCGCACAGGGAGTCCTAAAGCAGACGCTATTTTGGCTGAGTGGGGTCGCTATCTACCTAAGTTCTGGCAAGTTGTCCCCCCTTCTGAAGCAGATTCTGCCGAAGCCGGTGTACAAAAAGACAAGGTGGCCAGTTCTGTTGGCTAAGTAGGCTAGCTTATTAGCCAACGCTTATTAAACGAGAATCATACTTATCAGAGGCGGTATTCACGCTTAACCAGTTTGTCCCGCCTTTGTTTATGGCTTCACATATTGCATTTGTTGAGTTGCTTAGGACAATTTTGATTGGCTGACCCTTTGACGTGATGGCAGGCAACTCAATTAGCAAAGTAAGAAATTCGCAAAGTAAGAATGCGTCCTTATTTTGCTGTGGCAACTGATGAGAAGAGACGCAAAAAGCTTAAAGGGGCCTGGTGAAAACTTGAACTGACTCCATACGACAATCTTTGAAATAGTCTGAAAAGGCAGGGGAAGGCTGGGAAAGTGATACCCCTCAGAATACAATGCTGAATTCTCAGGTTACGGTGGAATAAATTTGAGTCAGCTACCAGATTTTCTATGTTTTTGTCTTCGATTCTAAGGGACCTCGCTGCGGCTTTTTCCAACGTGTATAGCGGATGGATCTTGTGGAATTTGTTTCTGGCAGCGGTGCCATTATTTTTGAGTTTCCTGCTATTTCGGCGCGAAGCGCTTTCTAAAACTAAGATATTGATATCTTGTGCGATTATCGCGATGATTGGCGTAGTTGGCTTGTGGCCAAGGTTGCCGCGCATCATGGGAGCGCAGATGCAGGTGGTCAATGCGCTTGCTATGGGCGATCGCGCCACTCAGCTGAAACTTATGTGGTGGCTCGCCCTCGGACTTATCTCGCTAGGAATGAGCATCTTTCTTTTTAAGCGAGAAAGAAATAGAAGAACTGTCTTATGGTGGCTAGGGCTAATTGGGTTCATTGCGTTCTTGCCTAACGCACCCTATGTCCTCACCGATATCATTCACCTTATTCGCGGTACCAGCTCCGGCCTCATTCGTATTTGGGTCGTTGCCTTAGTCTTTATTCCAATACACGCTGCCGCCATCTTACTGGGCTTTGAGGCTTACACGCTATCCATCGTCAACTTAGCCTACTACCTAAAAAAGAAAGGCAGCGAAGCGTTCATACTCCCAACGGAGCTGCTGATTCATGCCCTCAGTGCTATTGGTATTTACCTCGGTCGTTTCATCCGCCTCAATAGTTGGGATTTAGCGACTGATCCAACCAGCGTTTTGGCAACTACGCTCAACGCGCTCACCACAAAGCGTCCGGCTGCTGTCATCTTTATCACGTTCATTATTTTGACAGTGCTTTACTGGCTTATGAAGCAAATTACCCTTGGCATTAAGCTACGTATTTACTATCGTCAGCAAGGACTCGATGCCCTCGATTTATAGGCACACAAAGATATCACCAGATAATCAATGCGTTCCTGTTGGCTCGGGCAAGCTGTATGAAAAGCATCGTCTTTTTACAGCATTAGGAAAGCTTGGGTCATGACATCCTCTGAAGAATTAGCCGCCTGTTACCGCCAATTAGACCTATCGACGGATGCTGATTTGGAGGCATTGGATAGTGCCTACTTTCAGCTCCGCGGACAGATGATTTGTGCGGGCCAACGGCAAGCACTAGAACCCTTGAAGTCGGCATACCACAAGATAAAAAAGCACTTGCTAGCAGACGTTAACCGTTCAGTGAGTGCTGCTGGCCATGAGCCGACCCGACAGAGTCGAAAAGACCATACTGACGTTGCTCAATCTTTTAAACCCCATCACATAACTTATCAGGCATCCCAGACGTCGCCAGCAGAAAAACTAACTGCAGCCTTAACAGAGATAGGTCTAGCGACGAAGTTGAGCATTCGGCAGCAAACACTGCACCTGGGCGTTATCGTTCAATCAAACGATATCAAAAACCAAATTACCCAGCAGATATATGCGCTATTGAGTCAATCTAATCTTGCAGAATATGGATTAAGCGAGGTAGAGATTGTTCGCGTTTATGGATTATCTGACGGAAAAACGGCGGCATGGAAGACGACCTTTCCAATGCCGAACGTACAGGCAACAGCAGACGATGCAGACCTTTTTTCTTTTGATAACAGAATTAGCAATGCTGTTATCTTTCCAGGACTGCTATTGTTTGCCGCATTGCTGAACAGCATTGAGGGAATTCGGTTGCTGCTGTTCGGCATTGTCATTTGGATACATGAATTTGGGCATGCAACAGTGGCATGGCTCTGTGGCTATCGCGCGATTCCATTGCCGTTTGGATGGACGAATACGAGTCTTGAAAAATCTCTTTTTGTTTATTGTGGCGTGCTGACGCTGCTGGGACTTTTGTTTTGGACGGGGCAGAAGGAACAAAGAAAGTGGCCGATGGTGTTGGCGGCAATATTAGCAGCAGTACAATTCCTAGGGACTTGGGTGATTTCAGACAATACCTATGATCTACTACTGTCCTTTGGTGGCGTGGGCGGGGAGTTTTATCTGTCTACCCTACTCATCGTGAGCTTTTACTTTCCGTTGCCAGCGCAGTGGCGATGGGATTTTTATCGATATCCAGCGGTGCTTGGCGCAGGGTTCGTTTTTCTGGGGTCGGCTTGGCGATGGCAGAAAATTGAAAGCGGATTACAGGCTATTCCATGGGGCACGCTGCTTGGCGGGTCAGGCGATATGGGCGGAGATATGAATCGGCTGGTCGGGCACGGGTGGAGCGATCAGCAAATTATCAATACTTACAACGGTTTGGGTGGGCTTTGTGTCGTTGTGATCGCCAGCGTCTATCTCTATTTTTTCCTCAAGCAGCGCAATCACTTGTTCTTGTATGCAAAGTGGAAGCAATATCAACGCAGCTAACTCACTATGGTTTCTGGCGAGTGAGTTAGGGTACTAATGATGGCTAGAAGTCTTACACGATAACGCTCACTCAACTAGCAAAGTGTGTAGGCGCTAGCCTTCTCCGCAAGTATGCACCCGCACTTTGCTATAGCAACAGCTTTGCTCTTAACGCTGCTGACGTTACTGATAGTTATGCGTGAGTCAATATCTGAGCATTTAGCTTGGCTTCGACGGCAGATAATCAGTCGTCTGTTATGCACCGTGCAGCAAAATTTCGCCTTTTTCCTGCTTGCGCTTTCTCAAACCGGTTTTACGATCTCGTCCTCCAATCGGGCTATCAATGCCCCAATAGTTCGATGCTGACGACATCGTCATGCTTAAAAGAGCACGATCGCCCAGTGCCACTTTCGTTTCAGGTTGAACCGGCTCATAGGGCAAAACCCGCATAATTTCTTGCGCGATCGCAAACCCTAAAGGCGGTGGCACTGAGTTCCCTATCTGCCTTCCCCCGTGCCACTTGGTTTCATTAAACCGAAACCAATCTGGGAAGCCATGCAGCCGCGCCATTTCTCGAACGGTGACGCAGCGAGCGTATTGATAGTGAATCGGTCTTGGGCTAGTGAACGCGCCTCTAGCCGAATCCGTACCGGCTCGCAGTGTGGTGGCAACGCCATCGGGAGAAAGTTTGTAGAAATGAGAGATGGGTTCCCGCTTGCCTTGAGGCGTGTGTTTGAAGCGCGCCCGAGAAGCCGCTGAATGATTGGTCCGGCGGCTGCTGGTTAGAACCCGCGGGCTCCATTTTCGCGGATGGCCATATTTCCATTGAGTGCGATCGCTACAGCGCATTGCTGCCGAATATCCTGTCGGTGGCCGCAAATAATCAGCTCGAACTTCATCACGGCGCAACAATTGCTCAAACTGCTCAGCATCAGGCAAATCTTGTAGCGCATCCGCACAGGTCACAGGCATATCAACAGCGCAAGGATATGCTGGCAGCGCTGTTTCCTTTTTCGCACCGATTAAAAACAGACGCTCTCGGCTCTGAGGCACGCCATAGTCCTTCGCATTCAGAATTTTCCAGGGCTGTCTAACCTGATAACCCGCGTCATTCAGTTCTCGAATAATCTGCTCTAAGAACTGAAAGTTTCGGCCAATCGTGAGCCCCTTCACGTTCTCAAATAAAAAATAAGACGGTTGAAGCTCACGCACAATCCGAATAAACTCTCGAACCAGCGCATTGCGAGGATCGTTAAATGCCCTTGGCCCCATAATCGAAAAGCCCTGACAAGGCGCTCCGCCCATCACCACGTCCACCGCGCTTGACGGCGACAGGCCCGCCGCCCTTCGAATCTCTGTGCCGCTGACAGCAGAAATCGAGTGCGGAACAATCGCACAGCCTGGAAAGTTAAACCTGTGTACGCATGCATGAACTGGGTCAACTTCAACGGCTGCAGCCACGTCAAACCCAGCCTGCTCAAACCCTAGGCTCAGGCCGCCTGCCCCAGCAAATAAATCAATTGCAATGGGCCGCGCCCGACATTCATTCGGCATCTTGGGCTTGATTCAAAACTTCTTCAAAGCAGGCTTCACCCACCGTCGTAGCCGGACATTCTGGATCCCCAAACAGGTATTCTGCGATGGTTCTCACTTCTGCTACTGGCTTATTGAAGCTAATGCGGTTGCGTTGAGCGATCGCAGGCGGTGTTGGCAAGTTAGGAATGAAGCGCTGCTCGACAGTGAGCTTTTTGTCTTTCACAGCTGTCCACACAGACGACTGGCTCGATTGTCCGCCTATTTTTTTCCCTTTGGCCGTCGAAAACTGACCATCGTCAACTTTCTTCACTCGCTCAAACATCATTGAGGGTGACTGTGCTTTGGCCTGTTGTGTCCGCGCGCGCTCCTCTTTGGGAATATGCTTCCACTTGTTGGTATAGGTCGTAAAGAGTCGTAGCCCTTCTCGCATGCGCTCTTTCACGTGCAAATACAGCTCTGAAGAAGCATCAATGCCGCGCTTTGTCGTTGTCAGCGGCAGCCTTCTTGCATCATTGCTTCTAAAGTTTACGATGCCCGAGATAGCAATATACTGGGTATGATATCGGGGGATGCCTGATTCTCCCCAACCCGTCAAAATCGTTTTGTCGTTTGCAACCACAACTCGGTCATTGCAAACAATCGTCCACCCAGCCGTGTCTCGGGTGCGACGCTTAGGACTTTCTGCATTCTCAACTTCGTTTGCAGAAGGCTGCCTGCGATGAAAACCCACTGCGATCGTGACTTCGACGTCTTCTTCATAGCCTTCATAGAGGTAGGGGGTGATCGCCTCAGTATCTTGCTTGGTTAATTTCTTCACGCCTTCCCACTGGAGCACAACTGGCTTAGCCCTGACAGGCTTGCCATTCACAGTGATTTCTAAGCCTTTCGCCATAATGTAGCTTTACAGCGCTTCAATTTCTCTAGATAGGTCAGCTTGAAATGATTTTGAGCCGAGCTGCGTTGCGATTTCTGATTTGAGTGATTGCACTTCTACAATCGTCCCTGGGGCCTCTAAAAAATCATCCGTCATCTCTATCGGCAGATTCCAGCTCTGATCGCTCGCTAGCCAGCCTGGCTGAATCGATACCTGAAACGCATCTTTTGCGGTTTGCGATCGCACCTGTGCTGACTGTCCCATCTTAAAAATGGCCCGCTTCATGCCAATGCCGTAGGTGCCGATAGTCGCGATATCATCATCGTCGTTAATTCCTTTGGGTTTCCCCATACGAAAAGCGTAGCGCCGGGCCACATCCAACGGGATTCTTCCGCAGTTATCCGATATTTGGAAGCAGGTTTCTGAAAGTTCAATATCGGCCCAAAAGCCTTCGTAGGGAAGATCTGGGTTTGCCTCATTGTCTTCCTCATCTCGCAGCGTTCGCTGAATGCCATCCACACAGTTGTCTAGTAAGTCGAGAATGGCATCTTTGAGATCGATGTCTCGTGTGAGCATATCGACAAAAAAGTTTTTTGTAGGGGCTGCGTTGATGGGCTTCAAGCTAGATTTCCTCGCGTTTAAGTCTTCTACTCATGCATTGGCGCATCCGCCCTACCGATGGTTTTGCAATAGACCTTATCGCAGCGATCAGTCTCAACACCACTCATCGGTTTATACCCGTTGCGTTCGTATAGCTTCACCGCTTCTTTCAGGACAGTGGCAGTCTCTACCCAAACCTGAAAAAATCCGCTACTAGCCGCCGCCTGTTCTAACTGAGCAAGGAGATAACGCCCCAGACCGTATCCACGCGCTACCGGCAGCAAATACATTTTTCGAATCTCTACAGCCTGCTGTCCCCGTTCAATTGGATGATAGCCACCTGTCCCGACAATTTGACCATCGCATTCCACTACCCAAAACTCGCCACCTGTTTCTAGGTAATATTTTTCGATTTCAACCGCATCTTGGTCTGCGCCACCACAGCAGCTAGCGCCTGCTTCCCAGCCTAAGCCGTACTCTTCTAAAACAGTCTTAATTACATTGGCCGCAGCCGTGCGATCACTCTCTGACCAATCTCGAATTAAAAAATCTTTGAAAGTATGCTGCATTCTCCTTTATCTGAATCCCTTTTCTCAAAGACAATACGCTCGACAATACGCGCGCTTAGCTGTGAACCCTAGGTTCAGGATGTAGCACGCTCAAAATTCCACTTTCTTGCTCAGCCAACTCAGCCAGTCGTTCCTTCACCAGATCTGCATCAAAATACTCAGTCGCTAGCAGCCAATAGCTGCCATAGTGTCGTGCTTCTGAGGCCATTAAAGATCGATAAAACTTAGCGAGCGGAGCATCAGAACAATGCTGTGCTAAGAGGCCTAAGCGTTCATGACTTCTCGCTTCTATCAGCGCAGAAACCAGCAGTAAATCCAGCATTCGCTCAGGCTCTTGCCTACGGACTAATTTTTTTAGGCTCGCACCGTAAGGCGGTGGCGTCACAGGTTGCAGCGGTATCCCGCGTTTATCGAGCCACTGGTTGACCTGTTCGTAGTGACTGAGTTCTTCTTGGGCAATCGCAGTCAGTTCTCTTACCAAACGGTCGCTTGATGGGTAGCGCGACATCATTTGGATTGCCGTGCCCGCTGCTTTGCGCTCACACTGCGCATGATCGAGCAAAATCGTATCCATATCCGCCAATGCTTGTTCTACCCAAGCCTCAGAAGTTGGCGTTTTTAGGAACTTGATAGTGGATCGAGCCGTAGTCGATCGATCTGCAACGGAAGAGACCATGTTGTTAGATGCCTTAATTGCGAGATGTCAGGATCTTGGCATTGCTAAAAAATAGCACTGAGGAAACGAGCAAGCTGGGAGTAACCAATCAGGCTAGGGTGAATCAGTCATTGGGTGAACGTTTTCGAATATAGCTTACCAAGCCCTCTAGCCCGATTCGATAGCTATCCGCGCCAAAGCCGCTAATTTGACCCACGGCTACAGGCGCGATGTACGAGTGGTGACGAAACGCTTCTCGCTTATGAATGTTGCTGAGGTGCACCTCTACGGTCGGAATCGCTACAGCTGCTATGGCATCTCGAATGGCTACGCTGGTATGCGTATATGCTCCAGGGTTGATCAAAATACCCTGGTAGAGACTCAAGGCATCTTGAATCTTGTCCACCAGGGTACCTTCATGATTTGATTGAAAGAAAGTTAGAGAAGCATCTAGCTTTTGCGCAATGGATGCAAGCGATTGGTTTATGTCTTCCAGTGTCTGCGAGCCATATACCTCAGGCTCTCGCTTGCCTAGCATATTCAGGTTAGGTCCATTGATAACCAGTACTTTAAGCATAAGTTTGAAGCAGCTACTTGCCTGTCCACCTAGCTTACTATGCAACTATTGGCCATCTAACCGCTCGGTAAGCGTGAGTCAAAAGAACTCTACCCTACCTGCCAGCTCAATCTATTCCTATATTGCTCAGTTAGCGGCGACGACGGTCATCTACCGGAATAGGAATAGGCTCACGCTCTGGCTGAACCTGTGGGCCAAACAAGGCATCTACCACCTTATCAATCCAGTCCTTGAGCTTCTCTAGAGCCTTTTCGATATGATCCATGAGCTAGCTCGCTCCCTCTCATCTTATTGCAACAGCTTCCTGTTCGAGCAGTCGCGGATGCCTTTGTATCCACTATCGCATTAGGAAAGTTATCTACACACTTATCTACACACTAAAGCGCCTTCAGTAAAAGCTTGGAAAATGTGCTGGTATGTTTATCTATGATAACCAATTGAGAGTAATGATCAAGGTGACTTGGGAGAATTTACACAATCTCCTGTATTTCTTTAGATGAAGGCAGCTCGCGTTTTTACGTGACGGGATGTCCGCTGTGGACGTATGTTGCAACTCAGAATATACCTGAAGGTACTTGAGAAAAAGCTAGGATTAACGCCGATCTACGCCGATCGTTCCGTCAGGGAACTCAGACAATTTAAGCCTTAAGATGTTGAGCGCGTGCAAAGTGCTTTGCCGCCGGATATGTGAGCGGCTTCGATCTGCGCCAAACATCTTTTTATAAGTCGTTGTGCCCTCTGTAGAGGCTAGGCCAAGATATACCAACCCGACTGGCTTCTCATCGCTGCCTCCACCTGGGCCTGCGATACCCGTGATACTCAGGCCATAGTTTGTCCCTAAGCAATTGCGCACGCCTTCGGCCATCATCGCTGCCACCTCTGCGCTCACAGCCCCTTTGCTGGCTAGCACTGCTTCATCGACACCTAATATTGCTTGCTTTGCGCAATTAGCATAAGAAATCACCCCGCCCCAAAAGTAGCTAGAGCTGCCCGGGGTTGCCGTAATCATCTGACCCAGTCCGCCACCGGTACAAGATTCAGCAACGCTCAACGTCTGAGACTTTGCCTGTAAAAGCTGGCCTACCACACTCGCTAGCGTCTCTTCGTTCTGCCCAAAATAGAACGTACCACCTATCTGCTTAATTTCTGTCACTACCGGCTCTATTAGGGTATTGGCTGCTTCTACAGAGTTTGCTCGTGCTGAAACCCTTAGCTTCACCTCTCCTTCCCCTGCGTAGGGAGCAACCGTCGGATTTGCCTGCTCAAGATAGGTCCCTACCTGAGTGGCCAGTACTTCTTCCCCAATGCCGAAAAACTTCAGTGTTTGACTGTGAATCACGCCATCTACCCAACCGTGCTCTTGCAGATACGGCACAGCAGTCTCTTGCCACATCGACTTCATTTCACTAGGCACACCAGGAAACGTCATTACCAGTAGTTCTGGTCTGGGTTGCCAAATGACCCCTGGTGCGGTTCCAACTGGATTAGGCAAAACATCTGAACCTACAGGAAGCAGTGCCTGACGACGACTGGTGGCCTTTAAGACGTATCCTCGGCGAGCAAACTTTGTTTCCAAGTCAGCGATTACTTCAGGATGCTCGGCCATTGGCGTATCGAAGAAATCCGCCAAAGTAGCCATGGTGAGATCGTCTGGCGTTGGGCCAAGTCCGCCTGTAAAGATGATGAGCCGAGCACGTTCACAAGCGATCTCAACTGCCCGCTGAATGCGTAAAGGATTATCTCCCACGACTGTTTGGTAATGGTGAGTAATGCCTAAGCTCGCTAATTGCTGTGCCAGATACTGTGCATTTCCATTTAAAATATCGCCGAGCAGCAGTTCTGTGCCTACACAGATAATCTCGGCCCTCTTATTATTATCCACAAGGCTATTGTTGGTTTTCTCTGAATTATTGTTTTGGTTTGTGCTTAGCTTGATGTCTATGTTCTAGTCATGGCGGTTCTAGTCATGGCGTTTATCTCGCATGACGTAGCGCTCGCCATCCGGTGTAGCTTAGCAACGCTGTCGATGCAAACATAAACGGCACACCCACACGCAGGCCTGAAACTGCCATCGCTAAGCTGCCAACCCAAAGCGCCAGCACATAGATAAACAGCACCGTGAACCGATGCGAAAAACCAGCTTTAAGTAGTCGATGATGCAAGTGACGCTTATCGGCAACGAATGGAGATAGCCCTTGACGCAATCGAAGCAAAATAACTGCCGACATATCTAAAATTGGAATAGCCAAGGTTAGAGAAGGTAACAGTACTGCGACGGTCGTAACGCCCTTGACCAAGCCGATAATGCCGACCCCTGCTAAGGTGTAGCCGATAAAATACGCGCCGCCATCTCCCATGAATATCTGCGCAGGATTAAAGTTATAGCGCAAAAAGCTAAGGGAGCCACCTGCAAGTGCAGCGGCAATCAGCGCAGCTGCAGGTTGCTGCATATACAAACTTACAACTGTCATGACCACCGCAGCGATACCGGCAACACCTGCAGCTAAGCCATCTAGTCCATCTATCCAGTTAATTGCGTTGGCCATACCCACGAGCCAAAACACTGTCACAATTAAACTCAGCCAGTTAGGCAACTGAATAATGCCAGTCTCTACCAGTGGCAAGCTCAAAAAGGCAATGTCCACGCCGACATACCAAGCAAGAGATGCCACAATCACCTGCATAATCAATCGACTGATTGCCGAGAGCCCTATGAGGTCATCTGCCAAACCAATTAGAAAGAAAGCAACGCCACCTAACGTGACCCCCCAAATGGAGTTATCCGTGACCGGATCCAGCGGTAGCCCATCTGACCCTAAAAAACCACCTGCAAACCAGACCACCATCAACGAAACGAGTACGCCGCAGAAAATCGCAACGCCGCCAAGTCTCACCATTGGCTGACTGTGCACTTTACGCCCACCCGGTAAATCCACTTTCCCACTAGCTAGCCCTATCTTGCGTACGATAGGTGTCGAGACAAGGACGACAGTGGCTGAGATGACAAACGCAATGAGGTGATAAGACGGAAACGTCATCAGAACGGATGGTTAAGTAGTGTGAGCAGGTTCTTAACGAAAGCACACCTTGCGCCAAAGCCGTATCCAAATATTCAGAATTATCCAAGCATTTAGATGTCAGAGAATGGCCTTCAGAAAGTGAATACGGCGCTTTACGGTTTTACAGCAGTTATTGAGGAAATTGTTCGAGGAGAGTACTTCGAAGGCGTGATGGAACGAATTAAGATGGGTTAACGGTAGCTTTGTGAAAGATGTTAGCGGTAGATATGAGTGCAAGGTGTTAGCTGCATGGCCAGCTAGCTCAGCTGTACTGGCGTTTTTGGCCACTGCGCGACAGTATACCTCTTTACAATCTATCTGTTTTGAGAAAAATATCAACAATCTCTTACTTATACGAATACCCCATGGGCTCAACTTCCTGTACAGGAAGTTGAGCCCATGGGGTAACGATTTCGCGACGATTTTGCCAGATAACCTGTATAGCGCAGACTCTGCTCGAAAACCCGCTATGGTTATACCAGTGCAGGTTCTGTCGCCTGCAGGTGAGGATACAAAGGAAAGCGATCGCACAAAGCAAGCACTCGCTGCTTACAGTTTTGCTCTACCGAGCTGTCCTCTGGGCTGAGCAGTCGATCCGCAATAATATTGGCAATCTCAACGAACTCCAGCTCACCCGTTCCCCGTGTAGTCATCGCAGGTGTTCCTAAGCGCAAACCGCTAGTCACAAACGGAGACTCAGGGTCGAACGGCACCGTGTTCTTATTTGCGGTGATGTTGACTTCGCTCACTAAGGCATCTGCAATTTTGCCTGTCATATGAATAGAGCGCAAATCAACCAGTACAAGATGATTGTCAGTGCCATCTGAAACAACCTTAATACCCCGCGCCTGCAGTTGAGTGGCTAGCGCCTTCGCGTTTTTAATGACCTGACTAGAATACTCAGAAAATTCTGGTTTGAGGGCTTCGCCAAAGGCAACTGCTTTTGCTGCAACAACATGCTCTAGTGGGCCGCCCTGGCTACCTGGGAAAACGGCTTTATTGAACTGCTTAGCTAGATCAGCGTCATTGGTCATAATCAGCCCCCCACGAGGTCCGCGTAGGGTTTTGTGGGTGGTGGTGGTGACAACGTGGCAGTGTGGCATTGGATTGGGATGATGGCCCGTTGCGACAAGACCTGCAATGTGCGCGATGTCTGCCATCAGGTATGCACCGACTTCGTCTGCGATCGCTCGAAACTTATCGAAATGAATAGTACGAGGATAGGCTGAGTAGCCACAGATAATCATCTTTGGCTTGTGCTCTAGCGCAATCGTGCGAATTTCATCAAAATCCAGCTGTTCTGTTGCTTGGCTTACGCCATACTGCACAACATTGAACCATTTCCCTGAAAAATTCACTGGAGAACCATGGGTTAGATGGCCGCCGTGAGACAAATCCATTCCCAAGATGGTGTCTCCAGGGCTAAGCAAGGCAAGAAATACCGCAAAATTTGCCTGGGCCCCAGAGTGAGGCTGCACATTTGCATAAGCGGCACCAAACAGCTGCTTAACACGCTCAATAGCAAGTGCCTCCGCCTTATCAACGAATTCGCACCCGCCATAATAGCGTTTGTTAGGCAGCCCTTCTGCATATTTGTTAGTGAGTACGGAGCCTTGAGCCGCCATCACAGCAGGGGATGTGAAGTTCTCGCTAGCGATCAGTTCTAAGTGAGTCTGCTGGCGATTGAGCTCTTGGCCCAAAATAGCTGAAATTTCTGGATCGCCCTGCTGTAAAAAATCGGTGTTGGTCTTTGTCATTCACTCAGTTCCTCTGGTTACAGAGCCTGCAATTAGGCCGATTGTCGGTGAGAGCTAGCGTCACTGAAGCTCCCTTTTGAAGAATCATCATGATAACGCCCTACAACGGCCATTCGGCGGGCGAATCACGATAAATTATATGAAAGAACAGAATGTAACTTGATGGATGTGTTGGATAGGATACCGCCTGCCATATAAGCCAATGGTCAACACCAGTGCGAAGTTACAAATATTGAGTGCGTAGCGCTTAAAAAACAGGCTTAAAAGTCAATCTTCTAAACCCAATCTTAAAAAACTGAAATTAACTCAAACGTATAGACAAAGTGGCCCGTAGCTATTTCAGTTGTTGCCTCTTAAGGTGAAGAAACGAAGGTTAGTGCCAAAATGTAACGCTTTGAAACATATAATAGTGAGAATTAAGCATTGTTTAATGGCAGCTCTGGCAAGCCTGCATTAGGCAGCACTGTTCATTTTCCAGTTTGAGGCGTTGATGCTGCAACTGACCCACCCTTCTACAACTACTACCGCCGCTCCTAAGTTTGCATCCCTTGAGGAATCCTACGAGCAGTGCCGTCAGATTACGGCAGAATTTTCTAAAACGTTCTATATGGGAACGTTACTCATGCCTAAGTCCAAGCGTCGGGCCATTTGGGCCATTTACGTATGGTGCCGCCGTACGGATGAGCTGGTCGATGGTCCCCAGGGAAAGTTCACCACTGAAGCTACCCTCAACCATTGGGAAGGGCAGCTTGAAAAGCTATTTGCAGGTCACCCAAAAGATGATTTGGATGTTGCGATGGTCGATACGCTTGAGCGCTATGACCTCGACATTCAGCCCTTTAGGGACATGATTTCAGGGCAAAGGATGGACTTGCATCGCTCTAGGTATGACTCTTTTGAAGAGTTGAAGCTTTATTGCTATCGTGTCGCTGGCACCGTGGGCCTGATGTCTACCACTGTGATGGGTATGGATAGAGGTGTGAACACAGCGCCGTGGAAAAAGCAAAAACCTTCTTTACCGCCGATTCCTGAAGCCGTTTCATTGGGCATCGCGAATCAGCTGACCAATATTTTGAGGGATGTCGGTGAAGATGCAAGGCGTGATCGCATTTATCTCCCGTTAGAAGATTTAGCCCTCTTCGACTATACGCCTGAAGACCTGTTCAATAGCGTTATTGATGACCGCTGGCGGGCCCTCATGCGGTTTCAAATTCAAAGAGCTTTGAAGTATTACCGAGAAGCCGAAAGTGGCATTAGTCGCTTGCATCCTGACGCTCGCTGGCCTGTTTGGACGGCCCTCATGCTTTACCGCAAGATCCTGACTGTCATAGAGGAAAACGATTACGACGTCTTTAATAGACGTGCCTTCGTACCCAAAGTGCGCAAATTCGCATGTCTTCCTCAAGCGCTCCTGCGGGCTCGAATTTCATAGACATTATGGGCGGCTATTGTGATTGGCCGTGCAAACCAGTCATTGGATAAAAAGCCGCTTATCAGCAGTGAGATAAGCGGCTTTTTATCTGTCTAAAATTTAACCTGAACTTATTTCGACTGAACTTTCAGCGCTGAAAGTTCAGTCGGAAACGGGGCTTTTTCAACTAAGAAGGCGTTGCCTGAGCAGCCAACATTTCTTTAAGCTTCGCTAAATCCTGTGCCCAGCGTGGATCGGGCTCAGCCGCTGCTGACTGGGTCTCAGAAACCACGACAGTGTTCCCACCACGCCGGTTTCCGCCTTTTTTGCTCCGTCGACTGCTGCTGTTACCTTCACGGCCGTCAGTGCTACTGTCTTTCTCGCGAGCCTTTTCAACTTTCAGGGTTGCATCCTGCAAAGAAGAACCGTTGTACTTTTCAACTAGAGCAGTTGCTGTTTCATCATCTTTGGCGGTGACAAAGCCAAAGCCACGACACTTACCGGTCTTGTTATCTGAAATCAGTTTAACTGAAACTAAATTTTCAGACTCTTCAGCGAGAAGGGCTTCAAAAGCTTCACGCTCTAAATCTCTTGGCAAATTGCCAAAGTACAAACGAACTGACATTGAGAATGACCTCTAACTTCTTAAATGCGAGTACAAGCTTAAAAAACAAGCTCAAAAAAGCGTCTGTCCGGCATCTGTTGTCCTATTAGGCGTTGATGGATGCATGCCTAAAAGTGCCGCTTGGCATAGGAGCCTCAACCGTTTGGAGACGCTGACGATGCCTTGACCCGTGGGATATGAAACAGAATTTCTTTTCCTTTATCTTCTTTAAACTATCACGAGGTCTGTAGTCATACCAGTCATTAAATAGTTCCAAATGACAAGACTTCTATCTGTTTAGAAGTCCTTTTGGCGAGCCTTTTTGATATAGCTTGTCTCACTTGAGTGATACGTACAACTGAGACAAGCTAGCAGAAGTGTACGCAGGCTCAGCATCCACGGCAAGTGTGCATCTACTTTGTTGCCCAACAGGCAAGTTTTTAGATTTTAAACTCACAGAGAAAAAACAAAAAAAAGTCAGCCGACTCTGCCGGCTGACTATGATGCTGTGTTGAGAGTAGGAGAACCGATGCCCTATTTTCACAAACGCCTGCTGTGGATAAACCGACAAGAAGTCGAGCGATACATAGACGAATCAAGTTCTTGCGAAAGAATGTAACATTATCTGACAGAGTTCGCAATATTGCTTGACAAAATAAATGCCATAGATCTCTAAGGCAAGTGTGTAGCGTTGCCCGATTGACAGAGTATGCACCCGGTACGCGCTACACAGATATTTCAGTCTATGTGTAGCGCCTGTCTGCTAACTATTGCATCTGTCAGGTTAGTTAGGGCACTATCATTGGCTGAAACTGTTACAGAGCAGTAGCTAACCTGAATAGCAATCGACGGATGCATCCGTCGATTGCCATATCACTTATTCGTTTCCGTCTAGTATTTAATCTGATGCCAGATTTCTTGAAAGATTTGTCCAAAACCTAGTAGCCAAAGCGCTAGCCCGCTGGCAATGACTGCTATTCCTAGGGAGGTTATCGGATGTGTGCCTTCTATTACCCTGCCGTTACTGAGGCGCACTTTATTGACGTCGAGCCAAACTTGGTTGCCTCGGCGAAACCAACCGATAATCTGTACAGATTTACCCAGAAGTTTAGAGGGGCGATCGCGCTGAGCAATTAAATTCCCAAATGGGCCAAGCGCAAGCAGAAAGTAGGTATTGATGGGCCCAATCGCGGCATCTAGCGTAGAAAAAACATGCAGCTTTAGTATCCCATCCGATGTTTTAAGCATCAGATCTTGACCGAGCCCGTTGGCGAGTCCGGGTCTGCCTAAAACGGTGCCGGAGAGTTTTGTCGCAGGGCTATCCAGCGGTAAAAGCGTCGTATCGCAAAGCCGACTAGGCATATCCTGGGAGGATGGCATGCCAAGAGATAGGTCTGGAAAGAATTGATTCATCCTTAAAACTGTGCCCAGGCCAAATCCCATCAGTGGGCAGAACCAGAATATGCCAGAGTCCTCGTACATCCAATCTATAGCAGGCCATTCTAGCCAGTGCCCTATCCCGCCGAGCACCCAACAGCCCAGTCCAATGCCGATGCCTATGATCAGTCCAAAAAACGGGGTGCCTTGGCGAATCAGCGTAAACCAGTTTTGCCTGGAAAGTCCCTTTTTCCTCATTGACGCAATCGTGGCAAATGGAATTTCTGGTTCTAGCTTCCAGTGTTTGGCATAGGCCATCAGTAAGCGGAGACGATCGCCCAACGGCGGATGCGGATCTTGCACACTCATCCAGTTCCGTAGCGGGTGCTGACTGTCCCAAGCAAACACCTCAGCCAGTGGCAACGTGCCATATAAGCTGCTGCGAGTTAGTTCCATAGAAACAGGCAGTAACAATGAGAATTGCTCAATAGTTGGGGGCGTGTATCCCTGTTGTTCGGTGCTGTGAGCTAACGCAAAGGAGAGCTTTGCGAGGGCTCGGGTAAGGGCGTTTGGATTGCCAGTGAGCTGTACAGCTGCGCGATCGCCGTAATATGTCCGCACCCGACTGACCCACAGTCCTGGCAGTCGAATGATCCAAAAGAGGCCGTAGCTGACATTGCTGAGCACGCCTGCCATCCACCGCAGGTGGCCGGACTGTCGGTTACCCCACAGCGCCACTGTCCAATATCCCTGATGGAATAGCAGCAGTACTAATCCTTGCAGCGACAACAGCGGCCAGTAGAGGGTCTGCCAGTGCGACATCTCATAGCTCACAAGGGTCGCAAGTTCCTCTGCGGAGAGGTTAGATAAAAGGCCATCTGTTACGACTAATCGAGCATTGCGAGGGCGCCAACCGTAGGAAAACAGTAAAGGAACGCTTGTAGTGAGCTTCCAGAGGGTCGGCGTTGGCCAGTGTTGTTTTTGGCAGCGTTTAGTCATTAGGCTGGCTGCTTCGGGCGAGTGCTGGCGTAACTTTTGGGTTGAGAATGACTGACGCTGAGTTGTAAAGCGGAGACATAAGTCCCATAGCCATGGGGCCGCGATTGCGGCGGCTCCCCAAGCAATAAGCTCTTTTAACGCGAGATCGCCGTAGTTATCTGAAAGGGACTGAAGCGGTAGGTGTTGGATTATCCAAAAGGGCAGTAATCGGCTGATGAGGCGAATAAAGTTGTTGTATTCAACAATCATGCTGTGGGTCACAAACAACACAAGGGCGTAGAGGCTGATCGCCCCGAAGGTTTGTGAGAGCCAAATTTGTTGTCGCTTCATTTTGCCGAGCGATCGCCCTTTGCTCAGTCGCCCTGAATTGCGCCACTCGTAGCTGGGTTGGGACTCATCAGGTTTTTTTGTGGATATAGGTGTGACGGCTGTTAGCGTCGTGTTATTGGGCAGTTCTTCTGTCGTTGTCTGATTGGTGATTATGTCCGCTGTGTCTGTCTTTTTGGCCTCGATTTCATCGTTCAGATAATCGTAGTGAAAGATCGATAGTCTCGATTCTCTTTCTGCCCGAATATTTCCCGCCCGAATATTTCCCGCCCCAATATCTTCTGCTGGGGTGCGAGAAGAGCCCAGCGGCGTGAATCCTGATAAATCTGCGGCGGTTGAAGCTTGCTGACTTCGTTGCTCAATTTTGCTGAGGGTGTCTTTTGCCCATGTCTGCACAGCCGGGTTAGAACTGATTTTGATGGTTTCACAAAGTGCCTTAGCGCGACCCCAATTTTGTGTCGCCATGTACGCGCGGACAAGTCCCATGCCAGCTTTAGTGCGCAGAGTGCTGCTGGGACAACGGCCGAGTTGTTTGAAGGTGGCGATCGCCTGCGTGTAGTGGCCTCGTTTGTAGGCAGTGATGCCGGTGTTAAGCAACCCTTCCCAATCCGTTGCAGTTGTCATAGCTCTTTCGGTCGATCTTTTGGTCGGTAGCCTGCTTAAAGCAGCCCTTTATAACGATGAGACTGAGCTCAGGGTACTCAAACCGATCAAATTCATAACAAGCCACGGATCATCCGCGCAGGCGATCGCGGCATTCTAAGCAACGAGGTTCTATGATTAAGAGCAGGTTAATAGTCTGCCTTGTCGATTTGTTACATGTCTTCTGCCTTGCTGATTTTTCTCCTTGCTGCAGTTAGTTTCCTTGCCTGGTTCGTCAGCATGTTGGTAGGCGGGGGGAGCCCATTGATTCTGATCCCCTTAGTGACGCTATTGTTAGGCGCTCAGGCCGTAGCACCAGTACTCACCATTGGCAGCGTCTTGGGCAATGTGCAGCGTGGCCTGTTGCTGTGGCCGCATATTGACTGGTCTCTGACGCTTTGGCAGGTGCCGGGTGTGGTTGTAGGGGCTGTCTTGGGAGCCTATGCATTTACTCAAGTAGAAGCACAGGGGCTACAGGTTTTTGTGGCGATCACCTTGATATACATGGTGATGCATGTATTAGTCAGGGCTTTGTTGAGCAAGTCTCTTGCGGATGGGCAAAGCCAGCGTCCATTCTTTTCATTCAAAGCATGGCATTTTCTCCCGCTTGGCTTCTGCAATGCCGTTCTCTCAGGGCTTGTCGGTAGCACCGGCCCCATCCTAAATCCGGCCTATCTTAACTACGGCCTTGAAAAGGAGGCTATGGTAGCCACTCGTGCTGCGAGTCTGACGCTCACGCACGTTATTAAAATCTTGACTTACACAGTGCTCGGCGTTCTGTCGCCTCGCCTCGTAGGTTACGGGCTGCTCATCGGCTGCGCAGCCTTTCCCGCTAATTGGCTAGGTCGCATCGTATTAGAAAAGATGAGCGCGGCGCAGTTCCAAATTGCAGTGCTTAGCTTCGTTGGTTTTAGCGGTGTGTGGATGCTTTGGCAGCAGCGCGCGTTGTTTATTCACTAGTGCCATTCACTGATTTTGTGCCCTCATCCTTTTCAATCAAAATCTTTTCCACAAACTCATACAGGTGCTCCTCGTTTTCCCCTGCCATTTGTCTATCCTTCAAATCGATCAGTCCCTGTGCCAGCCGCTCCGCTCGCTTTTTATAGTTGGCATTCGCTGCTAGCAAGTCCGTAAACACTTCCTGCTCTACCTGCAACCGGCTCGCCTCATCTGCAATTGGAGACTCGTATGCCGCTTCATTCACGTCATAGCGCAGCAGCAGAATCAGCGCCCCACACAGCGTTTTAAGGTTGCTTTGCAGGGCCCGAGTATCTAACTCCAATCGGTCAAATCCTACGGTGCCCGTAATCCACAGCTCTACGATGGGCTGCTCATCTGGCACAATCTCTTTCGACTTGATCGCCTTCTTAATAAGTGTCTCCGCGTTTTCTGCAACGGCTTCGAGCTGATCCTGCGTTCTCATCTTCAGTTTCAGCCGCACGATTTTTCGCTGCTGATAATCTGTCTTCAACTCTGCCGAAATCTTGCCGCTTTTATCGATTTCAATCAGATACGCTCCCCGCTTAAACTGGCCCTCCTCAACGTTATTGGCTTCTAAAGATCCGGGATTAAAAATCCAACCCTCTTCTTCGTAGTTTTTGTGAATGTGTCCCAGTGCCAGATAGTTTACGCCTGCTTTTTTTAGCGGCAGCACTTCTGTGTAGCGCAGTGCGCCTGAGTAGCGAGCGATCTGCCCTTCCAGTCCATGATGAAACATCAAGATAGAGGGGCCTGGTGCGGGGGGTAATTCGCCAATCGCTTCTGCAATTTGCTCAATGGCTCTAGGGGCTGCCGCTCCGTACCAACTAGAGCCTAATACCCTCACGCCACAGGGCATATCGATATACCCGCCTCGCAGCGTCTCTTCATCCCATGCTGAGTAAAACGGTTCTCCTCTGTTGGCGCTTCCTGGTTCTAAAAGCTTGATCAGCTTCCAGTCCGATAAATAGCGCAACCAGCTCGATTTTGTCCCAAACGGTGCATTGTCATGGTTTCCTTCAATGGCCAGCACCGGAATGTTGGCTTCTTTTAGCATTTGGAAGCAAAGTTGGGCTTGGTTCAAAACGCCGGGCTTGATGTTTCGATGCTCGAAGAGGTCGCCGCCGATGAGGACAAAATCTACTGATTCATCAATGGCGTATTTTTTGAGGACGTCTTGTAGCGCGTAGAAAAAGTCTAGTGATCGCACCTTACTGTCGTAGCGATCAAAGCCAAGATGAATGTCAGAAATGTGCAGAAACTTAACCATGTTCTCGACAGGAAGAAACGAAGAAAACTGTTCTTGTCAGGAATCTACACTATCAGCAAGTCGGCGTGAGTTAGGCCGTCAGTAATTGCCAGATGCTTTTAGTCGAAACGGCTGACTCGATTTGCAGCGATGTGACCCTGGCGAATTGTATTCGTCTAAGGAATATGCATCCAGACAGCTGTAGGAAACCGTGTCGCTTTGCGGCACTAGAGAATGCTTACCAAGACAAAGTATTAGAATGCATCCTTACTTTGCAATACTATTAAGTAGCCGCGAATAAAAAATGGAAATATTAATTGAGTTATGAAAGTTGCCGTTACGGGTGCGACAGGGTTTGTGGGGTCTTATTTGGTTGCTCGCCTTGTGGATGAAGGGCACGATGTGAAAGTGCTGACGCGTAGTGTGGAGAAAGCGAAAAAGGCGTTTCCCGCGCCTAAGTTCAAATCGGTTGAGTGTGTGAGCTATATCCCTACTCAGTCGGGTGATTGGCAGAACGCAATTTCCGGCTGTGATGGGGTGATTAACTTGGCGGGTGAGCCGATCTCAGAGCGGTGGTCGACAGATCGAAAAAAGCAAATTATGGATAGCCGCAAGGTAGGGACACAGAAGCTGGTGGAGGCAATTGCTAAGGCCGCACAGAAGCCTGCTGTCCTTGTCAGTACTTCAGCGATTGGCTACTACGGCACCAGTGAAACCGCAGAGTTTTTTGAGACGAGTGAACCGGCTGAAAGCGATTTTCTTTCTCAGGTTTGCCAAGCCTGGGAGTCTGAGGCAAAGAAGGCGCAGGATTCGGGTGTGCGCACGGTGATTATTCGGACTGGAATTGTGCTGGGTGATGGGGGTGCAATTGGCAAAATGATCATGCCCTTTAAGCTATATGCCGGTGGCCCGGTGGGTAGTGGTCGGCAGTGGTTTTCTTGGATTCACGTTGATGATTTGGTGAGCCTGTATCTCAAGGCACTGCTCGATTCGTCCATGCAGGGGGTATATAACGGAACTGCTCCGGACCCAGTGCGCATGAAGACATTGGCAGATACGTTAGGGGCGGTGATGGATCGGCCTTCTTGGTTGCCGGTGCCTGATTTTGCGATTGAGGCATTGTTGGGTGATGGTGCTGTGGTAGTTCTGAAAGGTCAGAAGGTGTTGCCGGAAAGAACCCAGGCAGCAGGCTTTGCATTTGATTATGCGGAAGCAAAAGAAGCTCTGCGGGATGTGGTTGAAAAGATTGGCTAGAAAAAATTAATCAATAGAATTTTGCCGATTCTGCCGTAGGGGCTGAGTATACTCAGCCCCTACGGCAGGATGCGATGAATTTTTGCGCGATCGCATCCCTTCCGCCAAAGTGAATATGCACATACGATGCATGAAGGTTCCCTTGCTGATAGCCTTCATTTGTTGGTTTGCGCTCTGCGTTCCAATAGCGCTGAGTGCGATAGGCCGGATATGATCGCATCGCCTCTCTATCAGATGCTATGCCAGAGACTATTTCGGAGACTACGCTAGATCGATGAAACTCATGGCCGACGATAATCTGGCCTTTTTTGAGTAAAGGCCCCGCTTGCAGGGCTTCGGCTCGCCGATACCCGAGTGACAGTTTCCCGCCCATTTTCACAGTCTGAGCAATGCTATTGACCATCGGCCAAGCGTGCCCGTTAAAGTCTATGAGCGTTTGGCTCAAATACATCAGTCCCCCACATTCTGCGTAAGTTGGAGTGCCCTGCTCAATCGCTTGCTTCACCGCTGTTCTGATGGTTAAGTTCTGGCTCAGCTCGGCTGCAAACACTTCCGGAAAGCCGCCGCCAAAATACAGGCCATCTGATTCCGGTAAGGTTTTGGCATGCATCGGACTCCAAAAGATGAGCTCAGCGCCTTGGTTTTTGAGGATTTCTAAATTGTCTGGATAGTAGAAGTTAAAGGCTGCGTCGCGGGCGATCGCAATCCTCACCGTCTGTTTTTTGCCGGTCACGCGAGACCTATTAATCGCTGCTAAGTCTCTATCTGGTGCTGGTCTATCTGGTGCTGGTCTATCCGACGCTTTAGTAATAATGTCCCGATGTTGAAACTGCGACGCGCTCATCTCCAACGCCGTCCAATTAAAACACCGCTCACCCAACGTTGCTAGCCGAGCCGCAATTTTCTCAAACCCTACCAGCTCTCCTGCAGGTACCAGTCCAAGGTGACGATCTGGCAACTGGATATCTTTCTCTCGCCGAAAAACACCCAAGACAGGCATATTAATTGCGTTCAGTGCGTTGGTCAAAAGCTGAAGATGGCGATCGCTCCCCACCCGATTCAGCACCACACCTATTACGTTTACCTGCGGATCAAAGTCTCGGTAACCCTGGACTAAGGCGGCTAGCGATCGCGACATCCGTCCGCAATCCACCACCAGTACCACCGGCAGGTTTAACAGCCGTGCAATGTGGGCCGTACTCGCCGTATCATCTACGCCACTGGCCCCGTCAAACAGACCCATCACGCCTTCAATGACCGCATAGTCTGTGCCTGCGCTGCGAGTGCAAAAGCTTTCCTTCACGTAGCGTTCACTGGTCAGCAGCGGATCGAGGTTGTAGCAAGGCCGACCTGTGACCTTGGCATGGAACATGGGGTCAATGTAGTCTGGCCCCACTTTGAAAGATTGAACGTGTTGGCCGCGTTTAGTGAGGGCGGCGAGGAGAGCAAGGGTGAGAGTGGTTTTGCCAGTGCCAGAGCGATCGCCCGCCAGAATAATGCCCGTGGTGCTCATGATCCTTTGTTCGCTCCTGATTGTTCAGAAAGAGGTGCCAAACAGAATGAAGCTATTTAATAGCTCATCTGCTGTATCAGCGCTTTAGCTGTGTCCTTTGGTTGTGGCCTCTGGCTATGCCACCTACGAGATCTTCACAGGTTTTGACAGCATTAAAAAGTGGCTCGTTATACTTTAGCCGGAGACGGTTGACCCACCTGCGTATCTACCTTGAGATGCTCTGATTTGGGACGCTCTGAGCGCCTCTCACTCGCAGCGTCAACCTCTAGCTCATCGTGGGCACCCTCCTTTCCATATCGTCTAACTCTCTAACGCAATGGTCTTCCAAAAAACTCACGAACATCAGTTGTCTGACCCATTCCTTACTCCAACATCTGGCAAGTGGAGATCTGGCAAGTGGAAATCTGGCAAGTTGAGTCGAAAGCTCGTGACTCGCTTAGGCAGCGGACTCATGGCGCTAAGTCTGAGTGTCGGCGCGACCCTTCCGGCCTTTGCTGCCGATCCTTTCCGCGCCAACACAAGTACTGCTCAGCATTCCATCGGTCCACTGACCGAAAACGCGTTTGAAGCCATATTTAAACAGGGCAACTATGTAAAGGCTATAGAGTACCTAGAAGAAGCTGAAACGGCTGAAGCAAGCGAGCCTCTAGTACATGCCATGATGGCCTCAATGGCTTATTTACAAGGCGACTTCGACGGTGTCGCAGAGAGAGCCAGTAAAACTCAAGCAGCCGCGGAAGCCCTCCGTGCAACAGATCCTATGCGCGGTCATTTGTACTCAGCGGTCGGTACTTTTCTTGAAGGTGCATATATTTTGAAAACGCAGGGCGTTGCCAAGGGCACGCCGACAGCACTGGGCATGCTCCAGCAGGTATTCGGTGAGTTAGATGAAGCGGAAGCCATTAATCCTTCTGATCCTGAACTGAACTTGCTGAAGGGCTACATGGATTTGATGCTGGCAGTTAATTTGCCGTTTTCTAACCCTGAAGCCGCCATTGAGCGGATGGATGAGTTTGGCAGTCCTGTTTACTTGACACAGCGGGGTATTGCGGTTGGTCATAGAGACTTAGGAAACTATGAGCAAGCACTTGTCGCAGTTGATCAGGCGCTGACGGCTGCGCCGAACAACCCTGAGCTGCACTATTTGAAGGGCCAAATTTTGGCGAGGCAGGGTGCACAGGCTGACAGTGCGGCATCTTTCAACAAAGCGTTGGAATATACAGAGCAGCTACCCACTGCTCTTGTACAGCAGATGACTTGGGAAGGGTGTAAAGCCGAAGCCGTTTTGAGTGGAGATGAATGTGTTGCTAAGCGTGATGCCGCGATGGGTGGGTTTTAGTGTCTGTAACCCAGTCTATTTGTTACTCAGGCTCAATGTTTTTTAAGCAGAGATAACACCACGAGGTTCAAAAAAGTCTCTCCCCGAGACGGTTTTGAACCTCTTTCGTTGGCAGGTTGCTATGAAGACACGCTACTTACGAAGAACTACCTGGGCAGGTGTAGTGCGTATAGGCAGAAGAGCCTTTATTTCCGCTTTCTTTGAGCTGACATTGAATACTGGATAAGTCTGGCCCCATCGAGAGCAGCCATAGATCAAATGGAGAAGATACAGTTGCTAACGCTTCAGAGAGTTGTGCTTCGGCTTGCAATCCTTTGTTGGGATTTGTTTCTGCGATGATGAAGCGCGGCGCTTCTACCCAGCGATGGGTTGTGTTGTCAGTTAGGGCGCTGTCTGTTTCCTGTGAATCACGACGACTGCTTGCGCGCGCTTGCCTTTCAATTTCCCAGGCTACGGACATAATTTCAATGCCAACTACACTGGGCTGTTCTGTGATTAGGGCACTTGTGCCCACAATGACGGGATGCGATGAGTTTGCTTGCATCAAGTCGATGAAGCGCTCTGGTCGATAGAACTTTAGGTTGGAATAGTGGTTGACAATGACTAAGGAGCCGAAGAGGGCGATTGCCAAAACCCCAGCTACCAAATGCTGTCCCCGTACCCTCTTTGGTATACAAGGTAGCTTCCTAGTCGCAAAAGCCCCTTGTTCCTGCCAAAAGGGCGCTAACCCTACTCCAAACAGCAACACCACACTTGGGAAAAACACAAAGCTATAGCGATGCCCGCGGGTGATATCAAACCCTGCACCGTAGCAAATCAATAAAAACAGAACGTTGGCCATCACGAAAAAGCCGCCAACGCTCCTGATGCCAAGACGCAGCGATGGTTGCTTACACTGAAATTGCAGACTTTTTCGCAAAGTAGCTAGTAGCCAAGGTGTGTACAGCAGTAGAAACCCTACGCACGTAACAACGATGATGACGACTGCCTGCCAGCTATATCCGCCTGTTACCGGGGAAAGAATGACGTACAGCCAACTGACGATTGACTGCACGATGGGATTGACCCAAAACTGCCAGCTTCTACCACCAGATTTTAAGAAGCTCGTTTGCGGGCTACCGTAAAAGTTCAGCAAAATCGGTAGCCATAGTAGACCGCCGGCCAATGTTCCTAGCGCAGCGGCATAGATTCTTCTCCAGTGAATCTTTGTCCACACGCCACTATCGGCTCGGTACTGCTGTATCAGCAGTAGTAGCAGTGTCATTCCTTCTGCAATGAGCGTTAGCCCAACGAAAAAATGGACAGTTAAGCCCACGGTATTAATGGTGATCCAGGCGAGAATGACTCGCCAGCTAGGGATTTGGTGCTGTTGTATGGCTTTAGTTGCGATGACGAAGCAACAGAGAGATGCGATGACCGCCAAAATTGCCAGCGTGTAGTGCCGCGCTTCTTGGGCCATGAAGATGCCAAAGGGAGATAGTGCCATCAGCGCTGCGCAGAGCACAGCGACGGTGCGAGCTTCTGAAGTCTCTCGTTCTGAGTTTTGAAAACCTGACGGTTGAAAGCTGAACTGTGCAAGTAGATATGTGGCTGGAATGGCTAGTGCTCCAAGGATAGCTGAGAGCGATCGCTCCCCCCACAGTGATGCATAACCATTAACAGCTGGAAAAAGTTTCATCCACCAGTGAGCAAGCACAAAGTAAGTGGGGGGATGGTTGTCTTCGGTGAGTAGATGCCTTACGACATCTTGGGCAGTTGTGTCTGGTGTGACGGCTAGCGGCTGTAGAATTTGCTCCAGATTAATAATCTCATTTAGCGGAATCAGCCTGGAGTAATTCCCTAGACTAAAAATAGTGGTTGCTACTTCGTCCATCCAAGCTGCTTTGAGCGTTAGGTTTGTTAGGCGTAAGCCAAGCCCAATGACAAACCAAATGCCTACCCAAGTGATTGCTTTCCTCAAAGTGCTCTGACTCGATGCATTTTGATTCGATGCACTTTGATTCGATCCACTTCGATTTGACGATGCTGCACGACCAAAACGTTGGATGATGCTTCTTTTTTTGGAAGAATCATTCGCTGCGTCGTCAACATTAAGAAAGGACATATCTCATTAGTAAAAGCTGTCCGATTCTATCCCAATCGCTCCCAAAATCAATTGCCCCCAAAAGCAAGCGTCATAAAAAAGCCCTGCTCGCTTCTGATATCAAAAGCGGGCAGGACTAGAGACGCAGTTAGGAGGTATCTTGCCTACACCATATCCGTAACTTTTCGTTCTGTGTGTAGCTTTTAACGAGTTCTTAATTTTGTGTCATGCGATGGCCCGAATATCAATAGATAGGATTGACACGAAGCGTTCTTAATCGATTTATGGCAGCCGCTAGTTCAAACTGACGAAATTTAGCTAAATCTCCGCTGATTCTAGGGTTTTCCGTATCTAAGCCGATAGCGAGCGTATCTAAGCCGTTCCGTTCAATATCTTCCATGACCAGCTCGAGGATCTGTCTGAGCGATCGCCTGCCGTCACAATAATATTGCTGTGCGTAAAGGATAGCCTGGCCGATCGCGCGAACTTGATGGACCTCCACAAGCTGTTCAACTGCCTGTAAATCAATCGTTTCCTGTCCTAGTGTCAGTGCATCCATGCGAGATTTGATTTTAGGTATCCTGTCTCGCTTTCCCGCAGGCACACTACCTGAGAGCATGGCCCTTTGCCGAATACTACCAAAGCGCTCTCCTCCTTCTGCGTTGCGTTGGTTGGGGTCAGCTCGGGCGATCACTTTTGCCTGCTGCGTCACTATTTGAGGCCGATAATTCTCCATCGCAATCACCCTATCCGCGACGGCAAAGTAATCACCGCTGCCGCCCATCACCAAAACAGTAGAGATCCCGTAATCGTCATACAGCTGTCTGACCTTATCGACGAAAGGCGTAATTGGTTCGTTCTCCTTGCTAATCAGGGCTTGCATGTTGCAATCACGAATCATAAAGTTCGTCGCTGCTGTATCTTCATCAATCAAAATTGCCTCAGCACCGACCTCTACCGCTTCAACTAAGCCGGCTGCTTGAGATGTACTCCCGCTTGCATTCGCGGTTGAGAAATTGTCAGAAGCCCTCCCTTGGGGCAAATGGTTAATAGCCGGCGAAATATCTACACCCGCCACGCTACGGCCATCTTCCGCCCGTAGCTTAACTGCGCTTGGAATGCTGACTACTTGCTCTCGGCCATCCCCTGGCACATGGCTATAAATTCCTTGCTCAATGGCCCTTAGCAGGGTCGATTTACCATGATATCCACCTCCCACAATCAGGGTGACGCCAGCCTGCACGCCTAGTCCTCTGACCTTGCCGCTATGCGGCGTTTCTAATTCGACAGCGCCTGCCGCTGGTGCTATGAACGGTTCTACACCTTCCGTTAGCGGACGTTTATCAATTCCACTGCGACGTGGCAAACAGGCCCCGTCTGCCACGAAAGCCACTAGTCTGTTTGGTTTAAGCTGTCTGCGCAGTGCTTCTGCATCTTGAAATGTATGGATGTGCTGCATCAGTGCGTCAGCCTCAAGCGCCCGGTAGGTCAGACTATTTTCAATGATCTGGGGGATATCTTCACAAAGGAGTTCCGCCGCTGCTATCCCTGCAATGCGCCTACCAAAGGCCGGTAGGCCAACTGTCAGCCTAACCTCAATTTCGCGCTTGTCTATCCGAATGGCTGTGCGCCTCAGTATGGCTTGACTTGGGGTGGCAATCTCTATTTTGCCGCTGTTGCCAGAACCTCGTTTTTTTCGCAATGACAGGACCACATTGGCGACTTGCCTAGTGAGATAGTCTGCGATCGCCACTTGGTTCTCATAATGGGCTATCAGCTGAGGCGAAAAACCAGCACTTTCTGAATTCAATCGGATACGAATTCGACTTGGTGATGCAAATGGATCCCCTTGGACGTAATCAACAAGCAACTCAAATTCATCATTAAAGCCAAAGCATTCGTAATGTCCTTTTATGCGTTTGTAGTTCCTATAGCTGCTACCCTCCAAGTTTTGGAGCGTTTGCTGTAGCGTCCGCCAGTCAACCATCCTCTAGGTACATCCCTAACAACCGAGGTAACTATACGTTAAGGATCGTTATGTTTATGAGTGAAGTCGATGCAATTTAAAGTTCGTCGTGAGCTTTAAAGCAAGAATGTATCAATACTCGAAAAGAATAAAGTGTGAGTTTTCGGTAATTACTGAAGATTCGCTTATTTCAAGACACAAAGTTCAAGACGCAAAGTATCTAGAGGTGTAGGTGTATCCAAATGCTAGCTGTTCAAGATACTAGCTGTTCGAACACTAGTGGCACCAGTTTAATGGCTGAGTGAGTAGCGTGATTTCCCTACGGTGAGGCTAGGCCAATGCTCAAGGCCCATTCATCTACGCATTCTTGCCTTTTCAATATTCCTAATTTTTTCAATCTTTGACACGTAGCGAGCTTACAAAACATGATCTTTTCAAAATGCTTCAATCCCACCAAGCTTTTCAAAACATCTTTGCTCGCACTTGCGGCTCTTGGCCTTGCCCTACCTACTGCCAGCTCCGCGCAACCAAGACTCAGCGATGACTTGCCCTCCCGCGCTGTTTTGGAAAATGGTACATACCTTTTTGGTCAAAGCCCTGAGCGCGACGTCATCGGTGCTGCTTACATCGTCTTATCTGTAGAAAATAATCGTACCGTTGGTGCGTTTTATAAGCCTCACTCCTCGTACGATTGCTTCTCAGGTGAAGTATCACCCACCCGTTTGGCCGTTGAAATTGTAGATAGCTACAGTCAAGCTGTTTATCCCTATGCTATTTCACTATCTGTCACTGATTCGTTGGTAGCAGGTTCTGGGGCCGGCACCTATACATTGGATGGCTTTCACCGCATCGGCGAACTCAGTGCCAGGGATGCTGAAATTCTAGCTGTCTGTGAGGCAGACTTCGCCGAGTAGGCCTCACGGAACGGGGTGCGGTAACGCGTTAACAAAAAAAATAATCTCAAGAGACATGACCTTAGAGAAAGAGGCGCAGCCCATTCATGGGCTGCGCCTCTTTCTCTAAGGTCATCGAGATTCCTTTTAGGTCTGTCTCAAGTGAGGTCTGCCTCAAGAGCCAGATAGCCTTGGCTCTCCATGCGTTACATTGGTAAATGTCTGGAAAGTTAAAGTTTTATATCCTTGTTATTAAGGTGGGGAATTCTAATAATGGCGGCTGATTTGCTTGACTTAGCGGTCTGTTACGGAAAACACCCTATCAATTACGGCTCCCTCTAGTGCCACAACACCCGAGATGCAAGTATATTGACATAAGTAGATAAATAACTTAACGAAAGCCAGCGTCGGTCCTGCGAGGCGCGAATGCGTAGTTCTTTAATAGCGGTTTCGCTAGCGTTCCTCGCAAGTTACTTGGGCCATTGTTTACAATGGCTGTAGCCGACAACGATGTCGAAGCTAAAGCGGCAAAAACTATGGTTCAGCGCAAGCAATGGACCGTCTACTTTGAACGGTCAATCCTCTTTACAAGCGGCTTTCTTGAGCTTTAGAGGCTAGCTGAGTTGGTTCAAAGCAGCACGTTAAGCCATTCATAACGGTTGAGGTCTCTTCACACATGTTTGAACATTTTACAAACACGGCGATCGCGGTCATCATGCAGGCGCAAGAGGAGGCCCGTCGCCTGGGTCATAACTTTGTCGGCAGCGAGCAGCTCCTGCTCGGCATTATCAAAGAAAATACCAGCATTGCGGCCAAGGTACTAGACGAATTCGGTATCAACCTAGCCAATGCTCGCACAGAGGTTGAGTCAATTATTGGTCGTGGCTCTGGCAATGGCCCTGTAGAGATTCCATTTACACCCAAAGTGAAGCAAGTTTTCGAGCAGGCTTTTCAAGAAGCTCGCAAGCTGGATCATCCTTATATTGAGCCTGAACATTTACTTCTGAGCCTTACGCAAAATTCGGAAAGCGTTGCTTACCGGGTGATTGCTAACCTGGGCGTTGATCCTGACAAGATTCGAGTCCAGCTTGTGCGGGTGATTGGTGAGAGTACACCAGTTGCAGCCGGTGGTCGCACCGGTGGCACCAAGTCTGATAAGAAGAAAGGCAACAGCGTTCTGACAGAGTATGGCACTGACCTGACAGAGGTCGCGGCCGAAGGCAAGCTTGACCCAGTGATTGGTCGTGCGAAAGAGATTGAGCGCGTGGTTCAGATTTTGGGCCGTCGTACGAAGAATAACCCAGTGCTGGTGGGTGAGCCAGGTGTGGGTAAAACTGCGATCGCAGAGGGTCTTGCCCAGCGCATCATTAACCAAGACGTTCCCGAAGCCCTGATAGACCGACGTATCATCAGTCTAGACATGGGCCTATTGGTTTCTGGAACTCGCTTCCGGGGTGACTTTGAAGAGCGTATTACCCAGGTATTAGATGAGGTTCGTAAGTCTCAGGATGTGATTCTGGTCATTGATGAGATCCATACGCTTGTTGGTGCAGGATCTCTAGAGGGTGGAATGGATGCGGCTAACTTGCTTAAGCCAGCGCTAGCCCGTGGGGAGCTGCAATGTATTGGTGCGACAACGCTAGATGAATATCGTAAGTACATTGAAAAGGATGCTGCCCTTGAGCGTCGCTTCCAGCCGGTGACAATTGAGCCTCCTTCTGTGGAAGATACGGTCGAAATTCTGTACGGTTTGCGCAGCCGCTATGAGCAGTTCCACAGACTGAGCATCACCGACGAGGCGGTTGAAGCAGCGGCGACTTTGAGCGATCGCTACATCACCGACCGTCACCTTCCAGACAAGGCCATCGATCTTATCGACGAGGCAGGCTCGAGAGTTCGTCTACGATACTCCAGGACAATCCCAGCCAGCGAGCTTCGTAGTGAACTGCGCCAAGTCCAAAAAGACATTATCGAGGCAGTTCAACAGCAAGACTTTGATCATGCTGCGACGTTGCGAGAATCTGAAGCATCTCTAGTGCAGAAGATTCAAGACACTTTGGAAGATGGCACCGTAATTACCAAGACGCCTCAAGTCAGCGATGAAGACATTGCCGACATCGTCTCTTCTTGGACGGGCGTTCCTGTTAATGCCATTACTGAGACCGAATCGGTCATGATGATGCATCTAGAGGATACGCTTCACAAACGGGTTGTGGGCCAGCACGAAGCTGTTGTTGCTGTTTCCAAAGCAATTCGCCGCGCTCGCGTAGGCTTACGTGGTTTGAACCGACCGATTGCTAGCCTAGTTTTCTCTGGGCCTACCGGCGTGGGTAAAACGGAACTAGCCAAGGCCCTTGCAAGCTCCGTCTTCGGTTCTGAAGAGGCGATGATTCGTCTTGATATGTCCGAATTCATGGAGTCACACACTGTCTCCAAGCTAATCGGGTCTCCTCCTGGTTTTGTTGGTTACGACGAGGGTGGCCAGCTCACTGAAGCAGTGCGCCGCAATCCTTACAGCGTTATTTTGCTAGACGAGATTGAAAAGGCTCATCCCGATATCTTTAATATTCTTTTGCAGGTATTGGATGACGGTCGCCTTTCCGACTCTAAAGGTCGTGAAATCAGTTTTAAGAATACGCTCATCATCATGACCTCGAATATTGGTTCTAAGGTTATTGAGAAAGGTGGCGGTGGTCTCGGCTTTGAACTGGGTGAAGAAGACGGTATGACGAGCCGCTATAACAACATTCGCAACCTTGTGAATGAGGAAATGAAGCAGTTCTTCCGTCCTGAGATGATCAACCGGATTGACGAGATTATTGTCTTCCGTCAGCTTACGAAGGATGAGGTCAAGGAGATTTCAGAGATTCTGCTGAAGCAGGTAAGCGATCGCCTGGTCGAGCGTGATCTATCCATCAAGCTCACAGATACCTTCAAGGATCGTCTAGTGGATGAAGGCTACGACCAACGCTATGGGGCAAGACCCATGCGCCGAGCGATCTCTCGCTTGGTCGAAGACCACCTTGCTGAAGCGATTCTGGCAGGTACGCTCAAAGATGGTGACACCATCGTCTTCGATATCGATCAAGACGGTGAAATCTCTGTTGCACCCGAGCGGGAACCGGCGCTCGCGGGTGCGAAATAGTCCATGACTTCATTGGTTTCTAAACTCGTATAGTTTCAAAGCCACGGAACGTTCCGTGGCTTTTTTTGTCACAGTTTTTTGTCATAACCAGCCCTTTTACTTTCATCGCCCATGTCTGACTCTACTGCTCAAAAGAAAGTCGTTGTCGTTGGTGCAGGCTGGGCCGGGCTCAGCTCGGCTTATCATCTGTCAAAGCAAGGCTATGCCGTTACGCTGCTCGAAGCTGGTGCTCATCCTGGTGGTTTGGTTGCCGGGTGGCAAACGCCCAAAGGGCGCTCCGTCGAAGCAGGCATTCACGGTTTCTGGTATCCCTACAGTAATATCTTTGCCCTCACTGACGAACTAGGCATTCAACCCTTCACCCCCTACACTCGCTCCTCCCAATATTCGCCTGCTGGCCTGGAAGTTGAATCGCCTATCTTCCAGCGCGAACCCTATTTGCCAACGCCCCTCGGCACCTTCATCTACACCCGCTTCAAACGCCTGCCGTTAGTTGATCGGCTCTCGGCGTTACCGTTGCTTTATTCTTTAATCGATTTTGATAACTCAGACGAAGCCTGGAAGCGTTATGACAATATGACTGCCCGCGAGCTGTTTAAGCAGTATGGCGTTTCCGAACGTCTCTACAAAGAGTCTTTTGAGCCGATGCTACTCGTTGGTCTGTTTGCGCCTGGAGAGCAGTGCTCAGCGGCGGCGGCCCTTGGGATGCTCTATTACTTCATCCTGGCCCATCAGCCTGATTTTGATGTTCGCTGGTGTCGGGGCACTGTGGGCGAAATGATCTTTCGGCCTTGGGTTGAGCAAATTGAGAAAGCGGGTGGCCAGATTCTGGCGAACAAGCGAGTCAGCGATGTGCGCATCGGGTCAAATAACGAAATTGATGCGGTGATTTGTGATGAAGAGGTGTTTGAAGCGGATGCGGTGATTTTCTCAGTTGGAATTACTGGGATGAAGAAGATTGTGGCGCAGAGTGATGTGTTAAGCGATCGCTCCGAATTCAGAAATCTCTCAAACCTTGGCGGCATAGATGTTCTCGCTGCCCGTCTCTGGTTCGACCGCAAAATAGACATTCCGCTTCCGTCCAATGCCTGCTTCGGGTTTCATCAAACCACCGGCTGGACATTTTTTGATCTCAACGCCCTGCACGACGAATATGCAGACGAACCCGGCACCGTTGTCGAAGTGGATTACTACCACGCTAATCAGCTTCTGAATCTCAGTGATGAGCAGGTTTTACCCCTCGTTCAAAAAGACCTCGCTGGCTGTATCTCAGCGTTTGGTGATGCCGAAATCACAGACCACGCCGTTGTCCGCATCCGTCAGGGCGTCAGCCACTTTGCCCCTGGCAGCTACCGCTACTTGCTGTCAGCGACTACCAGTCTCAGCAATGTCTTTATGAGCGGCGACTGGATTGTCACTCGACATGGATCTTGGTCTCAAGAAAAAGCCTATGTCACAGGCTTAGAAGCTGCGAATCACGTTATTAAAAAGTTTGAGATGGGACAACCTGCTGAGATTATCCCCATTATTCCGGATGAACCTCATATTCAGGCAGCGCGTGCGTTGAATAAAATGGCTCGAAACATAGGAGAGCAGATGCTTCCGCCGTTTTGGCTTCCCTAGTTCGTAGTGTACGAGTGCTGAAACGGAGAGGGGGGGATTCGAACCCCCGTTAGGTGTGACCCTAAAACAGTTTTCGAGACTGCCGCATTCAACCACTCTGCCACCTCTCCAGAGTGGACTACATCTTACACCGATATCAAAAATCTTCTGTGTCAAATGCGCTCTCTCTTTGTGATCGCCAAATCCAAATACTCACTGCCGCAAACACACCGTACATAATCACCACAGTCCTAACACCAATCCCTTCGACGGCAATCGAACTGCCTGGAAGGTGATTGAATTTATCCACAAGCCACATTAAAAGCTGAATGGGATAGCGGAAAGGCGCTGCGATCGCGCTTCCCAACACAGGCCAAATCATCGCAGCCCCTGCACTCACAAATCCGCCGACGCTGGTTAAAATCACCAAAGGCGTTCCAATCCCATTTAGCGGAATCGCATAGGGAGACACCGTCTCAAATCGATACAGCTGTAGTGGAATCGTCCATGCGAACGCAGCTACGGGTACTGCTAGTGCAGAGGCAATCGTCGTCGGGATAAATTCCAGCCGTTTCACTAACCAAGGTACCGTCACAATCAAACCTAGCGTTGCCATCGCACTGAGCTGGAACCCCACATCCCAGATCCACTGCGGATTGACTAGCAAAATAAGCGTGACGGCAACGAGTAAACAGCCGACGGGCTTTACCTTTCGCCCCAACGATAATCCGATAAGCGCACCCAAGCCCATGACCGATGCTCTCACCACGCTCGGCTGAAGGCCGGTTAATCCGACATAAATCAGCAGTGTCAGTGTGCCGGTTATGGCTTGTGTTTTAGGCGATTGCCCCTTCAACCGACTCAGCACTAAGCCCAAAATCAAAGACACATGAAATCCAGAAGCCGCCAGCGTATGTGCTAAGCCAGCATCCACAAAACTGTCTCTGACATCGTGGGGCAAATCCACTGCCCGTCGGCCCAATGTCATCGCACTCAGTAAATTCCCCATCGGTTCTGGCAGCCACCGACCTTGTGCTGTCACAATCCGTTGCCTCAACTTCCACAGTGCAAACCTTGGTGGTTCCTGCCCCGGTAGAAACTCCACCCAGTGTGTCCGAAACTTAGCAAAGCAACCCTGCTTCGCCAAATAGTCTCCAAAACTAGATTTGTCGGTCTCTTTAGCGGTTTCAATCTCTTGAATCTTTCCCTGTAATTCCACGCTTTGACCCGGAAACATCTGCTCGCTAGGCCACAGTGGCGCCGTCACATAAAGCTTGCCACCTACTCTCTTGGGAACGGCTGCTCCACCTTCTTCCCTCACAGAGCGTGCTTCAAAGAAAAATCGCCCTTTGCCATATCGAGTTTTCTGAGGCATGGCTACGACTCGCCCCACCACATGCTGCACCTTCTCCGAGGCGAAGAAACTGACATCATTTGCGACAGGCTCGGGCGCTCTGATCAAGCAATAGCTCGCGCCCATTAACCCAATCACGCCCGCTATCCACCACTGCTGACGAGTTGGCCCCATCCGCCAATAGCGTGGCACAAACGCGCCAGCGATTCCGCCGCCCAAAAGAACTAAAAGGCCCGCTACCGATACCTCACTCATGATCACGACATCATTTAACCCGGTTATCAGCAGCCCAGTGAGGTATGCCCAGCAAATAACAAGCGCTCCCCAAGGCGTCATGATGTAATCCCATTTGAGTGTCCTGTTTTAGCAATCCCATTCGCTCAAATCAGATCTCGCAACAGAAAGGCGGCTCAGATATCAGTCTGAGCCGCCCCTGTCATCTGGATTATAGATTTTAGATGGTCAATAGCGTTAGAAAGATAGCCCTAATTGAGTTCCGAAGAAGGCATGAACAACAAGTAAGACAAGTGCAGCACTGCCGATGTAGGCATGTGCTGAGCGGAGTGAGCCTTTGCCAAATTTAGTGGCTGCGATGATGGCGTTTGTGGTCAGAAGCGCGATCGCCCCCATCCCTGTCCAAAAATGCGGACTCTCCAAAATCGGTTCACCCTGCATCACCAACGATAAAATGCCGCCCGTCGCACCCATCAAAATAAACACATACATCAGCGGCGCAATCTTCGCATGTTGCTGTTTCTGCTCAATCGCAATCCCAGCATCTGTTGCCAGCCGACCCTGCCATCCGGCATAGGCTGCAGATCCACCCATTACAAACACCACAATCGCCATCATCACCGGATGGCCCCAATGCACAATCGGTTCCGGCAAATCAAACTGCGCAAACCAACTTGCAATCGGCTCTAAACTTGCCCTCAAAGACTCGCCCACAATCAATACTCCTCGCTGCAAACTGCTGTGCAAAATCAAGACACTTAATATGTCTTAACATGCTCAGATCTACGCTTGCAACGCCTTTTCCTTGCTTTTCTCAGGCTTTTCGTCATCTTGCTTCAGCAGCGGAAAACCCAGCTTCTCTCGCTGTTCAAAATAAAGCTGTGCCACCTTTCTAGCCAAACTACGCACCTGACGGATGTATCGTGTCCGCTCCGTTACCGAAATTACCCCGCGTGCATCCAGTAAATTAAACGCATGAGAGCACTTCAATACATAGTCATAGCTAGGCAGCACCAAATCCCGTTCCATTAGCTGCTCTGCTTCCTGCTGATACAGCTCAAACAGCTTAAACAGCAGCTCCGAACTCGACGCCTCGAAGTTATATGTCGAATTCTCAATCTCCGCCTGCATATAAACGTCGCCATACGTCAGCTCATCATTCCACTGGATTTTGGCCATTGCATCCACTTCTTGCAGATACATCGTCAAGCGCTCCAGCCCGTAGGTAATCTCAATCGAGACCGGCTTACAGTCCAACCCGCCGCACTGCTGGAAATAAGTGAACTGCGTGACCTCCATTCCATCTAGCCAAACTTCCCAACCAACGCCCCAAGCGCCAACAGCCGCATCTTCCCAGTTGTCTTCCACAAAGCGAACATCGTGATCCTCTGGCATGATGCCTAGCGATCGCAGCGACTCCAAATACAAATCCTGAATATTCTCAGGTGAAGGCTTAACTAACACCTGATATTGAAAGTAGTGTTGATACCGATTTGGATTTTCTCCATACCGTCCATCCGCAGGCCGTCTGCAAGGTTCTACATAAGCCACTGCCCAAGGCTCAGGTCCAATTGCCCGTAAAAAAGTATGAGGGCTCTTGGTTCCAGCCCCCTTCTCTGTATCGTAGGGCTGCATAATCAAACACCCCTGCTCAGCCCAAAAGTCGTTCAGCGTAGCAATCACAGACTGAAAATTCACCGTATGTTCCCAAATTACATCTTTAATTCCTTATATAGTCTCTACCTCATCGTTCATAAATAGAAGTCTGTAAATGCGATCATCTGCCCAAAACAAAAAAGTTTTGGGCTATTCCAAAACTTTTTTGCTGAAAACCTATTGACCTGTCTGCTGGAATACCTTGAATCAACCGTGTAGCAAGCAATACAGACAAGAGAAACTATTTTCCACTAACCCATTGACACCCAAGGTAATTCTCCGTTATATTCATTAAGCGCTGAGGGGAGCGGCCACGAAAGTAACCGCCTTACTGAAGCGACAAGCACCTAGACAGAAGAATAATTCAGAGAAGAATTAACGAGACCCTC
>JBCCOO010000021.1:0-70909 GCA_039025345.1 Cyanobacteria bacterium P01_D01_bin.105 | reverse complement strand
TCGGTAGTAGAAAGCTCCGTTAGAAAGCCTTCGCAATCGGTAAAAAGGGATACACCCTTATCAGAATTGATCATACTTACTGATCTCCTGCTGTTTTGTTTAGGACATTTAGATGTCAGAGTCTACGTATAAACACTTACATCCAGCTCAATGTTCATTGATTTATAGGAGGCTGTCAATAGATCTCTCTTAGTTTTTTACATTAAAAAAAAATAAGTAGTTTCTAAGAATTGATTAATCCAAGCACCAGCAACACACCCTTCAGATAAAAGCAAATATTTCTCCACCTTGTTTTTATCTATCCAATGGCGTCATCAAACTATATGAAAGCCTTTTAGAGCAATAGTCTCATCGATTCAAAGTAAGAATTTCACCGGTCTAAAAGTACTCCCGTTGCATGACGTCATACTCTATAGACACCATGCGATATTGCCTCGGTAACAGAGCTAGAGAGAGAGCGGAGAGTATGTAACAATCACTGTCAGCCATCACAAGCCTCTCCTCTTGAGACATATTCCCAAAAGGGCTTTCCAACTGACGACTATTTGGAACTGACAGCTCATTCGAACTGACAACTCATAGAAGTGTTGGAATAGAGAGAACAGTTTTGTTTTTGAACGCAATTTCCCGCCAGAAAAAGCTTACTATCCATCCCAACAGCTACTCACACACCCAAAAGCCGATTATACAAAGATGGGGTTGGAGATAAGACACTCAAGAAGCTTCCAAAGCTTACATTAGCTATCTTGTTAGGGAGACTTTTTGAAACGCAACGCTTTCACTTAGCAGCATTTTTTGAGTGCCGCTTCAATGCGCTTTATCTGTTTGGGCGCAAACATATCGGTAAATAGTTCAGTTGATTTTTCTATCTCTACCGGAAGCATCATCTCAGCACTTTTCACGCCATTACTGTTTGCATCATGACTATTGTTCTCATCACTCCTTTTTGCGATGACAACCTTGCTCAACCCTGCTTGAAAATAAGCTTCTGCTAAATCGCACTTAGCACCAATGGCCTCGCTCTGTGCCACTGCCTGCTGATGCAAGAGGAGCGCTTTTTCAACAGCCCCCTGCTGACGATAAAGACTGGCTAATCCTGTGAGTGCCTGCGATTTGACTTGAACATAATGACCCACTTCGGCAAAGGCGATCGCCCGCTCATATAGCCGCTTAGCCTTATTGACTTCACCCAGACAGCCAAACGCTCTGCCCAAAAGCTGCACAAAGTACGCATACTGCCCAGGCTGATCTGCCGACATAAATATGCCATAGACGCTTTCGGCTAGCGTAATAGCGGATTCTGTACGATTTAAGCAAGCGTGTACCAGCGCGAGTCCAACCATAGCCTTATCAGCCCAGGCTTGATGAGCGCTGTTCGCCGCTAAAGACACCGCCCGTTCAAACTGAGCTTCAGCCTTCTCTAATTCCCACAGATCAATGTAATACAGCCCCAGGCTAAGATGGGCATCCACCGTCAGCATCTTGAGGTAGTAAGCACCCAAATCACACTGATTAGCTTGATTGGCAGGCTGATCTGTTGTTTTAATTTCAGGCTGCTTTAGCTGCACACTCTCAGTATCTATCAGGGTCTGTCTTTGACACTCAATCGCGCTATGCACCTGCCCGACAATCCAATAAACATCGCCCAAAATGTTGTTGAGTTCGCTATGGGCCAAGGTCTCGTTTTCTATAAACGGGAGGACCTGAGTAATGGCTGTAATGACGGGTTTCAAAAAGCCCATGCGATAGAGGCTGCTGGCCAGCGGCAAAAACTGTTGCCACTGATTGTGCCGGCTCTTCAGCAGCACTTGCGCTGCGCCGCTGTAGTCTTTCGCTGCCATTTGGTGATAGTAGGCTTCTAACGCTTTAAGCCCATCTTCTGTATGCGTAATGCTGCTAACGCGCTCACTCCAATACTGCGCCGCTGTAGCATTAGCCTGCTGCCAATCTTCGCCCTGTCTGAGTCGGGTAATCGCTTCTGCACGACTAACCGGATGCAGCCAATAGTCACCTTTGCGAAATTCTAGAAGCGAGCGATCGCGCAAAGAATTGAGGGTCTGTTTGTGCCGATGCGGCTCAATGTCCCACATTAGCGATGTAATTGCGGCGGCCTTCAGCTTGGGCTGATCTTGATAGCGATAGCAGCCCAACCGACAAAACACCCGGTAGGCATCTGCATCAAGCTGTTGCAAACGGTTCACCTGACTCACAATCAAGTTCCGCAGATCAGCCGTCCCTAGTAAATCCGTCCCGTTCTCTTGCCAATAGGCACTCACATCGCCTTCATAGTCCCCCATCACCGCAGCACACAAAATCTCCATCGCCTTGGCATTACCGCCATAAGCCCGGTGCATTTTAATCAACGTGTGATCGGATGAGTCATCCCAGGCTTTCTCCAGAAACAGATCAGCACTTGCCGTAAAAAACTGTTGCCAAGCCTCTCGTGAAAGCCCTGGTAAGCGGTAGTGATAGGCTTTAATGCCTGGTTCGCAAAGGCGATCACGACTGGTAATAATTACCGTAGCTGGCTGTTGGCCGCTCGATAGTGTCCTCAATAGCTCTACATATGGACGATGCTCAGCCACAAATTGACCATTGCCGTCCAGCGCTGGCTCCAAATTATCAATCAGAATGCCAATCCGCTGATAGCCCTTATGGGAGCTGGCATGTAATTGCTGCTGCAGTCGGCTTAGCGTTACGCCAAACTCTCCGCCGGGTTCTTCGTTGAAGTGCTGACGCAGCCACTCTGCAACCACGCTTTCAGCCGGTGTGATGTTGGCCGTTTCTTTAGCCATCGGCAGCTCTAGCACTTGGTCAAACTGCTGAACATACTGCTGCGCCAGCGTTGTTTTACCAATACCCCCTTCGCCCTTAATCACAATGATGCGATGGATTCGAGCCAGGTCAGCAAGGGTATGCATCGCCTGTAGCCTGCCTAGAAAATGGGGATCTAGAGCGAGCGACGGTGCCGCATGAGCCTGGGCAATCTGGCTGGGCGAAACGAGGTGGGGTTGAGAAGACAGAGACGGCAGCGCAGGGCGCACAACGCTGGCAATAGATTCGTAAGTGTCGGGTGCGGCGTGCTTGAAGGTGCGCTTAGCTCGGTTGATCAAACGCGATCGCAAATTGCCTTTTGTAATTCGCTCCCCTAAGGCCTCAGAGAGTGACTTCCATAGCTGAGACGCCACATCTTTCACATGACCTTCGCTGTAGCCTGCCGAACTAGCCACTTGGCCATACGTGCAGCCCTGCCAAGTTTGCTTCAAAATACAGCTTTGCAAATCACTGAGATGTTTACCGGTGCGCTCATACAGCAGCTGGTCGGCATATTCAATCGCCGTATCTGTCCTCATAGTTCTGTCAAGTCTGGTTCACTCCCCATGCAAACGTAGACTACCAGCTACGCCAACCTCGTTCCGAACGCTGCGAACCGTTTGAGCGATTTTAAGCGGCATCTTCATACAGGCTGCACTCATCTATCCTGTGTACTTCGTATCGCCTACATAAATGGCGGTGCAGCGCACGGTAGCCAGGCCATACTCCGTAAACCGACTAGACCTGCTCAGCGAACCAGACCCGTAAGCCGACTTTTTCCGACTGACGCCGCCGCAACTAACCCTCTACTCTAGTAGCGTGCTTGCAGCTACGGAATACGAGCCATTCAGGAATACGGACAGCCAAGGAATCCGGGTATCTGGCGCTTCTTATGCTCACGGCTCCATCTTGGACCCAGTCTCAATAGGTAAAAAATATATTAGCTATTGCCGTACAATCACCAACTCACTCCCACACCCTTGCGGGCATTATTTGCCTAAGTACCTTCATATCAGCACCTGTACGTTCCGCTCTATTCGTTCCGCTCTATTCGTTGCTTCACGCAGCAGCCCTTTGCGGCCCTTTCTCCGTTCATTGCTCTTTGCCATATTCGAACCGCTACTTTCACTATGAGCTTATATTCTGTTCTACCCACGGATTTAGATCCCCAGTGCATTCCTGCCCACGTTGCTGTCATTATGGACGGGAATGGACGGTGGGCTAACCAACGCGGGCTACCTCGCATTGCGGGTCATCGCCAAGGCGCGAAAGTGCTGAAAGAACTGCTACGCTGCTGCAAAGATTGGGGTATTGGCGCACTGACCGCCTACGCCTTCTCTACAGAGAACTGGCGTCGCCCTACATCAGAAGTAGATTTTCTCATGATTCTCTTTGAGAAAATGCTGCGTAAAGAACTCAAAGAGATGCATGCTGAAGGTGTTCGCATTCGGTTTATCGGAGACCTTTCACAGCTATCGCCTTCTTTACAAGAAGAGATTGCACGAGCTATGAAAGAGACTAAAAACAACACCGATATTGATTTTAATGTTGCGATTAACTACGGTAGCCGCAACGAGATTGTTCAGGCTTGTCAGCAAATTGCCCAAAAAGTAGAAGATGGCGAACTCTCTGCAACCGATGTCAGCGAAGAAGCTATTAGTGAGCACCTTTACACTGCGGGCTCCGATCCTGATTTGCTCATTCGCACCAGCGGCGAACAGCGCCTCAGTAATTTTCTCCTTTGGCAACTTGCCTACACCGAAATGTATTTCACCAACGCCTTTTGGCCCGATTTTGATCGGGGCGAGTTTCATAAAGCGCTGCAGATCTATCAAGGGCGCGATCGCCGGTTTGGCAATGCAAAGGATGCAGTGGCTACGGTACGGGTGAAAGAACCTGCTCTAACAGCCTAAAATTTAGGGAGGTGTTTGGGGCAGAGCACACGCCTTTCGCTTACGGGGCGATCGCGACACCCGATAAATTATCCAATGCGCCTGCAACGCGTTGAATCACCTCATTTCCACAGCTCCCTAACCGATGGCGACCGCCTAAGTAGCGTGGGTCATTATAGGCCACCTGCACCTGCCCGGTTTCATCTTCCCAAATCAGTAGCTTCTGCGGTAAATCTATCGCTAAGCTCTGGGCGCACTGCATCAGCGGGGTGCCCAGCTTGGGGTTGCCAAATATCACAACTTTCGTGGGTGGTAAGTCTAGCCCTACGCCCGCAGCATTTTGCATGTGATCTACGGTCGCAAAAACATTCAGTCCTCTCTCTTCTAAAAGACTGACAAATCGGCGTTCTGTTTCTTCTACGCTGTGAGAGCTGTCTTTAATCACCAAGCCAGTAGGCGTGGGCACTGGAAGAGAATTGCTAGAGGGCGCAGATAGGGCAATAGTGACTGCACCAATCGCAATGGCACTCCCCATCATGAGTCCTTTTTGAGCCCAAAATCGCTTCGAGCATAATTGCTGCAAAAACACCCTATTCATCAAATATCCTGCACTGCTAAAACCAACAACTATTCAGGATTGATGGCGCTGTAAATAGCAGAGTAATCGTCATCTGCTAACCCCTGCGAAATTGCTTTTTTAGCGACTTCACTCACTCCCGTCACTACGGTGGCATCAATCCCTTTAGCCTGCGCAGCTTGCACAAATAAGTTCATATCTTTGAGCAGATGCTTGGTCGGGAAGTTAGGGTTAGCAAAGTCGCGCTCACACATCCGCGTCAGTTTTTTATCAAACGTGGGGGCATACAGCGCACTTTCTCTCACAATATCCATAAATTGTTCAATATCTAGCCCTTCGCGCTGAGCGAGTCCCAAACTCATAGAAAAGGCCGAAGTGAGCGTGCCGATGAGTTGATTCATAGCGAGTTTGGTGGCAGCAGCGGTGCCAACTGGCCCCATCAGCTGAGGGGCGGAGCCAAAAACCTTTAGCAAAGATTGCCACTGCTGAAATTGTTCGGGAGTGGCACCCACCATCAGAATGAGAGAGCCGTCTTTGACTTGAGGGATGCTGCCCAGAACAGGAGATTCAAAATATTCGCCGCCTGCTGCAGTTATTTTTTCACTCAATTCACGGCTTTCGTCGGGGGCAATGGTACCCATTTGCAACAGTGTACGGTTTTGCCATAACTGTGGCTGGCGCAACGCTACATCTTGGATGGCGGCCACGTCGCTGAGCATGGTGATGGTAATAGGGGATGAGGCGATCGCATCTTCGGCAATGTCAGTCGTTTGGACACCTGCTTGCTGTAAACGATCCAACTTTTTCGCAGAGCGATTCCAGGCAGTGACGCTGTAGCCAGATTGATGCAATCGCAATGCCATAGGTGCGCCCATGAGGCCCGCTCCGAGTAGTGCGACAGGTGGAGTTGGCGGCGTTCCCTCTGTATTGACTGGCATTTGCGTGTTCACTCTCAATAAAATCTATGGCTATTCATCATTTGTTATTCATCATATAGCTGTAGCTGGGCTCGTCATTGAAATATGGAAATCATGACAACCAGCAAATCCACCCTAGAATGACGGATTACCGTTTGTGCGCATGTCTAGCCAAGCTGCATTTCTCACAAACATGACGATATGCCGTCACGCAGAGTTTTAGGGTTTTCATTCAGCGCCCACTTTTAATTCAAAGCCCAATTTTAATTCAGCGCTCAATTTGCTGGATGTCATTGGGTAATGACATCGTTGAGTAATACCATCGTGACTGAGGCCGTTTAAGTGCCCTCAATCGTTAAAAGCTGTTAAGTTTCTCACAGAATTCAGGCCCTCTCGATACGCTAGAGAAATTACTGTATATGGCATAGTTAGCGTTCTTATACGGGATAAGCAGAGTCTAACCTCAAACCCCTACACTGCAAATAATTCTGGAATACCCATGACCAAGAAAAAAACAAATGCATTAGCGGCAGAGTTAAATGGATCAGCAGTAAAGGATAAACGACAAAGCGACTTCAAAATCGAGCCTAACAAGAAATTAGCGCTTAAAGAAGAAGCCACTAAAAAGGCGCCTGTTGCAAAAGAAAAAGACAAGAAAAACAAGGCCAAGAAAAATAAAGCCAAAAAAATAAAGAAGTCTCAAAAGCTAGACAAAAAGATTTACGAATCTGAGCTAGAGCGACTTCAAAGAGAGCTCGTCAAGCTTCAGTATTGGGTCAAGGCGAAGGGCCTAAAAGTTGTTGTTCTTTTTGAAGGGAGAGATGCCGCCGGGAAGGGAGGTGCGATTAAGCGGATTTCAGAATGCTTAAATCCTAGAATTTGCCGCGTAGTTGCCCTCGGGACCCCGACGGACAAAGAGAAGACGCAGTGGTATTTTCAACGCTATGTAGCGCAGCTTCCGGCAGCGGGAGAGATTGTTCTATTTGATCGGAGCTGGTACAACCGAGCGGGCGTAGAACGGGTAATGGGCTTTTGTACCCATCAGGAGTATGTGGAATTTCTGCGCTCCTGCCCTGAGTTTGAGCATATGCTGCAGCGCTCTGGCATCATCTTAATTAAGTACTGGTTCTCGGTGAGCCCTGACGAGCAGGAGAAGCGCTTTCAAGATCGGCTCAACGATCCCACTAAGCGATGGAAGCTCAGCCCGATGGATCTAGAAGCGCGAGCAAAATGGGTTGATTATTCCAAAGCAAAAGATGACATGTTGGCCGCGACCGATACAACGAGATCGCCTTGGAACGTGGTAGAAGCCGATGATAAAAAACGTGCTCGGCTCAACTGCATGAGCCATCTGCTCAACCAAATAGACTATGAAGACTTAACGCCGCCGCCCCTGAAGCTGCCCAAACGGCAACAGAATATTGACTATGAGCGATCGCCGTTAGACATGCAAAATTTTGTGCCCAACCGCTACTAAAGACCACGCATTACTATGGCCAAGCAGTATTCGCAGATCACAGAAAAGCTGAGCACCTTCATTACCCAACAGAAAATTTTCTTTGTGGGCACAGCAGGGGCTGACGGCAAAGTGAATGTATCGCCAAAAGGGATGGACAGTCTGCGAGTGCTTGGCCCGAACCGGGTTTCATGGCTAAGTGTAACGGGTAGCGGCAACGAAAGCGCTGCCCATGTACTAGAAAATGGCCGGATGACCCTGATGTTCTGCGCCTTTGAAGGCGCACCTATGATCTTGCGGCTCTACGGAACCGCCACTGTTGTCTATCCGAGAGATGAGCAGTGGGCTGATTTGTCAGCACAATTTCCTACTTTTCCAGGCACCCGGCAAATCTTTGATCTCTCGATAGATTTAGTACAAACCTCTTGTGGGATGGCCGTGCCGCTATACGACTATGCACAGGAGCGCGATAGTTTGAATCAGTGGGCTGATAAAAAAGGTCCCGATGGCATCGAGGCCTACTGGACAGAAAAAAATCAGGTGAGTCTTGACGGGAAGCCAACGCATATTTTTGCTAACTGATTCTCCAAAGTTAGCGTTGCTAGCTTTGGAGAACAGCTTGAATCGGTCTTAGCGACTGGCCGAAACGGCATACTCGCCAGTGAGTTTACCCAGCTGCTGCACCAGCAAGCTCAAGAACAAGCCCACGTCTGTGACAACCCCGATCGATTCTACCGAGCCGCGATCGCTCAATTTCGTCACCACTGCCGGATTAATATCCACGCACACCATCTTCACACCAGCGGGGGTCATATTGCCGACGCCAATAGAATGGAGCATCGTTGAGAGCATCAAGATCAAATCTGCCCCCTCAATTAAGCGAGCATAGTCAGCCTGCGCTTCAATCAGGTTCATCTTCGTATCGGGCAAGGGGCCATCATCACGGATAGAGCCTGCCAGTGAGAAGGGCACATTATTTTTCACACACTCGTACATGACGCCGCTAGTCAGCACACCTTTGTCTACCGCGTTGGCAATGCTGCCATACTTGCGAATGGTATTGATTGCCTTTAGGTGATGACGATGACCGCCCTGAACCGACACACCGCGCTTCATATCCATGCCAAGAGAGGTGCCCATCATAGACTGCTCAATGTCGTGCACAGCGATCGCATTACCCCCCAGCAACCCATGGACATAACCGCCTTTAATGAGGGACTGCAAGTGTTCGCTACCGCCTGTATGAATCACCACTGGCCCTGCCGTGACCACCACTTTCCCAGCGCGATCTCGAATGCGCCGCAAGTCCCAGGCAATTTGTTCAACCACTAGCTCCACGCGCCGCTCGCTCGAAACGCCCGCGCCCATAAAGCTAAAGTCATCTGTACCTTTTTTCAAAGAAGGCGCGGTGCGCAGCGTGTGGATGCCCTTGCTGCCAACCACAACTTTCTCCCCAGCTTTAAGATCTCTCAGCAGTTTGCAGCTCGCAACGGGGCCATTTTGGGTGCCGTCACCCTCTTCCTCAGTAATGGCGATCGCCCCATCCATTCTTTGACCTTGCACCCGATACCAGTGATCTCCAAGCAGTACTTCTGTGGGATAAATCGTCGTCACATAGAAATCATCAGGCGCAACCCCATCTTGAGTGACCACCGCTAGCTTGGCGGGTGACGTTTCTCTTGGCAAACTGACAGCGCCCAAGTCAATAAGCTGACCCATGATGTCATCCATCACGCTTTCGTCCGGTGCAATCACCTTGACCTCCGCAACAGAGGTATCTTGCCGCTGACTGCCCAAATCAAAGTTCAAAACCTGGAAGCTACCACCACCGCTGACAATCGCATCTAGGGTTCGATTCACTAATCCAGAATCGAGCAGGTGCCCTTCTAAATGAATCACGCGGCTCTGAATAGCAGACGTCTTGGGGGTGCTTTGACGAGGTTCTACAACCTTGAGCGTGAGGCACTTAGCCGCGCCGCCTGCTTTTAGAAACTCAGTCAGCGGGGTTTCTTCTACCGTAAATCCCAAATCATTGAGACGCTTTTTCAAGCGATCGCTCGCCTTATTCATCACCACCACACGATCTACATTCACCGTGTTGCAGGCAAAATTAACCGCATCTACCTCATCAATCGCAATGCGCTTATCCGCAGGCACCCGCATCTCAATCAACCGATTAGAATACGCATCAAAGGCAGGAGGGTAGTACATAACGTATCCCCCCGTTAGCGGGCAAAAACAAGTATCTAAATGATAAAAGCGACTATCCACCAAGCGTAAAGACAGCACCTCCACATCCAGCCAATCAGCCAAATACGGATGGGCATCTAGCTCAGAGCGAAAGCCATAGCCTGCCCACAACCAACCCCCTGCCCTATCGAGAAGGGCATCGCCTGCCCCTTCAAACGGAAGGCTTTTCGGCAACGTATGTACGGTAAATCCACTATTTTCAAACCACGTTTGAAAATGGGGTTCCTCCCCTTGACGCTCAGGATGCAAAAACCGACTAAGAACAACTTGATCCCCAAGGACTAACCCTGCATTAGCGGCGAATACCATATCGGGCCACCCTTTTTGAGGCGTCACGAGCTCAACAGTGGCGTATTTTTTTAAGACACCATAGAGCCGGTTCCACTGCTCTTCCGCTAAGTCGCGAGACGATCGGTGAATATTCCCTTCCATCCACGGATTAATCACATAGTCCACATCATAATGATGAGGGGGGCACATCAGAATTCGCATGGCATCAGTCATGAATGATCCTCGTTTTGAACGTATGAATGGGATTGGAGCCGGGAAGCGTCGAGTCTATAACACTTGGAGTCTATAAACCTTAAGTCTATAAACCTTGAATCTATACACTTTGAGACTGTGAACGAATAAAGCCAGTCAAAAACCATCTTTTCAGCAAGATGACTTTCGACAAAACCCACATAAAACCTAAAGGGCCTAAAACAAAGATTTTAGGTTGAAATGATGTAAGTAAAAGCTCTCTAAGTCTCCAAAAGCCTCAATAAAAGAATTTAAATAGTAGGTAACTTGCGCACCTTTAATCAACAGAATATTTAGTGAAAAATGTGCTCTACCAGAATAGACGGATTCAACAACAGAACATAAAGAATATGTATCATATGTCACTTATCGCTCACACTCCACCTCACTAGGAACTGCCGGGAATGCTTGTCATCAGTGGGAACAGGGGTTTTTCTAGCAATAAAGAAAACATGGGGGAATGTTATGAAATCATCATTTACAACGTTTTTTACGGATAAACGTGAGCTGTAAAATGTTGAAGCCGCTCAGCAAGGAGTTTCTCTCTCCCTATAAGTTGATAATTCACTGACTAACAAAAGTGAATATGCACTCATCCTTTTCGTTCAGAAAACCCGAAAACGTAGGCGGGCACATATCAAAAAAACACCCTCTTAAATGCGAATTCTCAGCCAAACGTCTCAACAAAAACGTCTCAACAACAGTCTGCTGACGTCTGAGTTACCTAAAGTGACTTTTCATGACTGTCTTTTGAAGCCCTTGCGCTTTTCAGCCATTGCGATTGGCCATTGCGATTAGCAACCATTCCAGCAGAGTTTCACACCTCGTATGGCAGTGAATTCAAGTTAGCTAGTTCACAAGTGTCAGTCATTCAAAAGCTTTAACAAACCTTAAAAGTGAGCGATGGCTTCTCTTGATGAATGCCCTAAAAATTCGCTCAGCCCCTAGTTTTCTGAAAGAGGCCCATACAAGCATAAGGTTTCCCTATGAGAGTAATCAGCTTCTAGTATTACATGCCATTTGATAAGCCCTTATTCTTTAAACAAGGGCAAAAAATTTGTATCTTTTTTGACAAAAATTTTTCAGGCAGTGTGGATCGTCTTACCGTCGTTTCACTTGCCCTTTGGCCACAGCAATCGTTTCAAGGACACTACCATGCTAAAGGAAGCCCGTCAGTATTCTATCGGCGCTATTCAGGATGAAGTTAGAGCGCTCGTGACAAAAGGTCTCGTCGGGAAGCAGAATCAAATCTATTGCTTAGCTCGCTACTTTGAAGATATGGAGTGGCGACAGATTGAACAGATTCTAAACAGCCACGAATACTTACTGAGAGACTATGTTTACGATCTGATTGGGCGAGAGTCTTGGAATAACGACTAGGCTGTATTCGTGTTCGGGTATTGATAGTCGCTGACAGGTACCGCTGATGGAGCCAACCGATAAGCATATTACTGACAAGCTTAAGTTAGGAAGCCAGGTTAGCTTGTCAGCAACATATTCTAGTGCCTATTTTATCTAGCGCTTACTTATTTAGCGGCTGTCACTGTCGTGAAGGGTTTGTCTACTGAAAGGAAAAAACTGCTGACTAACCCCCTGCTAGGTGTAGGTATCTCCCTTCATTGGAGGCTTATCCATGTTGGCTTTTCCTACTGTGTATGTCACTGATTGAGGATCGTCTAACCTTTGCGAAGCTCGCCTAACTTCAAACCCAATCACACGTCCATCTTCATCGTAGTCAAGAATGATCCCTGGTGATAACTGCGCCGTTTCTTCAATCGTGGTTTTATTAAATGATATCTGTAAAATGTCTCGGTCTGGATCGTAGACGAGTTTCATAAGCGCTTTAGGGTCAGGCTCCTGTAGATTGGGGTCATAGCGTGCTCTCCCAATTATATTGTGCTTTGTGGACATGCTTGCTCGCCAACTAAAAAACTATCTATTGAGCGGTATGGTTAATACAAAGACTTAAATCTTTGCCTGTGCTTTGGTTGTGTGCTTTGGTTGTGCACTTAGGTCTTGAGCTTTGTATGGTAAGGAACCTTCTCCAGTTTTTATGTCTAGCGCCTCTATCCGCCCTATCGGTGTCTATTTTCTTTCCGGGCTAGCAGTTATTCCAGCAGCAGCACCTCGCTTGCTAGCAATTGATACCATTCGCGGATACCTTGTCGAGATCGATCCAAAGACAAACAACACAACCGTGCTCAATCCATATCAAGTGACCGACTGGATTGGCGCGATGGGCATTGCCGTTTCACAAACAGCTGATGGCTCTGTAATAGTTTGGTTTACCAGAGGGGCATCTGTGCTTCGGGCGCCGTTGGTTTCGCTGTCGCTAGATCCAACACTGGATCCAACACTGGCTGAAGGCTCTTCTGTTGTAGAGGTATTTGTCAAGCTATCGGACCCTGCAGATGGCATTGCCATCAGCGATTCACGGGTATATGTGAGCTGTCAGCGGTCAGAGCGCATTTATATTTACGATCAGCGCAGCGGTGAGTTAATCAATACGCTCCATCAACCCGGTGTTGGGATGGAAAATATGACGCTGACACAGGAGGCTCTGTGGGTGTGCGATCGCACTGAGCAAACCGTCTACTGCCTAGATAAAACAACCGGCGAGATCCGCTACAGTGCGCTGACGCCCTTTGCATCGCCAACCGGGATTGTCTTTTATCCTAATTCGGCCGGGAAAGAAACGTGCTACGTGTCGTACTCCAGTGAAGAAGCCTACATTCGAGATGATCCAAATGCGGCAGATCCTCATCAGCTAACCTTTCGCGATCGCACCTTCATTCATCCGCTCCATATCCACCACAACCCTGAGCAGCACTACACCCTCTCCAACGGCTACCTCACCGAAATTTCTTACGTCGAAGAACTCCACCCACTAGAAGACGTTCCCATTCTTAAAAATATAGAGTGGCGTATGGCCCTACCCGCCGATACAGCACGCCAACGCGTTCGTAGCGTAGAACCTATCGGACACCCCTTCACCGAAGAAATACAAGAAGGCCAGCGCGTTGCCGTTTTCAGATTTGATGAGCTAACCCCTTATCAGGCCGGACTGGTGGGTTGGAAAGCCACGGTAGAAATGTACGGCATAAAGTATGCACTCACCCCCGCTGATGTACAGTCTATTCCCCCTTTAGCCGAAGACTTGCAGCAGCGATACCTGGTGGATGATGACGAGTTGATGATGGATACGGAAACCGTAATGGCAGCGGCAAAAGAAGCCGTTGGCACCGAAACCAACATCCTGCGCAAAGCGCTGCGTATTCGCAACTATGTATACGATCGACTCTCTTATGGCATTCAGCCCAAAATAGACACACCAGATGTTGCCCTAGCTCGCGGCGTGGGTTCATGTGGTGAATACGTCGGTGTTCTCTTGGCGCTTTTTCGGCTCAATGGCATTGCCTGTCGTACCATCGGTCGCTACAAATGTCCGCAACAGCCGGAACTGCGCCACATTCCGCTGCAACCCGACTATAACCACGTCTGGCTAGAATTTTACGTGCCGAGTATCGGCTGGCTACCCATGGAATCCAACGTAGATGATGTGGTTGATAATGGCCCCTACCCCAATCGTTTTTTCATGGGTCTTGCCTGGTACCATAGCGAGCTGGGCAAAGGCATTTCGTTTGGCAAACTCAAAGCCGATAACCGCCCCGAAAGATTCTCAGTCAGCGATCTAGCCATCAACCACATTCGCTTCACTATTCTGGACGAACTCAATCCCTCTTAAGCAACCATGCCCAACTCCTACTCTCTTATCATCCACGGCGGCGCAGGCGCACTCGAAGATCTCAAATACGAAGCAGATGCAACAGAATTTAGAAAGAGTATTCTTGAGATTCTAGAAGCAGGACGCCAGCGATTAGAGAACGGAGAAGCAGCTTTAGATGTTGTTGAATATTGTGTCAATTTACTAGAAGACAATCCGCTTTACAATGCAGGTAGAGGATCTGTTCTCAATGAAAATGGCCAGGTAGAAATGGACGCTGCCTTGATGAACGGCAGTGACTTAAAAGCCGGAGCGGTCACCTGCGTAAAAAATATAAAAAATCCCATATCCCTTGCTCGTCAGGTGCTAGATCAAGGAGACCACGTCATGCTCGCAGGGGAAGGGGCACAGGAATTTGCAAAGTACTGCAACGCAGAGCAATGCCCGGATGATTACTTTATTACATCTGCGAGAGTCAAGCAGCTAGAAGAAGCCAAGGCCGCCGGACGCATGACGCTTGATCACGAAAAAATTAAGCCCGCTCAAAAACTAGGCACTGTCGGCGCAGTTGCCCAAGACATTCAGGGTAATTTAGCTGCTGCGACCTCGACAGGAGGCTTAGTGAACAAACGCTGGGGCCGCGTTGGCGATACCCCCGTTGTAGGTGCAGGTGTTTTTGCAGACAATGAAACCTGTGGCGTTTCGGCCACAGGCTATGGTGAACAATTTTTGCGTACTGTTTTCTCCAAAACAGTGTCTGACTTTATTCAATTTAAAGGCATGAGCGCAGCAGATGCCGCAAAGGCTGGCGTTCAGTATTTGGTAGATAAAGTGGATGGCGAAGGTGGCCTGATAGTGATTGATGCCCAAGGCCGCTGCGCCGCCGCGCAGTCTACCTCTGGACTGATTCATGGGTGGATAGAATCCGGTGGAGACGCGATTTGTAAGCTAGGCTAGCCACAAAAGAGACAGCGGTAGGCTTCGAGCAAGCACGCCTGTTCTAACTAAACTAGACAAAAACAATTAAAGAGAAACGAGTCAACAACAATGCACTAACAACAATCAACCAACAGGAACAAATAAATAGCAGCAAATAAACAGAAACCATTAATCGGCTTACTTACAACAGTCTGATTGAATGAACACCATACTTAAAGGAACTGGACTGAATCAAGTGGGAGCGCAGGAATGAAGGTTGCCATTATTGGCTGTGGGTACGTGGGGACAGCAGTCGCTCAGCAGTGGAAGGCCCAGGGACTTGATGTGCTGGTGACCACCACTCGGGAAGAAAGGGTGGAGGAGCTGAATGCGATCGCCTCAAAAGTAGAAGTGTTAGTAGGTACCGATAGTGATCGCCTGCAAGCGGCCTTAAGCGATCGCCAAGTCGCGCTCCTCTGCGTCGCCTCCAAACGCGGCGCAAACTACTCAGAGACCTACCTCAGTACCGCTAAAACCATGGCGCAGGTGCTACCCCACACGCCCGTAGAGCAGCTCATTTACACCAGTAGTTGCTCAGTGTACGGCCAGCACAATGGCGTATGGGTAAGTGAGCAAATGCCGCCCAAGCCTAATACCGACAATGGCAAAGTCATTGAACAAACCGAAGCGACACTGCTGAATGCTGCCTCACCCCAGCAAAAGGTCTGTGTGCTGCGGCTGGGTGGCATTTACGGCCCTGGTAGAACCTTAGAGAGAATCTACAGCCGCGCCGCAGGCACAACCCGGCCTGGGAAAGGAGAAGAGGGCACGAACTGGGTGCATTTAAGCGATATTGTACGGGGCATTGAATGGGCCAGAACTCAGCGGCTCTCGGGCCTGTATAACCTCGTACAGGAAGAGGTGCCAACGGTAAGGGCGTTGATTGATGAGGTATGCGATCGCCACAACCTTGAACCAGTGATTTGGGATGAAAGCCAGCCCAGCACCCGTAAAAACGTCCGCGTTTCCAACGCTAAAATTAAGCGCACTGGTTTTGACTTCTCCCATCCTGCGTTCTATCCGTAGCTTGGCATAACGGTCACTTTTCTGGGTTCAGTTCCGCTACGCCAGCGACGTCTTATTATCGACGCTGACCTATCGGAGTTGGCCAGGTTGCCAGTGAGTAAAAATATGGGTGCCATGCACCGTAACTTCGGTCGTTTTTAGATCAAAGACCATCGGCTCGTAATCGGGGTTTGCCGCTTCCAGCACCACGATGGACTCTTTTTGGTAATAGTGTTTGAGCGTAGCGCCTTGCCCATCGACTCGGAGGGCCACAATTTCACCTTGCTTGGGTCGGTAGTCTTTCAGCACGGGCCGAATGCCAACAAAAGCCCCGTCCAAGATACCTGAATTGATCATGCTGTCTCCTGAAACCCTCAACACGTAATCGGTTTCTTTTTGTCCGGGGTAGCTGATATCTAGGAAATCTTCCGCTTCTGTGTAGGGCTCGTGGAAGTAGCCTGCAGCAATATCGCCTAGAATTGGCAGCCCTTTTTGCATCGCGTCACGAATGTCTTGTTCCACCTCTTCTCGGATGTCTTCCACAAGCTTAATCGTGCGAGATTTGTGCTTTTCCCACGTAATTAGCCCCGCTTCATAGAGGCGATTGAGGCTGTTTTGGATGCTGCCCCGAGACTTGCCTAACTTGTCTTGCAGCTCTTGCACCGTTGGACTCACGCTATTGACTTGCAGATAGGTCTGGATACAGTCCAGTACTTTACGGTGCGCTTTGTGAAGAGCCATGGCTTGCTCAAAGATGAAGGAAGCATATGTACTATAGTTCATTTGAACTTACAATGCAATCTTGTCGTGAAATACACTCGACGCAAACGCTCGTTTAGAGCGCTGCGTTGCAGAAAGTGTAGAGGGCTGCGCTTATAGAAAGGAGAAGGCCGCGTGCTGTATATTGACCTATTCTGGCAGGCGATATACGTCAGCAAATAGTGATTGGGCGTTTGGCCGTCTGGTTTGGCTAGGAGCATCGTGTACCACCATTACGGCGGAGTCATAGCCCAAGCAGGGCACGAGCGTAATGCCTTCTGCTTTGTCTGTATCTTGGCTGTCAGTACCCTGCGCAGCAGGCAAGTTAAACAAAAGGCTCAGGGCGTCTGCTTCGGCGTCTGCTTCGGCGTCTACTTCTTGGCTCCATATGCTGTCTTTGCTGTGGTCTAATAAATTTTTCAGTCTGAACACTTGCATAGCGCCTGCTAGCGTCATCGTTGGCCCAGCCAAAATGATTAAGTGCTCGCCTTGTACGCAAAGATCGCGCACCCCCAACCCGTTGAGATCAACAAAGTGCTTGCGATACACCTCACCTTTTTTGCCAATTTCTTTGAGTGATAGCGTTTCTGAATCTTTCGCTTCTAGCTCAAGCTCTAAAATAACCGCCCATCCCCTCAATACAGGGCCACGCAATCCTAAATAAACCGCGTTGCCTCGAACGGCAAGGCCTTCAATATCTAGCCCATTGTCTTTAGAAGGAATATTTCCCTGTACAAATGGGCCAAGGTGTTCATCTTGTTCTAGCGCTGACATCAGCGGATTGGTAGTACCGCTTTGTTCCAACGTTGCCGCCGTCAATTTGTTTTTCTTGCCGTCGGATAATTGACAAGATTTTACGGGTTGACCGTTGACGATAGGCACTCTGGCGAGCAAGTAGCGATTGCGCTCGGTCTCAATGGTGGAGAGGGCGCGAATATCTTTTTTGCGTTTTTTACCGTCAGGCTTTTTTCGCTTTGTGCTATGAGAACCCACAAACCACAGATACCCATCGGCGTAAGCCATGCCTTCAATGTCTATTTCAGAGGGTTGTTTTTTGGAAGGCTGTTTTTTGGAAGGCTGTTTTTTAGAAGGGGGCTTGTCAGCAGGTGATTCGAAGAGTTTTACAAAGTCACTGGCCTCAAAGCGCTCGTGTTTGCCGTAGATGCCTGGCGCGGTTTCTGAGAGGCGTTCGAGGATGCGCAATTCGTCTGAGCCAACCCAAAGACTGCCGTCTGGAGTGCGGGCGATCGCTGAAATTTGCTCAATTAAATCTTTAGATTTACTGTCAAACTCCAACAACACCCGGCTTAGCAAAAATCCATCTGGCATAGGCTGCGCAACTCAACGGCTGCTTAGATAAATCAACTGATGCGTTAAATATAGCGTTTGTTACTTGAGTTACGAATTCTCACGAGCTTCCACAAGCACAGATTGGCGATAGCTCTCAGGCTTATCACCCACCTTAGTCCCACCGTTAATCATCCCCTGAATGGTGGGTTCAAAAAAGGTGTAGGGAAAGCGGATTTGCGGCTGACTCACGGCATCCAGTCGCTGCTTTAACTCAGCTGGAATTTCAAAATCAAGCGCACCTAAATTGTCTTCTAGCTGATGCAGCTTAGTCGCCCCGATTAGAACTGATGCCACACTGGGCTGATTGGTCACCCAGTTGATAGCAACCTGCGCCATCGAACGATTGAGCTGACTAGCCACCTGTTCTAATTCCGTGACAATCGCCCAATTCTCTGATGTGAACTTGTTGAAAGCTGGATTGCCACTATCAGCAACCGTCGCTAAGCGGCCCTTGCCCTCCGTACCTGCTTGGGAAGGTTTGTATTTGCCTGACAGCAACCCACTGGCCAGCGGCGACCACACCATAATGCCAGGCCCTAAGTTCTGTGCCAGTGGCACATACTCAAACTCAACATTACGCTCTGCCAAAGAGTACTCCAACTGCAGCGTACTGATCGGTTCTAAGTGACGTTCCTTAGCCACTGTTTGAGCTTGGGCTGCGTACCAAGCCGGTACATCTGAAAGACCCACGTGACGCACCTTACCAGCGCGCACTAAGTCGTCTAGCGTGCGCATTACTTCTTCTGCAGGCGTTACCCGATCCCACGTGTGCAAAATGTAGAGGTCAATGTAGTCTGTTCCCAGACGCTGGAGCGAGCCTTCCACCGCTCTGAGAATATTCTTGCGCCCGTTGCCGCCGGCATTTGGGTTACCAGGCTCAGCGTTGTAGCTAAACTTCGTGGCAATAACGACCCGATCACGAGTGCCGCTGTCTTTGATAAACCGGCCTAACATCTGCTCGCTATTGCCGTTGGTATATAAATCAGCCGTATCGATAAAGTTCCCGCCTGCGGATAGATACGTATCGAATAGCTGTCGGGCATTGGCCTCATCCGCCCCCCAGCCCCAGTCATCGCCAAACGTCATGGTGCCAAGGGCCAACCGGCTCACTTTCAGGCCCGTGTTACCCAACGTATAATAGTGCATAAGGTTCTCCTTAGAGTGTTGTTTGGTGGCTTTTCACGGCCTTACAGTTACTACTATGCAAGACCTTCAGCCAAAGCACTTGTACCGCCGTGCTCATTTTTAGTACGAAATTGCTCAGCGTATTTTCAACCCATGCAGAGCCCGCAAAAGAGTCAAATTACCTTCGTTGATAGCCACAGCCTTAAGCCCAATCCGGCGGTCGATGCCGGCCGAGTTTTAGTCTCTAGCCAAGGGTTAGCTTGGGATGGCATTTATATTGAAAAAGGGGAAAATGAGGGGTTTACGCCCGATGATGTGACGGTGGCGCAGCACTACTTTGCCATGAATGTTGGCACCTCATTTAAGTGGGAATGGAAAGATGGCAAGACTTTTAAGAGCCATCGTTACGACCCTGGTGATTTATGGGTCAATCCTGCCGGCGTTCCATTTTCTCATCGCATTAACACCTACAACCAGTTTGTGCTGCTCACCCTTGAGCCAGCCAAGCTGATAGAGGCCCTACCAGAGCAGCCATTAATAGAGCACCAGGTGTTCAAACGACAGCACAAGGTGCAAGACCGGCATCTGCAAACGCTGATCCAAGCGCTACTGGTTGAAGCTGAAAGCGGTGGCCTCAATGGCAAGCTCTATGCAGATACCTTATCAACGGCCCTATCTGTTCATTTCATTAATCACTACAGTACCGATATTTCTCTCAATTTACCGGTCGGTCATACGCTAGAAAGACAGCGGCTCGGGCAGGTAATTGACTATGTGGAAGCTTATCTCACCGAAGATCTCAGCCTGAATGACTTAGCTCTGATCGCTGGCATTAGTAAGTTTCACTTTTCACGGCTATTCAAACAGGCCTTTGGCACAACGCCACACCGCTACCTCATGAAACGGCGGGTGGAGCGGGCGGCACGAGTACTCAAGCAAGAAGTTCTCGGTAAAGACTCGCTGACGCTCGCCCAGATAGCACACCAGTTTGGTTTTGCAGATCAGTCTCATTTCACTCGGATATTTAAACGAGAGAAAGGGGTGACACCCAAACAGTTTTTACAACAGCTATGAGTCTACACCTTCAATAGGCGCGAAGCCTTGACGCTGAACATTTTCAGTGACGGTGCGTGGGTCAAGAAACTGCAATAGGTAATCAGGGCCGCCTGCTTTAGAACCCACGCCAGAAAGCTTGAATCCGCCAAAGGGTTGACGAGCCACAATCGCGCCCGTGATGGTGCGATTGATGTAAAGGTTACCGACTTCAAAATCTTCGTAGGCTTGGTCTATGTGGGAAGGCGTACGCGAGAACAGTCCGCCTGTGAGGGCAAAGTTCGTACCGTTAGCGATCGCCAGCGCCTCCCCAAAGTCTTTTGCCTTGAGCACAGCCAGCACCGGGCCAAAGATTTCTTCCTGGGCAATCACCCCATTAGGCTTCACATCTGTGAAAATCACCGGCCCGACAAAATAGCCCTTCTCCGGTGCCTCCATTTCTAGCGCTAAGGTCGCTTCTGCTTTTCCTTTTTCAATATATGCCTTGATGTTTTTCTGAGCTGCGCCATCAATGACTGGTCCTACCCGAGTTGCCGGGTCTTTAGCAATGCCCACATTGAGAGACTTGGTAGCTTCTATTAACCGATTCACAAACGTCTCATAAATAGACTCAACCACAATCACACGTGAGCAAGCCGAACACTTTTGGCCGCTATAGCCAAAGGCCGAATACACCACACCCTGCACCGCCTGATCCAAGTCAGCGCTTTCGTCTACGATAATGGCGTTTTTGCCGCCCATCTCTGCAACAACGCGCTTGAGGTGTGTCTGCCCTGGCTGCAAAATGGCCGCATCCGCATAGATTTGACAACCCACTTCCTGCGAGCCGGTGAACACAATCATGTGGGTATCTTTGTGCTTCACCAGATGATTACCCACCGTGGAGCCTTTACCGGGTAAATATTGGAAGACGCCTTTAGGAATGCCCGCTTCAATTAAGATTTCAGCCAGCTTAGCAGCAATAACCGAGGTGACCGCAGCCGGTTTGAACAGCACGCAGTTGCCGGTAACCAGGCTAGCCACGGTCATACCGGTAGGGATAGCCAGCGGGAAGTTCCAAGGAGAAATGACGAGAATGATGCCTTTAGGACGGTAGAAGTAGCGATCGCTCTCCCCGGCCACGTCATAGACAATCTCTTCATCTAGACGCTCCATCTCCGCCGCATAATACCGGCAAAAATCAATCGCTTCCGAAACTTCTGCGTCGGCCTGAGGCAAAGGTTTACCTCCCTCAAACACCATCCATGCGTTCAGCTCATGGCGACGCGCTTCAATCAAATCGCCCGCCTTGCGAATAATGCCAACACGTTCGGCGACAGGCGTTTTCTTCCAACTTTCAAAGGCCACTTTGGCCGAATCCATTGCTTTGTCAGCCTGTTCAATGCTGATTTGCCCAACAGCGCCGACCACTTCATCCGGATCGCAGGGGTTCACAGAGTCGAGGATAGCTGTCGTCTCCACCGGGTCACCGTTGATGATCGGGCGATAGTGTTGGCCGAGTTGGCTTTGCACCCATTGGAGCTGGGCATTGGCATCGTTGCGAAACTCGGCGATCGCATAGTCTGTATCCTCCGCTAAATCCAATCGCGTCACCGAATCATCTCCCGTCGCAATCGGCGTCGGCAACACCTCATCACCGTCTTTATCGCCTTCTCCCCACTCAGGAATCGCGAGCAGTTCCTCGGCGGGTCTCTCTTCTAAGCTTTGGCGCAAGAACGAGCTGTTGGCCGTGTTCTCTAACAAGCGTCGAATAAGGTAGGCCATCCCTGGAATCAGATCGCCATATGGGCAATACACCCGAACGCGATAGCCTTGTTTGACCAGGGCAGTGGCAATGGTGTCAGCCATACCGTACAGCACTTGGAATTCTACGTTGCGCTCAGGAATATCGAGTTCTTTGGTGATGGCAAGGGCGTGGGCCTGCGACCTGACATTATGACTACCAATCGCGGCATATAGATGCTGGTGATTTTCCAACAGCAGCCTCGTCATCCGCTCAAAGTTCGCATCGGTTGAACTTTTGTGGTTATAAACCGGCGTGGGCCAGTGATTTTGCCGTGCGGTGATAGTTTCTTGATCCCAATAAGCGCCTTTCACGAGGCGAACCGTGACCGGCGTGCCCCTTTCTTTAGCCCAGTCAATAAGCGCTTTGAGATCGCGATAGCTATCTCGCAAATACGCCTGAAGCGTCATGCCGATATCGCTGCGATCGCGAAACTCTTCTTCCATCAACAGCTTTTTCAGCGCCGCGAGCGTTGCATCCTTATAGCGATACTGTTCCATATCAAAGTGAACGGCAACGCCCAGTTCTTGAGCGCGTCTGAGCAGGGTGCGAATATGCTCGCCCACTTTCGCTGCCGACCCTTCCACGTCAAGCGGATCGAACTGAGAGTAGAACGCCGTGAGCTTAACAGTTACCTGCACCTTGGGCAGCATCTGCCCATCGGCTAGGTCAACCTGCGGAATAGTCTTCCACTTTTGTGACGCCTCTGTTAGCTGCGCCATCAAATCTAAATACTGATTAAGGTATCCCTGCGCTTCGGTTTCTGTGACAACCGCTTCGCCCAGCACGTCCATCGTAAAGGTCATGGACTGTTTGCGAATGCGCTCTAGGCTCTTGAGTGCTTGGTTAAGGTTCTCGCCAGAGACATATTTACGAGCGAGGGTTTCCACAGCGCCAGATAGGGTGGTTGCAGCCACATTCGCAGGCATCGATTCGGGATCGGCAAAGTTCAACAACTTTTTCAGCGCTTGGGGTACTTCAACGCTGTCATCCCCCAAATACTCCTGCAAATGGCTAGCAATTTCGGGCTTAGAGGTGAGCGCGGGCAGGCAGTCAATTAGGCGAAACAGCTGCACCCGCAGGCCCGGATTCTCCATCGTCCAGCCCATGAGCTTATCGTCCCACTTAAGCTGATCTTTCATCTTGGAGAAGAGCGATCGCTTCCCTCGGCTATCATCTAAAAGCTGCCGCGCAATCTTTTGAGTTTGCGGCTCATAATGGGTGGAGGCAGCCGCCTCAACAGACGAATTCACCGAACGAGAAGCATTGATAACCACGCAAAAACCTCCTAGTTTTTTAGTCAGTACATAACAACCTACCGAACCATAAAGATGAGTTGTTTGAAAGCTAAATTATTCAAACAAAACAACAACTATCTTACGAAGTTTGTTCCAAATTTTCTTCTCAAGCTCTGCTCTAAAGCTCTGCTCTAAAGCTTTAATCTAAGGTTTTGTTCTCAAGTTTTGTTCTAAGGTGCTGGCCTAAGGCGCTGGCCTAAGGTTTTGATCCATTGAGTTCTTTGACAGCAGGTTCTTTAACAGCAGGCGTCGCCGCGACAGCAGCACTGGCAACACCCTCTCCGATGGGCTGATTAGGGAATGCCATGCCTTTAGGTGAAAAGACTATCGGCTCTTCGTACTCCTGAAAAGTTTCAGGAACTGGGTTACGGGCTTTAATCAGCTCAATTGCAAGGCTGACGCTCTCAGGAAGAATCACCACAAGGCCACCGTCAGGCGCATTATCTAGCGCCCAGTTAATGGCATCGGCTTCGTTTAAGCAAGTGCTGTATGGAATGGGCGTGCTCCCTTCTAACCCAATGGGCGCTGCAGCAGGCGCAGGTTCCCCAGTCTCTGAGCTATCAGTTCCTAAGCTATCAGTTCCTAAGCCATCCGTTCCTAAACCATCCGTTCCTAAGCCATTGACCAAGCCCTGGATAATCAGCTTCGCAACTGCACCTTCTTCGCGGCCTCGGCGGTCTTCATCTTCTTTGATGACCACCTGATCGAAAATTTGAGCTGATAGCGCCCCTAGTTCCAACATGTCTGCATCACGGCGATCGCCAGGGGCCCCAATCACACCTAAAGACTGACCTTCCCAGTTTTTAACAAAACCACCCACCGCTGCATAGCCCGCTGGGTTATGGGCATAGTCCACCAGTGCATGAAATTTGCCCATATTGAACAAATTCATTCGCCCTGGAATCTTTTCATCCGAAACCCTAAAGGTTTTAAGGGCTGTGCGGATTTGTTCAATGTTCACGCCCTGAACAAAGCCAACCAGGCTCGCGGCCAATGCATTGGCAATCATAAACGGCGCTTTGCCGCCCATGGTAACGGGTACGTTTTCAGCCTTTTCAATTCGCAGCAGCCAGTCTCGCTGCAAAATAGCAAGATAGCCGTCCTGATAGACGGCTGCCACACCACCGCTTTGCACATGCGATTTGACTAGCGGATTGTTTGGGTTCATCGAAAAGTAAGCAACCTTAGCCTTTACCTTCTCTGCCATGGCCGCCACGCGACTATCATCGGCATTGAGCACCGCATAGCCCCGAACATGTGCCGCTTCAGCAACCACTGCCTTCAGCTTCGCCATCTGATCGACCGTGTCGATATCACCAATGCCTAAGTGATCCGCCGCAACGTTGAGCACAACGCCCACATCGCAGTGTTTAAAGGCCAGGCCTGAGCGCAATATGCCGCCACGCGCCGTTTCGAGCACGGCCATCTCTACAGTGGGATCTTGCAAGATCATGCGAGCGCTCTGGGGGCCAGTGGTATCGCCTTTTTCAACCAGGCGATCGCCCAAATAAATGCCATCTGTTGTGGTGAAGCCCACCACGTCATATATCTGACGGAAAATATGCGCCGTCAATCGGGTGGTTGTCGTCTTACCATTGGTGCCTGTAATGGACACAAGCGGAATTCGTTTGGGCGCGTCAGGCGGCATCAGCATATCCAAAATCGGTGCGGCCACATTGCGGGGCACACCAACGCTAGGAGAAACATGCATCCGCAGCCCTGGCGCTGCATTCACCTCCACAATGACGCTGTTAGTCTCCTTCATCGGGAGAGAAATATCGGTGGTGACCACATCAATGCCTGCCACATCCAGCCCAATAATGCGAGAGGCTCTCTCCGCAATCCATTTTGTTTCAGGATGAATCTCATCCGTACGGTCTATGGCAATACCGCCCGTGCTCAAATTAGCCGTCTCACGCAGATAGCAAACCTGATCTACACCCAGCACCATATCAGGGCTGTAGCCTTGAGCCGCCATCACTCTATCCGTCGTGGCATCTAGCTTAATTTGAGTCAAGACGTTGTCGTGTCCTTCTCCTCTACTCGGATCGCGATTGACCTTTTCTACGAGCGCCTCAATCGTATCCTCGCCGTTGCCAACCACATGAGCAGGCACTCGCTCAGCCACCGCAACGACCTTGTGATTCACCACCAAGATCCTATGGTCGCGGCCACGATAGTAGTGCTCTACAATCACACCGTCAGAAACTAGACGCGCCTTATCGTAGGCATCTTCTGCATCTGCCCAATTTTCAATTTCAAGGGTTATCCCACGGCCATGATTACCATCTAAAGGCTTGATGACGATGGGATAGCCACCCAAATAGTCCAGCGCATCTTCTAGCTCGCGCAGAGAATAGACAACGGCACCTTTAGGCACTGGAATGCCCGCGTTGTCTAATATCCGCTTAGTACTTTCCTTGTCGCAGGCTAGCTCTACGCCCAAAATATTGCTGTGCCCGGTGAGCGAGGCCTGTATACGCTTTTGGTGCTTACCATAGCCAAACTGAATGAGCTTTCGCACCTCTAGTTCAAACCAGGGAATTTTGCGCGCTTCCGCTTCTCTCACCAGCGCTTCGGTGCTAGGGCCCAACGCCGCTGCCGCCTTCAAATCTCTCAGATCTTCTAAATCCTTTTCAATTTCTACCTGGGGATATTCGCCCGTCTCAATGATGCTTTGACACAGTCTGAGCGCCGCCCGTGCCGCGTAACGGCCAGCCTGCTCATTTTCGTACTCATACACAACTTGGTAAACACCTGACTCTGCTGTCTCACGAGTGCGACCAAAGCCAACGTCCATACCCGCTAGCGACTGCAGCTCTAGGGCAACATGCTCCATAATGTGGCCCATCATCGTGCCTCTCCTCAAGCGCTCGAGAAAGCCGCCTCGATGACCTGGCGAGCAGAAGTGATCTATCAAGCTTGGCAGCGCAGCAATCAACCCTTCATAGAAACCCGGAATTTGGTCGGAAGGCTTTTCAGCAAGCTCTTCTAAATCCAATCGAACAACGATCAAATGGGTGTAGCCAATACTCCAATAGTTAGGGCCACGAAGCGTTTGAGTCTTTAGAATTCTCATAGGATTTGTAGGCGGAAATCTGTTGCCAGTGAACGTGGTTTGGGGATGAATGGTTTTCAGAGAACTGGTTTTCAGAGGACTGGTTTGCAGAAAGCTGGTTTGAGAAACATCACTTGCGGAAGAGCCACTTCATTAAAAGAACCGACCCTCAAGGGATCTAAGCTTAAACAGCCAGTCAGGGCCTGGCATAAACGTCATTTTCTCGGAGAACAAACGTCAGCGCATACGAGGTGTAAACATACATATATACTGCTCGACTGTTTAGATGATGCCGTCAAATCAGACTTCCCAAATAGCATATAGCGTTTACCCTCTCAAGCACTTAGTCCTTCAGAGCGATTTTTAAGCAGAGCTCAACGATTAAGCAGCTATTTCAGCAGTGCCGCAGCCTCGCTTTTGCAGACTCAAAAAACTCCTCAGCAGCCCTTAAAAATGGGCCTTAGACACCCTTAATTAGACTTTCTTATGATGGAAAATCTAACGATAGAGACCTGACATCTGAAGCATTTCTAAAAATATTAGAAACCGCTAAAAACGTTCGAGATGACATCTATAGTACGACGCGTTTTTTGTAGTTATATTTGTCACCCTGCTTAAGTATATGAAGCTTCAAGTTATGCAGACTCAACGGCGAGTCTTCAGCAGCCTGGGGATAGCTGGTATGGGTCAACTCCCCTGGATCAACGATGGTAACAACGCCCTTACCAACGACCTCAAAGGTACTGTCATCGATGATGGCAATACAAGTGTCTTCATCAATGCCAACGCCCAACTTATCGGGGTTAGCCGAAACGGCGCTCAGCAATCGCGCCATTCTATTGCGGTTGTGAAAGTGCTGGTCAACAAGCATCTCGGGAATGACGCCTAACCCAAATGAAAGATCGACGAGCGAGGGGTTCGGCGATTCTCCGCTGCTACCACCTGCGATCATTCTTTCGCCCATCATGGCTGCGCCAGCGCTCGTGCCGGCTAGCGCTATTTGGCCACTATGAACCTTTTGCTTAATTGCTTTAATGAGGTGAGAGTCGCCCAGCAAATCGCACAGTCTGACTTGGTCGCCACCGGTAACGAAAATGCCAGTGCACGCCTCTATAACTTCTAGCCAGCGAGCCTCGTCGCACTCCTCAGGGTGGCGAATATCTAGGATTTGAACCTGCTTAGCCCCCATTTCGCCGAAGATTTTGTAGTAGCGATCGCCCACGGCAGAGGGCTCGCGTGACGCAGCTGGAATAATACCGATAGTGGCATTACTACCGCCCGCGCTTTCGTAGAAGGCGGATAGTATAGTGCGCTTGTCGAGCTTATCTTCTGCCCCGCCAATAACCATTATTGGATATCGGACAGAAGTTGCTATCGGCTGCTGGATCATAGACGAGTGAGACGAACGAGATTCTAATTCCAGCATAAAACTATCCAAGTGATTTATTGCACCCAATACAAGACAAACCTGATTTTTAAACTTAGTGCTCTGCACTACAAAAAGCTATCAGGAGGCTCCGACACTGTTTGTATCAAATTTAACTAAGATATTTTACTCCACGCCGCGAGATATCCTATAGATACGCTATGTGGCGCCTGATTGGACCCAAATTTACGGTCAAGGTGTGTAACCAAAGTGTGCAGCCGTAGTTATGCGGCTAAGGTGCGGCTAGCGTTCTGCTCAAGCGACGACAACATACGTAGAGAGAAACACAACGTGAGCAAATCTAATAGTCAGCCAGCCAACGTCCAGCAAGCTATCGAGTCGCTGCGGCGTGAAATCACACAGCTTAGTGAAACAGATACTAGCGTTCAAACAAAGCTACTTGCCATGATCGAAGATTTGGAGAAGCAGCTAGAATCACCCCAATCCTCTGGATCAGAGGCTACGCATAAGGTCGCTACGCTGGTAGAACAGTTTGAAAGCGATCATCCTAAGATCACCAATGCACTAGGCGATTTGCTGACCACGCTCAGCAGCATGGGAGTATAGGGAGAAATAGGTAAAGAGTAATATACGGGGTCTGCCGCTTATGGCATGCTCTGGTGGCAGTGTTTGAAGCGCTTGCCGCTGCCGCACCAGCAGGGCTGGTCTCGTTTGGGGGTAAACGGCGGTAACTGTTCGCCCTCGGTATAGAACCATTGTCCCTTTTCTTTGATGAACTGCGATCGCTCATGTAGCTGCTGAATGCCGCTTACGATTTCTGCCGCTGACTTGCTGCGGTAAGCGGCCGCAAATTCTACCGTTCCGCGCGTGTCTTTTCTTTGCCCTTTCTGCGTACCGAGAATCATTAAGTTCAGCCACTGGGTACTGCTGATGCTGCGCTGAAGCGCCTTGCTCTCGTTTGGCGGGCGGTACGCTGGATGATGGGTCGCGGTTAGATACTCAACGTTGCCCTGCGCAAAAGCGGTATAGCGCGATCGCATTAAAGCCTCAGCTGTCGGCGCAGTTTTAGCCCCCCCTAAATACTGACCGCAGCAACGGGCATACAGCCGCCGGCTCCCACAAAGGCACGGTAAATTGGGCGGGTTGTCCGCTGAGCTCATGCGTCGCTACCATCGACACTAATCAACCCTGGGCCATAGGCCATGACCATTAATAGCCCGCCAATGAGAGAGAGGTTCTTCAAAAAGCCCGTCAGATCTGACGCGGGCGGATGGAATAGAAAAGAAGCTGGGATCAAAAAGAGAATTAACAGCAGCGCGCCTATTTTGGCCTTAAAGCCGAGTATGAGCGCAACGGAGCCGATCAGCTGAAAAGCAATGGTGCCTGCGGCTAAAACCACAGGAATCGGAAGGTTTTTACTCGCGATGATTTCCGTGAATCCCTGAAATCCCATCAGATGATTAATACCTGCATGCAAAAAGATGAGGGCTAAGCAAATTCGTGCGGCTAACGGTAGATAAGTCATGGCGTATTGGTTTTCTGTCTGCAGTACCTTAGCAAATCCCGTGATTTAGAAATTCTACCGATTTGCAAAGGCAGCTACAATAGGCCATAGATTGTTGAGTAGATCATCTGTTCGCCTACTATGCCATCGATGTCCTCTTCCCCAACAGATGCCCCTATAGATAGTCAGACAGATGCCATTCCAGAAGTACTCCCTGGTATCACCCTGAGTCAGCAACAGTGGCAAGCGCTACAGGCCTTAGAAGCGTTTGTTCACAGCACCGAAAAAATTTACTTGCTCACGGGCTACGCAGGGACTGGAAAAACGACCCTATTGCAGGCATTAATTACTCGATTGCAGCAGCAGCGAGACGGCCGGCCAATTGCCTTAACAGCGCTGAGTAATAAAGCCACAAAAGTGTTGCAGAGCATGGCCTACCGCTGGAGCTGTGAAGTAGACTGCATGACCTGCTGTAAACTCCTGGGCCTGCGGCCTGTGATCGATAAGGAAACAGGCAAGCAGACGTTTGAACCGGATCGCGATCGCAAAAACCTCACCACTGAATACGACTTGGTGGTGGTGGACGAATGCTCCATGATTAACCAGGAAATGTGGGAGCTGCTAGTTAATTCGGTATCTAGGTTCACTGACGCAACACAGCTTTTGTTTGTAGGCGATTCTGCTCAGCTGCCACCCGTCGGCGAAGAAGAAGCGCCTTGCTTTGAGCACATTATTCACCGCAGTGACTTAACCGATGTAATTCGCTATGGCGGTGCCATTGGCCTACTAGCCGAAGATGTGCGCACCAATTTGGAGCGGGGGGCGATGCCGAAGGCGATAAGCGATCGCAACGCAGCTAATACCGAAGGCATCTTTACAATGCCTCAGTTCCACTGGGAAGCCCTCATGCTCCGCGCCTTTAAAAGCGAAGCCTATGAGAAAAACCCCGATCAGGTGCGCGTACTTGCCTACACCAATGCCAGAGTCAACTATCTCAACCACAAAATTCGAGCCGCTATCTACGGCGAAAAAGCCGCACGCTTTGTCTCGGGGGAGCGCCTAATGGCTCAAAACGTATGTATGGGCAAAGACAGAGTGCTGCTACAAACCTCTGAAGAATGCATGGTGATGGAAGCTTACCTACGTCGGTTTGAAGGATGGCTTGTGTGGGAGCTAGAAGTCATCACAGAAGACTATCAGGAGCGCACGTTAAGGGTTCTCCACGAAGATGAGTCTTCGAGGTTTAAGATCCTCCTGTCAGACTATTCCGAGAAAAAACAGTGGATGACCTTTTGGGACTATAAGCAGCTCTTTCACGATGTCGGCTACGCCTATGCGCTCACGGTGCACAAAAGCCAAGGATCTACCTTTCAAGATGTGTTTGTAGACGTGCCAAATCTCATGCTCAATCGTAAAGTAACGGAACGCAATCAGCTTTACTACGTGGCGTTTACGCGCGCGGCTAAACGGCTCTTTCTTTGCCGATAGACTCAGCCTTTAAAGCTTACGAGTTCTCCATAGGGCTACATAGTTCAATCAGGGTTCCTTCTACTGCTCTGACGTAGGCAACGGTTTGGCCCCAGGGCTTTTCGGTAGGGGGTGCTATGGCGATCGCGCCTTCTTTTAACGCCTTCTCAAAATCGGCCCCAACGTCCTCACTCACGAGTGCCAGCTCAAAGCCCAAGGGCTTCTCGGTTACAGATGCTTTTTGATACAGCCCTTTCAGATTCATGTCACCCAAGCTATGCGAAGCAAAGGCCAACACCGTCTCCCCAGTCTGCATTTCGCCGTAGTCCACGGCACCATCTTCTTCATATACCATTCGCGTCTCAAACCCAAACGCTCTGGTGTAAAAGTCCATCGTTCCTTTCACACTCTCCACATAGATAATCACGTAGCCTAATCGCATCTGCGGGCCTCTTTTTTGTCTTCTGTTTTTTGGCGTCTGCTCAGCTGTGTCATAAGCCACAAACTTTTCTGAAGTCACTGGCTTAGCCAACGCTTGCGCAGGCTACTTTGTACAAAGTCAATTTATTTATTGTCCATTTATTTCAGTGTGTCATCCACACACACATGCAGACATGACCAAAGTTGCAATTGTTTATTTCTCCGCGACCGGCAACACCAAACTAATGGCCGAAGCGGTTGCTGAAGGCGCCAATTCAGTCGCTGACACCGAAGCTCAACTCTTGAGAATCACAGGGGAGCAAATTGATGCAGGCCGCTGGCAGGATGAAGCAGTTATAGAAGCTTTGAATGCGGCCGATGCTATCGTGATCGGCACACCCACCTATATGGGCGGCGTGGCCGCTCAACTAAAAGCTTTTATTGATGCAGCTGGCGCGATATGGATGAGTCAAGGCTGGAAGAACAAAATTGCCGGTGGCTTTACGCATTCTGGATCGCCCAGTGGCGACAAGCAGGGCACGCTGCTGTACCTGGCAACAAATGCCGCCCAGCATGGCATGGTGTGGGTTGGCTTTGCAGAGCTCGCTAACGAAGAGGGCGTTAACCGAGTAGGTTCATTTTTGGGGGCGATGGGCTACGGCCGCGCCGCAGGTGAGGTTGATCCAGGCGACATTAAATCATCTCAGCTGTATGGCCAAAGGCTAGCAAAAGCAACTCATGCTTGGGGTGCAGCTGAGATGACGTAATGCTGTCAGCCCAGACGCGGTCCCTCAGCTAAGGAAAAACACAACAATGGCCAACACCATACATCGTTGTGGCCACGATGCTATAGCCACAACGATGACCAAATCCCAATATGACTAGAGCTTTCGCTTTTTAGCATTGGGCTGTCGAGCATCTCTGTTGCGGCGGTTCACGCTGGAGGAATTGGGCCTCGGCATTTCTGCAGGCTTATCTTCGAGATAACTATCTTCGGGATGAACATTAGCCGAATAAGCGTCTGGTGGCAGCGCCTCAGCAGCAGATGATGATGCCCTCGCGGGGATAGGAATAACACAGAAAGAGTCACTGTAGACAGACGGAAGATAGACAGACGGGTCTAAGCTCTGCACCGCTTGCTCAAGGGCTTTTAATCTGTCCGCCAATACATTTTCCGGCGGTAGCCTATCTAATACGCCCAGTGCTTTGAGCCGAGAGCGAATAGGCCCATTAGGCACCACGATGAATACAGCGCGCTGGCGCTCACACGCATCGCGGACGATATTCTCAATCGCTAGTGCAGCCGTCACACCCAGCCTAGAGGCATCGCTCAAATCTAAGAGCATGGCTTCAAATCGATTAACGATTGACATGCGCTGAGAAATTGTTTTGGCCGCACCAAAGCTCATGGGGCCACTGAGACGAAACAACAGCATCCGGCCTTCTACTGCGGCCAAGATCACACGCTCTCTCTGGCTCAAGCTTTGATCCGTTGGACTCACAATCGCTTCTACGTGTCGCTTTTGCTCTTCTGTAAGGCTTTTGATGGTCAGCAAGTTAGCAATAAAAGCCCCAGCCGCGACCGCCGTAATTAAATCGACAAAGACCGTTAGCAGCAGCACCATATACATCAATCCGGCAGCTTTCCAAGAGACCTTGTGGGCACGTTTCAAAAAGCTCCAGTCAATGATATCGATCCCGACTTTAATCAAAATGCCGGCGAGCACAGCCAGCGGAATTTTCCCGGTCAAAGGGCCGGCACCCAACAGCACCGTCAGCAACAGCGCGGCGTGAAAAATACCAGACAGCGGCGTCTTCCCGCCGGACTTTACATTGATGACCGTACGCATCGTTGCGCCTGCACCGGGCAATCCGCCCACTAGCCCCGACGCCATATTGCCGATCCCCTGACCAATGAGCTCCCGATCAGAATCGTGCTGCGTGCGGGTGATATTGTCGGCAACCAGTGAGGTGAGCAGCGAGTCAATCGCGCCTAAGGTAGCCAAAACGAGACCGTAGCCCAGCATATCTTTGAGGGCTCCCAGCTCAAACCCAGGTAGCTGAATTGAGGGAAGTCCTCTGGGGATTTCGCCAATTCGTGGAAGCGCATCCCCCGTGAAGAGAAAAGACACCAGCGTCCCTACCACCAGCGCAACCAGCGGGGCCGGTAAAATACGGTTCAATCGCTTCGGCATGCCGAAAACAATCATGAGCGTTAGCGCTCCTAACGCAACCGCGGGCGGATGAGCTTGGGCTAACACATCTGGAATTTGAATCAGCGAGTCCCAAACTCTTGCAGAGGCATCTACGCCTACCAGAGGGGCTATTTGAAGAATGAGAATGATGACGCCGACCCCTGACATGAATCCAGAGATCACGGTATAGGGCATCAGGGTAATGTATTCACCCAGATGCAGCAGTCCCATCACAATCTGAAAGACACCACCGAGGATGACTACTGTAAACGCCATAGCTGGACCCGTTTCTGGATACTTAGCAATGAGTCCAGAAAAGACCGTTGCCATGACAACGGTCATTGGTCCAGTGGGGCCAGAAATTTGTGAGGGGGTCCCCCCAAAAAGCGCGGCAAAAAAGCCGATGGCGATCGCTCCATACAGTCCGGCTGCTGCACCTGCGCCAGAAGAAACGCCAAACGCTAATGCTAGTGGCAGGGCCACAATGGCTGCTGTCAAACCTCCAAAAAAATCACCTCGAAAGTTATGCAAGCTAAGCCGATTGGTCTTGAAGGTACGAGCCATAGGCAAATCCAGAGTGAGCGTCCATTGTTGAAGATTGATTCACCTGACATCACAATGCTGAAGCTTCTAAATAGCTTCGGCGTTGTTTCAGCATTGTGATGTCAGATGATAGAAAAAATAAAAATGACGGAGCAGATAGCGCGGCGTAACAAAATGGTAAACGGAAACGATAACAACCGTCACAACGTTTGTAACAACTTCAAAACAGTCGTAGCGATTCGTGTGCCCAATTTAGTTGAAAAACAGTTCCTTCCCCGAAGGGTAAATCGCTTTGAGTGAAAGGCTCTTGAGAGTTCATAATTTTCTTTCAACAAAAAAACCACTCAAACATTCTTAAGTATTTCTCACGTAAGTTTAAGATTTTGTTGATGTGCTGATAGAACACTCGAGATTAGAGTATTCGAGATAATCATAACTATCCCGAGCGTTTTCGTAATCACCCGAGCGTTTTCGTAATCAATAGATTTCTGAAATCCATGGGTTTACTGAAATCTATCAGCTGAACTGCTATGGCCGAATTAAATTTCAACTGTTGCTTGATTTTTAAGCGCTGTAGATATAGCAGAGTAAGCATGCATTCTTAACTTTTCTGATTGAGTTGCTCGCTGGGACATAACGGTTTCAGCCGATAAAAGTACCCTAAGCAACTCAACAAATGCAATATCTCAGCAAATTGGAGGCATTTCCCCTGAACTTGTCACAAAAAAGCTGTTTCCTTGCCCGTAGGCTTTTAGAAACAGCTCAGCTCTCAATGCAACAAATTATAATTAGTGCACGCACTCTCGAAGGAAGATAGATGAATGTAGGGGTGCCTGCAGACTAGCCACCCTATGCGGCTTTAACCAATACCTCATCACCTTCAATTTTGGCCTCATAGGTACCCAGAGGTGCATTGGCAGGCCCATTAGTAACCTCGCCCGTTGGGCTGAACTTAGACCCGTGGCAAGGACATGCAAACTCTGTTCCAGCCCAATCGACTGCGCAGCCGGTGTGCGTACAGGTGGAATCTAGGGCTATCACGCTGGCTGAATCGTTGGGATCGCGAATGACAATCACTGGGCCTGCAGCAAAATCTTTGTCTGCTAAAAAACCAGCCGCATCTAGATCACCGACTGACCCAAGCGGCGCAAACCCATCAGTTCTAGCCGCTACATCCGTTGCAGGTTCGGCGGCAGCAGAATCTGGTTCTTCGGGAGTTGCGGCTTCTGGCTCAGGCGCACAGGCAGCGATCGCAACGGGCAGCGAGGTGGCGACAAATCCCAGCCCCACAAAGTTCATAAAAGCACGACGTTTCATAGAGTAAAACCTCTCAAGGACAGATTCTATTTCAACTCAAGCGGGCATCCTAAGCGAGCGAGCATCCTAAGTTAAAAGAGAACTCAAGTAGAGTTTAGAACAAATCCGTAGGCTACTCAGTGGATGACATCAGACCTTGATGAACGACCCGCCACATTAACAACGCATATGTATGCTGGATTGAGTTTTAACCTGAGTCAAATTCTGATAGTTAACAATAATAATTCCTCCGAAAAGTATTCATAGGCGGCTGTAGTTATCAGTCTCCTGAAATCATCGTTTTCCCTGTGAGGAGATAGTTTTATGAATCATCGTTTTTTACTGCGCCTCACCACTAACTTGGCTGTGTTTCTACTCATGCTGTCGTGCTTTGGCATTGTGCTATGGGTAATAGATGAGTTTTTGGGCTGGGATATTTTGCCTGAAGCTTGGAGCTTAGCGGTGCGGGCACTGCTGGTTGCCGCTGGCATCATTGCCTTTGTGCTGGTTGTGATGAATGTTTTGTTATCTTTAGCGCTGCTAGCAGAAGCGAATGCCAGCAGGGCAGAGCTACCTAACTATGGCATCTCACAGCGGCTAAAGCGGCGGGTAAGAAACAGCATTGTGGTAGTGCTGGTCGCGATCGCACTCCTTATTGCCGGCCTTCAAATCACCGATCACGTCCGGGCACAAGCCACCGCGAAAGCAGCCGAAGCCGAATTTATCCAAGCTCAAGCGGATATGAATGCTTCCATGCAACAAGTTCTACAGCTCTTTACGCCTGAGCTACTAGAAGCCATTGAGACCAATACCCTAACTGAAAAGGGCCAACTGGGTAACACCATCAAACTGCTTGACTCTGTTCAATCGTCTTTTCCTGAATCCCCTTTTCTGTCATTGGTCGTGCCTGCTCAGCAGGCACCTTTCAAATATGCTCGCATTGGGAGAGATAGCTTCAAGAGCAGCAACGGCAAAACTATTCTCTCCCCACAGTTTTACGCCACCTTCCCCTCAGAACAAGAGACGCAAGCGATAGAACAACTTTTTACGGGTGAGCTGCCCGCCATAATAGAACCCCTAACCGGCAGTATCATCAACAATACAACACCCAGCTCTTGGGGAATTCTAAAACGAAACAACAACATTATTGCTGTAGCCTACTTGCAAAGTGATTTCTTCCCAGCGCTGGATTACTACGAGCCCTCTCAGCGATATGACTCGTCTCAGCAACATCACAATGGCCCAGAAACGCTATTGACAAACTAGAAGCAACTGCCTATTTTTCAGGCAGCTTGTACTGTCCAACAATCTTTTTCGCAAATGCTGGTACGTGCGCGTCTAGCTTGTCAGGGTGATTGCGCCGCGTGTAAAGGTAATTACGAGTGAAATGGGAATCGATGGAGAAGCGGGCGTATTCAAGTCCTTTGGGGCCAATTTTTTCAATCACGACGCCCATGAGCTTAGCGGCCCACATGGGAAGCGTCACGCCTTTATCGTAGGCAGGGATGCTGTTTTGTACGGCCTGGGTGCGATCGCCCGAACTCATCACCGGCTGCGTCTCAATAATGCCCTCCAGCAAATCAAACATTTCTGCGCCTGTCTCATTGCGCACGACAATCCACTGCCAACCAAACGGCGCACCCATATAGCCCACAACAATATCGGCTAGCCCATTAGTGTAGTCAAAACAGCTCATACATGAAGGGGCAAACACATCTTTAAGCTTGTTGGTTTTTAACCCAAAGAACGGGACTTTCTCTTCTGAGCCGTCTTCATGCTTAAAGTGCACCTGAAAATCTTGCATAAATTCGTAGGCAACGACCGTTTCAGGAGAACGGCTGGTGGTATCTAGAAACTTTTGCAAACCAGCGCGGGTCACATTATCGACACAGGGCATGCCGAGCACATAGAGTTTTTCTAGCCCGATTTGATGCTGCACCGCGCGCAGAGCCTGAATTTGACAGCCCACACCGATCACTAAGACACGCTTCATGCCAGATTGCTCAATCTGCTCTAGCACTGACAAATTAGGTGAGAGGGTCGGCTTATTGACCCGGGCCGCCAAAATATCGTCTGGTGTTTTGGCAACTACCGGCATCGGCTGAAAGCGATCATCCTCAGTGTTTTGGACGCACACCACACCTTCTACTAAACCTTTATTCAGCATCTCAATTGCCAGCGTACTGACAATGCCTGTCCACTGGGCTCCATCAATAGGCGCAAGCTTACGAGCCGCGACCATCTTTTGATGAACGCCGAAATACAGTTCGTTTTCGTTCGCTAAATCTCGGCTGCGGCCATGGTTAGCAGCTTCTAGTTCAGGAATTTGCTGATTGAGAAAAGCGCAGGCCTCTTTAACGTAATGAATATAGGCGGTATCGCAGAGGCCGCATTCGCTGCATCGCTCTTTGGCGGGCTTGGAGCTACCGGGCTTGAGGCCTTTGGCTTTAGAGTGGGGTTTGGCGGCGGGGTTAGCGATGGGCATATCGTTGCAGACGTTTTTGAGGCACTGTAACCGGACGTTAACTTAAAAATTAACTTATGATCACGATACCGCAGGGGACTGCTTGGTTTGCGCAATAGCAACCCTTTTGTAATCTTTACCCACTCGCTCTCTACCTTGATCTCATGCCTGAAGGCCCAGAAATTCGGATCGCTGCTGACAAAATTGAGCGGGCTGTGTGCGATCGCCCCACCACAGAAGTCTTCTTCGCCTTCGACCATCTCAAACCGTTTGAATCTGACCTCACTGGCTGCGCCGTCACCCGAATCGAAACTCGGGGCAAAGCAATGCTCACTCACTTTGACAATGGCCTCAGCGTCTATACCCACAATCAGCTCTACGGCAAGTGGATGATTCGCAAGGCTCACAACTATCCAGAGACCAACCGGCAACTCCGCTTCGCAATTCACAACACTCAAAAATCAGCGCTGCTATACAGCGCTTCAGATATTCATATTCTCAGCAGCCCGTCTGAAATAGAAAACCACCCTTTTTTGAGCAAGCTCGGCCCCGATGTACTCAGCGCTGGCCTGAAACCTGACGCACTCAAGGCTCGCCTTAAAGCCAAACGTCACCATCGTCGCCGTCTATCTACGCTCTATCTCGATCAGCATTTTTTAGCCGGCATCGGCAACTATCTACGCAGCGAAATTTTATTTGTCGCGCAGCTCAACCCGCAGATGCGACCCATCGACTGCACCGATGCGCAGCTCCTCGCGCTGGCCAGCGCTTCTATCGAAGTGCCTTATCAGTCTTACAAATACAAAGGCATCACGAATGATTTAGATCTGGCCAATCAGCTCAAAGCCAACGGTGCACGCTACCGGGCATATCGACACTGGGTCTTTGGGCGAAACAACCAGCCATGCTACAGATGCCAAACACCCATTGTGAAAGAGAAAGTCAGCAATCGACGCATTTATTACTGCCCAAGCTGTCAGTCACTCTAGATCCTGCTTGAAAGTCCCGCTTGAATGAATCCTTGTCTTTTGTTGCATAACGATACAAACCACTCAAGCAACACTGCTGCAAACTTCTTCTTTTTTTACATTATGAAACGTTGAAAATAGCAAATAGAGGTCTCTAAGAACGCGCGGGTTTCCTATAATGGCGGGGAAAGATAGCTAGTGACTGGAAGAGACAACCAAAAGAAACAGCTGAAAGAAACAGGTTTTAAACTGACCGCCTCTAACCTTTAATGAGGTGATTTTCTTTCATCAGTAGTTTTTGTAAACTCCTGAGACTTTTAGACACAGGCCCTCCTTGCAAAAGTCATCGGCAAACTAAAAATGCGAATATTGTTGGTTGATGATGACGAAGCGTTGATGGAATCGTTGGCAGATCGATTGATCCGCCAACGCTACGCGGTAGACATTGCCATTGATGGTGGCAGTGCCCATGCCTATGTCGATTTATTTAAATATGACCTGATCGTCTTAGACTTGATGCTCCCGGATGGAGACGGGATTGAATTTTGTCGTCAGTTTCGGCAGTCTGGCTATGTCAATCCGCTGATGATTTTATCGGCTAATGCAAACACTTCTGAGAAAGTGAGTGCATTAGATGCTGGCGCGGATGATTATGTGATAAAACCCTTCGATTTCGATGAGCTGTGTGCCCGTATTCGAGCGTTGCTGCGTCGAGAGAACGAGGGGTTGCCAGCAATTTTACAGTGGGGCGCTGTTCAGCTAGATCCGAATCTGTGCAAGCTCACATATGCAACGCAACCAGTACGGCTAACGCCCAAAGAGTTTGCGCTGATGGAGCTGTTTCTACGCCATCCTGCCCGGGTGCATAGCCTTGAGCGCATCATGGATGAGCTTTGGCCTTTGGAGACACCACCTGGAGAAGATTCGATTCGTACTCATGTGAAAGGGCTTAGGCGTAAGCTACGCAACGCCGGAGCACCCAGAGATTTGATCAAAACAGTGTATGGGCTCGGCTATCAGCTCAACAGCAATATCTCAGACAGTAATATCCCAGACGACAGAATCTCAGACAAACAGAAACGCCGTCTCAAGCACCCTGCAAATCGCGATCGCACTGCGCCTACCGCGCCAGCCACATCCCTGAATCCTGATCCAGCCAAGCGCCTTGCCAATCTTGAACCTGGGAGCTTCAAGCTGCCTGTGCGACAAAAGTCAGAAGCACCTGCTGCAGTGCCCAATAAATTGCTCACAGTAGCCATGCCTCAAGCGGCCTGTCGGTATTTAAAAAACGCCCAGCAGCTGATTACAGACATCGAGAAAATAGCGGCTACTTTGCCCAATCATTCTGACAGTGCCACCACACAACCCGGTGACTCGCCGTCTAAAAAACAGGCTCAGATGAACGCACACAAACTTGCGGGTTCTCTCGGCAGCTTTGGTCTCATGCAAGGCTCAAAGCTGGCCCAACAGATAGAATCTCAGCTCAGTGCCAATGGCGATCTGGATCATGACCGTTTGACCCATAAAAACCACCTAGACGCGCATCTCACAGCAGAAAAGACCATTCCCCAAAGCACGCCTCCCGCCACCGCTAATCAGCCACCTTCTCCAGCCATTGATCAGCTCATTCAACAGCTACACGAATATATTGATGTTGCGGCCCATCAAGCCTGCATGCTCCCTAATGAGGGGGATAACGCTTCTTCGACGACGCCAATCACTACCCCTACGTTAGGAATCCTCAGTCAAAATCCAGATCTTATTGAGCAGGTTACACAGGCCACTGAAAATAGCAATTTAACCGTACGAGCCACGCTCGACTTATCAGCGGCAGCCTGTGATGACCTATTGCTGACATCTGATTTGGTGATATGGGACGCTGATACGGTCAACACTATGCCGTTAGCCATACGCAGTAAGGAGACTGTACCGAGCAGCGTGGCAGATAGCAGCGTGCCAGCACGTGGCACTGGAAACAGTGAAGCTGCGAATACTGAATCTGACGACAATCGGACTGCAAAGACTCAAAAAGCTGCCGATAAGCCGCCCATCATTGCATTAGTCAGCGCGGTAACACTCACTGCGCAAAGGCAGCTGGTCGCGCAGGGGGCAACCCGCGTGATGGCCTACACAAGTTTAGTGGACTGTCCAGACTTTGCTGTCCGCGTTCTTGAGGCCGGAAAGGCTCTTTTAACCGCCGCCAACAGAGCAAAAATGGTGCGCGTGGCGATCGCCGACGACGACTCCCACTTTCTCTATCAGCTCAAGGCCTGTTTAGATGCCTCATCGTTTACCGTCAGCACCTTCAACAACGCCCAAACGCTTTGGCAGTGGCTCCACGCAACGCCCTCCCAGCATCAAGCCGATGTGCTGATTTTAGATGTAGAAATGCCCGGAATGAGCGGAATTGAGCTATGTCAGGTGCTTAGGGCAGATACTGCATTTCAGCAGCTACCCATTATCTTTCTCACCGTTCACAACAGCGAAGCCATCAGAAGAAGGGCTTTTCAGGCGGGTGCAGATGACTTTATTAACAAAACCACCCTGAGCCCATCAGAACTCGCAAGCCGCCTGCAACAACGTCATCTCAAAAACTGCCACTAACGCATTCGCACCCACTATGTATAGAGACAACATGTGTATGGAGACAACGTGGTGAGCTGATGTGCTGAGCCCAGATGCTGAGCTCACACTAAACTGGGCGGACAGTAGCCCAACCCCTCGACAAACGATGAGCGAAAATTCTCTACATTTGCCAACTGAAGCGCACCATGGGACACCACCACCACATGATATTTCTCCATCACAGCAGTGACAGAGAGGCCTGCATCTAATCCTGCCAAGGCCTCTCGCACAGGCCGCGCAATAGGGGTTGTCAATGAGTATAGGTAGCCATTCTCTTTGAGAAAGGCTTCAAAATCTAACGCTCGGTGCGTAGGCAGTGGCACCTGTAGCTGGATGCGTACGACCCATCTATCGACCAAATAAATGACTGTCACCGACTTCAGAGGAAAGATGACCTGCTTGGAAAGATAGGTTAGGAGGCGAACCACTAAACTCGTATTTGCAAAGTAATAAAGGTATTGCATTGAGAGCGCCTGTTGCTACAGATCCATAATTCACAGTAGCAATCAAATCTGAGCAAATTATGAAGATCTGCGCACTTTAGGCACTTATTTTTTGAGCCCGCTACAAAGAACATCACCCCTAAGCATGTGCGCTCTAGCCAAGGTAAGACATTACAATCAAAGGCTCTGCGCCTCGAGAAAACAGCCAATATTTGCCACTGAATGCTTCAATTTTGCCGATCCGTTTTCTTGCAACTCTTAACACCGCAAACCAGAACCCCGCGCTACCCTTATTGACATCGGCCTGGGCACTAAGCCAGAAGGAGCAACCATGGCCACAGCCAATCGTGACAATTCAGAAGCTGCCGCCGATAGCAACTTAGCCGCCGATAGCAACTTAGCAGACGCGCAGCTAGCTGCGCTCAGAGCCAAAAATCAGTCGCTTAAGCGGCAGCTGCTCGTCAAAGAACGATTGGCCGCGAATCTGCGTCGCCGCGAGCATCAAATGCGCTTAGTCATTGATGCCTTGCCGGCACTGGTGAGCTATATCGATACTCATCATCGCTACCGTTTCAACAACTATGCTTACGAGCTATGGTACGACCGCCCCTATAAACAAATGAGGGGCAGACAAGTCAGCGATATTGTTTCCCTCACCGTGTATCGCAAAATGCTGCCCTACCTAGAACAAGCGCTGGCAGGAGAAACCGTAACCTATGAAACTGAGATGATGCAGAGTAACGGTCATCAGGTGTGGGTCAGCATTAACTACATGCCGGATGTGCAGGACAATCGGGTGAGAGGACTCTTTAGCTTAGTCACTGATATTAGCGCTCGCAAAGCAGCTGAACAGCTGAAAGATGAATTTGTTTCTGTCGTTAGCCATGAGCTGCGCACGCCACTAACCTCTGTGCATGGCTCTTTAAAACTTCTGGCCACAGGAGAACTGGGCCAGCTTACCAGTCAGGGAAAAGAGCTGCTCTCTATTGCCCTGCAAAATACAGAAAGGCTCACGCGGTTGCTTAACGACGTGCTCGATTTAGAACGAATTGGATCTGGCCATCATTTGGTCATGCCCACGGTTTGTACTGCCGCACAGCTAATCAATCAGGCGACTCAAGCCATGCAGTCTATGGCAGATGAATATGACATCACACTGGAGATTACCTCAGGCGACACACCAACAGACACGCTTCAGGTCTGGGCCGACCCTGACCAAATTATCCAAACGCTGACTAACTTGCTGAGCAATGCCATCAAATTTTCGCCTTCAGGCGCAACCGTTATCATCAGAACCCGACCCTACAAACCCCAAGCAGATCGCTACGTCGAGTTTATGGTCAAAGATGCAGGCCGGGGCATTCCCTCCGACCAACTCGAAACTATCTTTGAGCGATTTCACCAGGTGGATACCTCCGATGCCAGAGAGCGCGGCGGCACCGGCCTAGGACTCGCCATCTGCCGAGAAATCGTTCAGCAGCACCAAGGGCGAATTTGGGTTAAAAGTCTGCATGGTCAGGGCAGTACATTTTATTTCACGCTACCGATGCCATCCGAATAGTGAGGATTGCTTATGTCAGAACAACCTAAATCTCACCAGACGACCAAACGAATTTTAATGATTGACGACGAGAGCGATATTCAAACCATTGCTCGCATTGGCTTGAGGGTCATGAGTGGTTGGCAAGTTTTGAGTGCCACCTCCGGTCGAGAAGGCATTACCCAAGCCCAAGTCCACCATCCAGATGCCATTTTGCTCGATGTCATGATGCCAGATATGGACGGTGCTGATACGGCCCGCGCCCTCAAAGCCGATAGCACCACGCAATCTATTCCCATTGTCTTTCTCACTGCTAAAGCCCGTGCCGTAGATCGTCAGCGACTTTATAACCTAGGGGCACAAGGTGTTATTCATAAACCCTTTGATCCCACGACATTAGCCAGCCAAATCGCAGGTTTTTTAGATTGGCCAGTGCCAATACGGCCCTGAGGCCAGTACAACATTGAGATCAGTACAACATTGAGAATCAATACAGCCTTGAGATGAGTGATGCAAAATGCATCAAAAAATACTGTGACGTTGGACAAGGTGACCACCCTTGCTATCGTGCCAAAATCCCGGTGATAAGATTTGGATCCAGTTATTGCCATATCTGCGCTGTATTTCTGCTGTTTCTCTGCAAAAGCTATGGGATCTGTCCGCTCAACCACCACTTCTTATTTTTCAGGGCTAGCTGCTACAGGCTTAGTGCTCCTGCTTTCATCTGCTAAACCTGTTGATACCCCGCTTGCGAAGCCTAGTCTGAATGTCTCTGAGACAACGTCGGATCTGTTGTTCTCTAGCACGGCTAGATCTAAAACGGAGGGGCGGCAGGGAGTTTTTGTAGAGCCTGCGACAGACTGTGATGGAGATGGACTTAACAACGATTCAAAAATTGATTTTGATGGTGATGGCATTGCCGATGAATGTGTGTTGGATGCCCGAGAAGATATTCCGGAGCCCCCGTTTCAACAGTCGTTTACCCCTAGCCCTGAGCAGTTTAATAGCCTGATTCCAGACGTAGGATGGAACGCTCAATATCAGTGTGGAGATGGGCTTGAGGTGGTGCTAAGCCGCCCCAGCGAAAACGAGCTACAGTACCGTGCCGATGGCATCACGCTCAGCAGCCCAGTTGTGTATGACGATATTGACCCTAATCTGAATCAACCGCTGGTAGTACAAGATCCAATGAGCGGATTGCGCTACAGCTTCCGGCAAGAACGGGATGGAGAGTTTTACGAATATGCGATCGCTGACTACAACGGCAATGTTGGACTCTATGTTTACCAAACAGGGGCGCAGGTGATAGCGGCCCCCTGCCAGGTAGCTGCCAGTAATTAGTCATTAGCCACATAGCCTGGATGTCGCTAGGGACTCACTAAAGAGAGGATTAACGGCAGTGTCACTAAGCTCATAAGTGTAGAAAGCACAATGGTTTTAGCAACGCGAACGGTGTCTCCGCCAAACTCAGTGACCCAAATAAGCGTATTAACCGCAACCGGCATAGCAGATTGCATCACCAGTACGGAGAGATCTAGACCTTGGAGACCTAGCGATCGCCCAATCAGGTAGGCCGTCAGCGGAGACACCAGCAGCCGTAACACCGCTGCCGAAAATTCGTATCGCCCAAAGCTTAATCGCGTCTGAGACAGCTGAATACCCAATGTCAACAGCGCTACCGGAATCGCCGCACCGCTCAGCAAGTCCAACGCTCGATCAACTTCTGTCGGCAACTGCCAATTGCTGCCTTGCCAAGCTAATCCTTGCAACGTTACGCCAATGAGTGTGGCCCAAAACACCGGCATGCGCAGGGTCACCCGCACACCAACACCCATGCCTTGCCCCTTTAAGATCACCGGCCCCACGCTAGCGATGAAAATGGCCGAAGCAATCAAATACACAATTCCTCGTTCTAGCCCGCCCTCCCCAAGTGCAAACAGCATAAAAGGCAGGCCGATATTGCCAGAATTAGCGAGCAGCGTGGTGGCCACCAAGCTCTTGCGGCGCTCACTTGACAGCTTAAACGCTTTGCCAAGCGTAAAAGCTAGGCCATACAGCACAGCGCAATTCAGCACAAAGCCAATTACGATACCGGCCGCAGAGCCCAGTGCTAAGGTGCTGTCATAGATGCCCGTTAACACTAGAGCTGGCAGCAACGCGTAAATATTGAGCCGGGCAAGGCTCTTTAAATCCAAATCAAAGGTACGCCCCACCCATACGCCCACAAGCGCAACTAAGGCAATGGGTAGCACCGCCGATATCAATACACTCATGAATCCTCTGTTGCGTCTGCTGTCGCTATCATCCTGATAGGGCTATGTGCTCCAATAGGGTAAATGAGTCCGACCAACGGCGCTGATCACACTCATTAAAAAACCGCTCTTTAAACCGTTAATTCTTGGCTGAGGCCTCATTTATAGATGACTGACCCTACTCAAAATCCAGCCCAAAGCGCTGAGCAACCTGAGCCAGCACACATTGAAGCACTGTTAAAATCAGACGACTTTGGCGATCGCGTGAAGGCTATTAATCTCTTGCGCGGCATTGACCCCACCCTGGCTTTTCAGCTCATTCAGCCGCTGTGCGACGATGCCAACACGCGCGTTCGCTACGCTGCCGTTAGCCAAATTGCCACCCTCGGCGAGCAGGATAAATCCACTGCTTACACCTTACTCACCGCGTCACTCGGCGATCCTGAACCAGATGTGCAAGCCGCAGCTGCCGACGCCTTAGGCGCACTTAAACTAACAGATGCAGTAGACGATCTAAAAGCGCTATACGAAACAACCTCTGAATGGTTGGTGAAGATGAGCATAGTGGCCTGCCTTGGGGAAATGGGAGATACCCGCGCTTTCGAACTGCTCCAAACAGCCCTGACCCAAGAGAATTCTTTGATCTCGATCTCGGCCATTGGCGCCCTCGGCGAACTTAAAGACGAAAGGGCAATTCCACTCCTTCTCCCCTACGTCAGCGATACAGACTGGCAGGTGCGTCATCGCATTGCTCAAGCACTAGGAAACTTTGCCCATCAGCCAGACGTTGCTGAAGCACTTAAACAGCTCTCGCATGACGACACCGCAACGGTTGCCGAGACGGCAAAAAGATTTGCCGCAGATTAATTCATCTCAGCGCCTAATTAATAATTCTTAATGTATTTCGAAAGGGGCTGCGCATGAAATCTAGCACGCAAAATTTCAGGTAGATAAGTATTTACCACAACCGTAGTCTTACGGGATTTTTTTAACATTATCCGGGCAATATTAAAAAAGTTGTGGAAATCCCCTGATCAAAGGCACTTTTATCGCCAAGTCGTTACTTATTTGCATACTTTCAGTGCCTAAATAATTAATTTTGTCCGTAATTACAGCAGATACTGAACTGTACCGAAAAGGTTAACGTTACTGCTTGAAACAATCCTGACTACATCTCAAAACAACGATTATTTTCAACTAAAGTTCAGCCGAATTATGGCCGCTCATTCTATTTCGCTGCTTCCAAAAAGAAATCTATTAGCGCATTTAAGTCAAGTCTGCATCCCTTTCATATAGAGGGATGCAGACAATACATCATTCGCTTTGTTTACGTCTATAGACATTGTGAGGCCGCGTGCGCTTTGGCTGAGAGGTGAGCTAATTACGCATCGCTAGAAGCTTTTTTTAAGATGTTTTTGGTGATATTACGGAGAGCGTATTTTCGGGGTAGTATCCCCCACCCCCTAAATGTTCTGATAAACTAGGTATATATCAAGAACGCTTAAACTAAAAACTCATTAAATATATCTGGATTGATGACTATCGCCTTTGTTCCCAGGGTCTAGATAAATCGCCCCTAGCTGGTCATCCCCAATGATGTAAGAGCGATTTAATGTAAACGCAATTTCCTCTAAAGACGCTGCGGCCATTCAATTCTAGAGAATACTTTAATTAGACAACCCTAATTAGAGAACCCCTGAGTTTAGAGAGACTTCGCAGCAAAGTCGTTGCCCCCATGAGAGTGCCGGGAGAGTAGCTTAAGTGATCGACGCTGCACCTGAAATATCGTCTGGCCTAAAAAGTTCTATGGCCATTGCTAAATATTTTGATCTAACAGCTAGCGTGAAAGTACCTTCTATCAGTCGATGGGAGAGTTTAAGTTTCACCTCTACGCTGTATCTTCGCCCCATTCTAGATGCCCTTCTAGAGACGACGCCTGCCTCGCTTCGCGATGAACTCCGGCTTGGACTCCAAGAGGCGCTTGTCAATGCGGCCAAGCACGGCAATCAGCTGGATCCTAAAAAACTGGTCTCAGTTCGATACGCTAAGGCAAACGGATATTACTGGTGGGTAGTCAGTGACCAGGGGGAAGGATTTAAGCGGCCTGATAATTGCGAGTGTCCCGGCGTTGATAGCTTGCCAGACAACTCACGAGTCAGCGATTGCGGACGTGGCCTGTACATTTTGCATCAGGTGTTTGATCAAGTGGGATGGAGTGAGAACGGTCGGGAAATTCACCTTGCTAAACAGCTGTATCGAAAACCTATTGCAGCGTTGATCAGCCCTGCTGCATTTTTTCGAATGATTGAATCTTGGTGGCGAAGATGGATTCCGACCTCAGCGCATAGCGCTTAATTACAACACTGGCAGAGCGCTTTCTGTATCTTTCTCTATAGGCTTTTATGAAACGTCTGGAAGAGGAGCGCCATGATGGAGCGCCATGAGACAAGTTAGGTTAGCTACAAGTTAGGTTAGCTACAAGTGCCCTACGCTGTACGGATATGCGGGCAACTTTCTGAAAGTTGCTGATACAGGCAACAGATAAACGACCATTGCTAGAGACGGCGCTATCGATCAAGCAGCAGCGAACCGCAACTCATCGTTGCATATGCGTAAACACCTAAGCTAACTGTTGTATGGATAACTTTCGTATAGAGACCTTGAATAGACGTTAGCGATTTTAACCGATAGGGAATTGTGAAACTAAATTATTTAGTCACATTCTTTTAAGTCATGAATCCTCAAACGACGGCCCTACTTTTAATTGGATTTCAAAACGACTATTTCTCACCAACAGGTATCTTACATAGCGTAATTGAAGCCTCTGCAAAGGCAGTTAAAACAGTCGAGAATACAAAGAAGCTTGTAGAACAGCTTGTTGCAACGCCTGTTACCATCATCTCTACGCCAATCTTCTTCACCACTGACTATGCGGAGCTTGTTGAACCTGTTGGCATTCTCAACACTATTAAGGAAGTCGGTGCCTTTAAGCAAGGAACATCAGGATCTGAAACCATTCAAGAGCTCCTTCCCTTCCAAGATGACATCCTAGAAGTCCCTGGCAAGCGGGGATTCAATGCATTTATCAACACTAATCTCGATGATATCTTGAGAGAAAAAGGGATTACCCATTTAGTGATCGCGGGTGCCGTAACCTCTATCTGCATCGATTCAACCGGCAGATCTGCTCACGAGAAAGGATATAAGGTATCAGTGTTAAGCGACTGCACGTCTGCTAGAACAACTTTCGAGCAGTCATTTTATCTAGAAGATGTCTTTCCGCTATATGCTGAAACGATTACCGCAAACCAGCTATTAGACGCGCTCAATATGACTGCTGTATGCTAAAGCCCGACACACATAATGAGCTCAATACGCAAATTCAATATCGTCTTATTGAAAAGCTCACAGCTTCGGAGCGCCGCTATCGTGAGCGCATAGAAAATCTACGTGAGATCGTCTTTGAGTGCGATCGAGAAGGCCAGCTAACATTTCTCAATCAGGCTTGGACTGAAACCCTCGGCTACCCAGTAGAAGAATCGACAGGCCAGCCTTTAGCGACCTTTATAGATCAGCGCGACTTAGCGTGTTGGCACAAGATCTTAGAAGCACAAACTCAGTATCAAGCACGCTACCACTCGAGCAAACAGAACTTAAAGAACAGAATATCAAACGAACAAAGTTCGAATAAACAACAACTCGAGAATGATACTTGTCTCTTGGAGCTGCGCTTTGTACATCAATTTGGAGATATTCTCTGGCTAGAGATCGCAATTCAACCTGGCCAAGAAAACACGCTATCAGGCTCTTTAGTCAATGTGACTGAGCGGAAACAAGCTAAGGCCATTCTTCAGCAAACCAACGAAGAATTAGAAAAGAGAGTTCAGCAGCGCACAGCCGAACTCAGTCACGCCAACCAAGCCCTCACAACCACCCTACAAAAGCTTCGCTCTACGCAAGGACAGCTCATTCAAACAGAAAAAATGTCTGGGCTAGGGCAGATGGTGGCAGGCATTGCTCACGAAATCAACAACCCGGTGAGTTTTGTTCATGGGAATCTTCAGCCAGCACGTGAGTACGCAGAAAATATTCTCAAGCTGCTCAACTTATACCAACAGCACTATCCAGAACCTGCACCACAAATTCTAAACGCTTTAAATGAGATAGAGATTGAATTTGTTCAGAAGGACTTTCCAAACTTGCTGAATTCTATGGCAATGGGAACACAACGTATCCAATCCATCATTCGCTCTCTGCGCAACTTTTCACGATTGGACGAAGCCGACTTTAAAGCTGCCGATCTCCATGAGGGCATAGAAAATACGCTGTTAATTTTGAATCATCGCCTTAAAGCAGACCCTTCTCATCAGCCGATAACCATCATTAAACACTATGGTCACCTGCCTCCAGTGCCTTGCTTTCCCAGTCAGCTCAATCAGGTGTTTATGAACTTACTGTCCAATGCAATTGACGCACTCAGAAGTCATGTCAGCCAGGGAGATAAGCAACCGCACCCAAAGCCAACCATCACGATTACAACTGAGGCTGCCAGCGAAACGGTTAGTATCGCTATAGCAGACAACGGCACAGGTATTCCAGACGACGTGATGAGCAAACTCTTTGATCCCTTTTTTACCACTAAGCCAGTTGGGCAAGGAACCGGGCTAGGCTTATCCATCAGCCATCAGATCGTCACTGAAAAACACAGCGGCGCGCTAGAGTGCAGCTCTACCATCGGTGAAGGCACTACCTTCGTCATTCAAATACCTATCACACCCCTAGCCAAAGAAACCTTAATAGAAGCAACAGCCTCCAAACGCTAGGACTTCTCAACCTAGTGTTTTCACTGGGCTTTCCCGCCGTGTGTAGGGCAAGGTGGCGCTTTAAGCGTTTTATCTAACCAGCCAACAGACTGAGTTAGCCGGAGCAGGGCTTCTTCTGGTTGGTTTTTGAGGAGATAAACTAGGGCGGCAGCAGTTTGCTCTTTAGCGCGTACAGTACGATTAGAGCTCAGCCGGTGCCAATCTTTTACAGGAATTGCCAACTGTTCGGCCAGGGCTTGAGCAAGTAACTCGGGCGGAAAGGCTTTGAGAATTGCTTTGTCTGGTGCGGCAGTTGATGTCGGTGAAGGCTGAACGGTTGTCATGATTTCAGTAACAGGGTTCAGTAAGGGGGTTCCCAATGGGGTGATCTACCTTTACAGTAATGGCAATTTAGCGCCTTTGGTCTTTTTAACTGACCTTGAGAAGATGAAATTAATTCGCAGACCGACTAAACGGAGTCCTCATTTACCCAGTGAGGAGGATTTGGCAACTTTTGAAGGGGCGCTGAAAGAGACAGCCGATGATTTTTTGCTGTTACGCGATCGCTTTTTTGCCATCCGCCGAGCCAAGGCGAAGTATGAAAAGGTCACCAGCGCTGATTTGAGCCAGCTGCCTGCCGAGGAGCTCGCTCAGATGCAGGATCGGATTGAAGCGCTGAAGGTAACGCTAGAAAGTCACCTACTGTCGTGGCGTGAAATCCAAGAACCGTTCTGGCAAATTGTGCGCTTTGGTGGGCTGGGGCTCATTATCGGCTGGTTTTTGAATGAGTGGATAGGCTGAGGTTAAGTGATTGTCTTTTTGAGTCACGTCTATGTATTTTTGGGGATAGCCTGTAAGCTACAACCCCGTCCTCTGAATCCCCTTTTCTTTTATCCATGCCGAACTCTCCTCGTATCAAAGACATTCTGAAATCTGGTCAACCGGGTGAAGAACTCACGATTAAAGGCTGGGTAAGAACCAAGCGGGGCTCTAAAAAGTTCACCTTCATTGAAGTAAACGATGGCTCTTCCATGAGCGGCCTGCAAGTTATTGCTGGCAAAGATTTGCCCGACTATAACACCCACATGGAGCGCATCAGCACAGGTGCATCTGTGGCTGTCAGCGGCACCTTAGCCGAGTCTCCCGGCAAAGGTCAGCGCGTTGAACTCCAAGCCACCGGTATCGAAGTCTTTGGCGAGTCTGATGGCGAAACCTACCCCCTCCAAAAAAAGCGCCATTCCTTCGAGTTTCTGCGTGAAATTGGTCACTTGCGCAGCCGTACCAACACGCTCGGTGCGGTGTTTCGGGTCCGTAATGCCTGTGCTACCGCCATTCACAAGTTCTTTCAAGAGCAGGGGTTTTTGTGGATGCACACCCCCATTCTCACGGCTAGCGACTGTGAGGGGGCAGGTGAAATGTTTACCGTCACACGCTTTAACCTCGACAGCATCCCCACCGATAAAGGGGGTAAAGCCGACTATACCCAAGATTTTTTTGGTAAGCCTGCTTACCTAACGGTGAGCGGTCAGCTCGAAGCCGAAATTATGGCAATGGCCTTCCGCAACGTCTACACCTTTGGCCCCACCTTCCGCGCCGAGAACTCAAATACATCCCGTCACTTAGCCGAGTTTTGGATGGTTGAGCCAGAAATGGCCTTCTGCGACCTGGGCGGCAACATGGATTTAGCAGAATCTTTTCTCAAATACGTTTTCGCTTACGTCATGGAACACTGCGAAGACGATATGGCCTTTTTTAATCAACGCATCAATGACACGGTGCTCACAACCGCCAACAACATTATCAATAGCGAATTTGCTCGCGTCACTTATACAGAGGCGATCGCCCTTCTAGAAACGGCCATTAAAGCGGGGAAAAAGACCTTCGAGTATCCCGTTTCCTGGGGCATCGACATGCAATCTGAACACGAGCGCTATCTTGCCGAAGAGCACTTCAAAAAACCCGTTATTGTCACTGACTACCCCACTGAAATTAAAGCCTTTTACATGCGTCTAAATGATGACGACAAAACCGTTGCTGCCATGGACGTGCTTGCGCCGGGCATCGGTGAAATCATCGGCGGCGCGCAGCGTGAAGAGCGCCTTGATGTTTTAGAGGGCCGCATTGAAGCCGCAGGGCTTCCTAAAGAAGAATACTGGTGGTACCTAGACCTGCGTCGTTACGGCACGGTTCCTCACGCTGGTTTCGGCCTCGGGTTTGAGCGCCTCGTCCAATTCATGACCGGCATGACCAATATCCGAGACGTGATTCCATTCCCCCGAACCCCCGACAATTTGGAGTTTTAATCACTGCATGCATCCACTAGGTTGTCTTGGGGTGACCATCAAGCGGATTCATTCAGCGGTTGCCATACAAATTATCGCCTTATTACAAAACACATCTATTTCCCCTAATACCCTATATTCTTAGAATCTCGTCAGTAAGAAGCTGCCGCCGTGCTCCGTTCAATGCGCTGCCGTCAGAGACGCCTATGGCCCCTCACATCTTAGTTATCTTCAATGGCAAAGGCGGCGTTGGGAAAACCACCACCGCAGTTAACCTTGCCGCCATCTTCGCCGAAGAGCAAAACGTGCTTTTAGTCGATGCCGATAGCCAAGGCTCCGCAAATTGGTGGGCTAATCGAGGTACCCATACAGATGACGCTGGCCCCGGCTTCGATGTCAGCAGCGAAACCGACCCAACATTGCTTGGTAAACTAAAAAAAATTAAAGCCTACGACCTCATCGTCATCGATACACCCCCTGCGCTCAGCTCAGAAGCCGTCTCAGCCGTCATCCCGATTGCCGACTACTTACTCCTGCCCACGCCACCTGCGCCGATGGATATCGCCGCTCTCGTGCAAACTGTACGAAACACCATCACCCCCTCCGGCGTACCTCACCGAGTGCTCCTGACTAAAGTGGACTCACGTAGTTTAGGCGAAGCCCTCGAAGCGCAGAATATGCTGATGGAGCTAGACATTCCGGCCTGCTATTCCTTTGTCAAAACCTATAAAGCTCACGAGCGAGCCGCAATGGAAGGCGTACCTATTACACAGCTGAGCGGTCGCAACGCCGCTGAAGCCAAAGCCGACTACATCAGAGTTGCTGACGAAATTCATACCGACTGGAAAGACTCATGACTAAAAAGCGGATTGCTGACCTGCTCAAAGAAGAGGTGGAAAAACCAGACGGGGGCACCACCGGAACCGCCAAGGCATCGACTGGGAAAGCATCGAGTCGCACAAAAAAGCGCACCTCCACTGCTCGCGCATCTAGCAGTGCAAAATCTGCCAGCGCAAAATCTGCCAGCCCAAAGTCTGCCAGCCCAAAAACATCTACAGCTCGCACAAAAACATCTACGGCAAAAGCGACTGCAGACACCAGCCCTACTGCTGTCAAAGCCACTGCTAGCAAGACATCTGCCATCACTGCTGACACAGCTAAAGCAACCAACTCAAAAATTAAAGCGTTAGAAGCCTCCCTCAAAAAAGCCAACGCGCAGGTTAGCGCGCTACAAGAGGATGTCAGCACCCACCAAGCGCGTATCTTTGAGCTAAAAGACAGCCTGCAGCAAGCTGAAAGCACCACTAAACAAAAAGATACTCAGCTGATAAAACTGACCGCCGACCTCGAAGAGGCCAAGACAACGATTCGGAAGCTCACCGCAGCAAAGACAAAGCAAGAGAAAGCTGCCCAAGCAGCCCAAAAGAAAGCTGCGGCTGAAACAGCAGCCGCTGAAAAGGCGATCGCTGAGAGAGAAACAGCAGAAAAAGAAAAAGCGGATAAAGCGCGCGCTCAGCGCAAGTCTCTGAGCCTGCAGCGCACTCGTGCCCCATACTCCAGTTATAAATCCATCCCAGAGTACGCCATCCAGCGTGGCACACCGGCAAGCGGGCAGAACAATAGCATGATGAGCGATGACGATATTGGCTGGGTGGATTAATAGCTGGGTCAATTGATAGCTGGGTCAATTGATAGCTGGGTGAATTAACAGCTGGGTGAATTAATAGAAATGCTTTAGTATCGCTAAAGACTATCGCGACACAACTATTGCGCCAGACCTCAGCGGCAAATCTCAGCCATAACCCTCATGATGCATCCAAGCAAGGTTCACCTTCAGCACTTAATCTTCTCGCCTGCCAAACTATTGGCTTGCGCCCTGGCGCTAACGCTATTAGTAGCCTGTAGCGGCGGCGGTGAAACCCCAGAAGCTGCTGTAGACAGCGCAGCTGAGCAGCCAACACCAGAAGAGCTCGCCGCGGCAGAAGCGAAACGGCGAGAAGAATGGAACGCACAGCAGCAAAAAGTTCAGTCGGTGGTGCGGTCACTCAACCGCGAGGAACTCATTGCAGAATCGTCTATAAAAGGTCCGCAAGACGCAGACGTTGTTTTGCTAAAATTCTCAGATTTCCAGTGCCCTTTCTGCGCCCGTGCTTCTGCCGACATGAAAGACTTCACCGAGAAAAATCCAGATGTGCTTTATGTCTACAAGCAGCTGCCACTGGAAAGCATTCATCCTGAAGCGATGCCAGCAGCAAAGGCAGCTTGGGCCGCTGGGCAGCAAGATCAGTTCTGGATTTATCACGACGGGTTATTTGCTTACCAAGACAAGCTCGGCGAAGACTACTACGTAGAGCTAGCCGAGCAGATTGGACTAGATATCGAGCAGTTTAATCGCGATCGCACTAGCCCTGAAGCCGCCGCCGCCATTGAGAAAGATATTCAGCTGGCCCGCGACTTAGACTTGCGGGGCACCCCGACCTTTGTGATGAATGAACTGCTCATTCCGGGCGGGGCACCCCTTGAGTTTTTTGAAGAAGCTGCCAAAAGAGCTAACGCCGGTACGCTAACTGAGTGATACCCTGACGATACCGTTTTTGAATTTAGCAGTCTCCACTCAAAATGATGGCGTATGACTCTAAAACCTATGGTCAAAGTCCCTTCGGTGCCCCCAAAAAAACTGAAGGGTCAGATAAGGCATCAGCGCCTAGGGCGATGCCTGACGACGGGCTAGATAGAGGCCCCACCGATGGCCCGAATCTAGCCGATAGGTTTCCAACGATTCCGATGGCCAAGTCACCAACCTCATCTCCGGCCCAAACCTCATCCTCGGCCAAAGCAACTGCAGCCAAATCAGATGCCCATAAAGGCAGCGCACCAGAGACCAAAACTAGCTCGCGAAAATCTCGCGCCAGTACAAAAGGCGCCAGCAACAAAAGCGCTAAACGCAAAAGCAGTAAAAAGGCGAAAGCCGAAGCCAAAGCTGAAGCCGAAGCTGCTGAGCTGGCAGTCGCTCGAAGATTTTTCGAGGAAGATAGACGAGCCTATCTGTCTCTGCTCTATAAAACAGGGATTTCTGGGTTGGTGTGGGCGGTGCTGCGACTGTTGCGGCATGAGCTATCGGCAAAGGCGATCGCCATCATTAACACGCTTATCGATCCAATCATGATTGCCACGATTGCGCTCATTGGCATCCTTGGCATTACCTTTTGGGCGCGCCGCCTGCTCAACAACCTCGCCCAGCATACGCAACGGCTCCAGGCTGACGCCGAAGCGACCGACGATAAAAGCTATCGGCCCACGCTAGAGATTGTCGGTGACTCACTCGAGTACAACCCGCAGCTGCGCAAAAACCTGGCCCGACTGTTTAACGTGACCTCTATCTTGCTTTGCAGCCTGGTCAGCTACCTGATCACGTTTGCGCTCTTTCCTACGAGCTGACGCGTTTCCTCACGGATAATCCCGCTTGCAATATCTCTACGCTCAAATATCGCTAACTTGATGCCGCTAGCTTGATATCTCTCACTTGATATCTCTCACTCAAACGCTCATTCACTAAACAGCTCACCCTCTTACGATTTCTCTATTCAAGGCTTCAAAAAGCCGGGTTAAGTCTATGGCCGCACACACGCAACCTAAAATTATCGTTCTTGACGATGACCCCACGGGCTCTCAAACAGTCCATAGCTGCTTGCTGCTGCTGAAGTGGGATGTCGAAACGCTCATGTTGGGGTTGCAAGATGACGCGCCTATTTTCTTTGTTCTCACGAATACGCGATCACTGACGCCCGCCGCGGCTGCCGCCGTCACCACCGAAGTTTGCGACAACCTTAAAGTCGCGATAGAACGCACCGGCATCCAAAACTATTTACTCGTCAGCCGCTCAGACTCGACCCTACGCGGTCACTACCCCATCGAAACAGACGTCATTGCCAATTATCTCGGCCCCTTCGACGCCCACTTCCTCACCCCCGAGTTTTTTGAAGCAGGCCGCGTCACTCTCGACAGCACTCACTACATTAAAAGCGGCGAAACCCTTACCCCCACGCACGAAACGGAGTTTGCCAAAGACTCCGTATTTGGCTACAGCACCGCTTACCTACCTGAGTATGTCGCAGAAAAAACGAAAGGCGCCATTCCTGCTAGCGCAGTAGAGCGCTTTTTGCTGGCAGACATTCGCCAAGGCACTCAGTCCCGACTAATGCAGCTCAGCGACAACTGCTGTGTGGCCGTCGATGGCGAACAACAAAGCGATCTCGATCAGTTAGCCGCTGATCTCAATGCTGCGGCTGCACAAGGAAAAAAGTTTCTCTTCCGCAGTGCGGCTAGCCTATTAACATCGCTTGCGAATCTGCCATCGCAACCGACACCGCCCGAAGAGATGAATCGCATCACTCGTAGTTCAGCGGGTGCTGTGATTGTTGGATCTCATGTCAAAAAAACCACTCAACAGCTCCAACAGCTTCTTAAGGCACCGGGTATTGTTGGCATTGAAATAGACGTCAGCGACATTAAAAACGATCCTGTCCATAGTCACGACAGGCTGTTGAAACAAGTCTCAACGCAAATAGAACAGATTCATGCAGACGGTAATACCCCTGCTGTCTACACTAGCCGAGAGGAGCTTACCTTTGCCGATGTAGAAACTCGCCTCGCGTTTGGAGAAGCCGTCTCGACGTTACTGGTTGATATTGAAAAGGCACTGCCTGCCGATATCGGATTTTTAATCGCGAAAGGGGGCATTACCTCTAACGACACGCTGAGCAAAGGCCTCGAACTCACCTTTGCCCGTCTCTTAGGCCAAATTATTCCTGGTGTTTCTATTATCACCACGGAAGCAGACCATCCACAGTTCCCTCATTTGCCAGTAGTTCTCTTTCCCGGAAACGTTGGGGACGATGGCGCCCTTGCTATGGCCTACCAACGATTATCCGCCATTTAATACTCTACGGTGACAGGCGTATGGTCGCTAGGCCGTTCCCATCCACGTGGCTCGGTATCTATCGTGCAGCTTTTAGCCTGCTCGTATAGTTCACGAGAAAGATAGTGATGATCAATGCGCCAGCCCGTGTTGCGAGCGAAAGAGTTGGTGCGATAGTCCCACCAGCTAAAGTATCCGCCGTCGTTAGTGAATTTGCGAAACGCATCAGAGAGCCCCACAGAAAGCACATCGCGTAAGGCTTCTCTTTCTACCGGAGAAGACATAATGTGTTTGTCTCTGTTTTTGTCGGTATAAATATCTTTATTGTCGAGAGCGATGTTAAAGTCACCGCAGACGTTGAGCTTGGGGTGAAGAGAAAGCTGAGCAGCGAGATACTGCTTTAGCAGGGCCAGCCAGGAGAGCTTATATTCGTACTTTTCGCTGCCGATAGCAGAACCATTAGGAACGTAGAGATTGACAACGCGTACATCGTTAAGCACTCCACTGATCACTCTCTTTTGATCATCTAGATTGCCGACCGATTCTGTATTCATTACTGCGCCGAAGCCCATTTGCACATCTTCGAGCGGTTCTTTGCTGATCAGGGCAACGCCGTTATAAGACTTTTGCCCGTAGGCATAAACGTGATAGCCAATGTCAGTGAACGCGGCTTCTGGAAAGTCTTCATCCACAACTTTGGTCTCCTGGAGGCACAGTACGTCTACCGGGTTAGCCTGTAGCCATTGGGTAACGTGGGTGAGGCGGGTACGGACGGAATTAACGTTCCAAGAGGTGACTTGCATGGGGGCGATGAAAGGGCTCTGCCGTGAAGATAAGAAAGTGAGGCTTCACTATATTACAGAGCCGGATGACTACAACGTGAGCGTTTGAGCATCTACTTTGGATTGGCTCAAGACGCGCCAGCTTTGGTGCAGAAGGGGCAGGGCACTGGTGGAAATGAGCAGTGCGATCGCCCCACTTACCATCCCATCGGCCCAAAGCCAGCCAAACTTTGCAATCAAAACCGCGCCAACTAAAACACCAAAACAGCTGCCTGCATCTGCCAACATATGTAAAAATGCGCCGCGCATATTCAAGTTGTCTTCGGCATGGGCGTGGAGCAGATAAGCATTGAGGCCATTCACACCCAGACCAATGGCAGCGGTGATGGCCATCGGTGTGCTGAGAATTTCTGTGGGCGGCTGACGGAGAGTATCAATAGCTTCGTAGCCGAGCCACAGCGCCACGATAAGCAGCAAAAGGCCGTTGATGAAGCCCGACATCGCGCTGAGGCGGGTGGCATCACTGGCTTGTTTGGCTTTGTTCGTACTCCACCAGGCACTCCACAGCGCAAGGGCGATCGCTAAAACATCCGTCATCATATGGCCTGCATCTGCCATCAAAGACAAACTATGGCTGTGCAAGCTCACCCACAGCTCAGCCACCGAAAAGCTGCCTACTAGCACTAGGGCAATGCGCAACGCTCTCATTTGCTCTGGACTAGACGGCGGCGCGCAGTGACAGTGACCACTGTGATGACCGCTATGGCCATCATGATGCGCGTGTGAATGTGAGTGAGAAGACATAGGCGAAAGGATAGTTGGCAGCAGCAGCAAAGGTAGCTACTAGAATGATAAAAGCTGAAGTAGATGCCTACTTGACCAATGGCCACTGCATTAACTGGCTAACTCATCATCTAGATGGCTAGAAATACTAAAATCCATGACGTACACCACAGATTTTGTGGTGCTTGCTCAACTCAGCCGAGCGCAGTTTTACGCACTTTGCCAAAAACATCCCGACATTACATGTGAGCGCACCTGGTAATTAAGATGGCAAAGACTCCAAAAAAGAAGGTTTTTGACGACGCCTGGGGTAGTAAAGAGCTATTTGCGGGCAAAGCGGCCCCTGCTCACAGCACTAATCTGCAAGGCGCTAATCTGCAAGGCGCTAATCTGCAAAAGCTTGAAGGTGAAGCGCTCGTGAAAGAAACCTGTCGGCGGCTAAGGGCGGCCAAAGGACTGTGGGATGCCCATCGGAACGCGGCTTGCCGCAAAGAGCGAGAAAAAGCCCTGGCTCTGTACCAGCAGCTGACAAAAGCAGAAAAGGAAAAAGTGCCGCAGCACCTGAGGATTTGGCTAAACTATCGCAGTGAAAAATACTTTGGCACACACCAAACTCAACCGGACAGTAAACAACGATCAGCGAAAGGGCAAAAATCGTCCAAAAAGAAGCGCAAGACCAGGAAGGCGTAACGCCGTATGCACAACAAGCCTTGCCAAACATCTGCTCCTCAGCTGGCAGTCAAGCCTAGATCCATATCACGCTGTGATGACTTGACCCAGCGCTATTCGTCCTCAGCCTAATTTTCCTCCTCGGCCTATTAAAGATTGACTCTCAGAGGAATCACTGAGATATTAAGGTAATTTCACAATCCTAGAGTTAGGCTTTTAATAATGCGCGCCAATCGTTCTGCCCTCGTTAAGCTGTGCTTGTTAACGGCTCTTGCCGTGCCGGTTCAACGGGCTGCTTCTGCAACGACTCAAACCCTATCTTTGAGTGCGTTTCAGGCAGATAACACGCTCTTATTGGCCCAGGAGAATGCGCCAGCAGACCTGGAGTTTGAAGCACCTGCTTCACTTGAAGGCGCTGATACGCTTCTAATTGATGGATCTAGCAGCATGCGCTCAATGAACGAGGCGCTGACCCAGCAATTTCAGGCTAAATATGCGTCAGCCGTAGTAGAGAGTGCAACGAGCGGGACTGATATTGCCCTAAATCGATTGCTCAATGGTGAAATTGATTTAGCGGCCATTGGTCGCCCGCTAACAGAAGCGGAAATAGCTGCGGGTTTAGTGGCCGTGCCCATTGCAAGAGAAAAGATAGCTATCTTTGTGGGTGCAGACAATCCTTTTACCGGCGACATCACGTTTGAGGAGTTTGGCAGCATTTTTCGGGGTGAAACGACAGAATGGGCCGATGTAGACGATGGCTCTGGCACCGGCACACTCCGGTTTGTCGATAGACCAGAAACGAGTGACACGCGCCAAGCGTTCCGGCCTTATCCTGTGTTTCAGGCGGCACCCTTTGAAACGGGCGTGACCGCAGAGCCAGTAGCCGTAGACGAAACAGAGGCTGTGATTGAAGCTTTGGGCAAAGATGGCATTGGCTATGCGATCGCGAATCAAGTCATGGGTAATCCCAATGTCAAGATCGTGCCCATGCACCAAACCCTGCCAGATAATCCGGCTTATCCGTTTTCGCAGCCTCGCAACTATGTCTATCTCAATGAGCCTAGTCCAGAAGTCGCTGGCTTTTTAGCGGTGGCCACCAGCCCAGAAGGTGAAGACGTCATTGAAGCAGTCCGAGCCACAGAAGGGGCCGCCGCCGCCCAACTAGAAGGCCCAGCAGCAAGTGCGACTAGCGCAGATGGCTCACTCGTCGCCCGCAGCGATGAAAACAACGTGGCTGTCATTGAAGATGCGGACGGAAATTTAGTAGTAGGGCCCTTAGCTGGCGCGGGAGGCGCGGTCACCGCGCTTGCGTTTAGCCCCGACGGCGAAACCTTAGCAACCGGCACAAACACCGGCAAAGTTCGCTACTGGGGTATAGATGGTGAGCCTCAAGGTGAGCCGTTTGATGCCGTTATCGGTGCTGACAACGCGGTTACAGGCCTTGAGTTTCAACAAGCAGATGAGCTGCTGGTATCGGGCAGTAATGGACGGGTAGGCCTATGGGGACTCAATGGCCTACCGGTAGGTGAGACCGCCGAAGTTGCCGCAGAGCCTACAGATGCGGCGGCGACAGCTAGCAGCAGTGACGGGAGTGACTTTCCGTGGTGGTTACTGTTGTTGCCGCTACTCGGTTTACTAGGCGGCCTAGGCCTATGGCTGCTGACTAAAGGTAAAAAGGGCGCAGTGGCAGAGCCGAAACGCCAGACGTCTCCGACGGCAACAGTTCCCCCCCCACTAACCGATCCAGATAGCGATCGTGAAGTTTCGAGCCGAGCACAAACCGTCATTTCGACCGATCGGGTTGTAGATGACTCTCGGGATGCAGCGGCCGGAGCTGTGAATATGCCGTTGGTAGATGGGCCATCGCTGGCAACGGCCAATGCTGAAAATATCGGCGCTGCTGGATTAAACCTAGAATCAACAGATCTAGAATCACCCGATTTAGAAGGAACAAACCTCGATCTGTCACCCTCTGCTTTGGGCTTAGGCGCTGCGGCTAGCGTAGCTTTGGGTGGCGCGGGTTTAGCCGCTGGCTTAGATTCAGGGGTGGAAACAGATGACGATGATGAAGAATGGGATGACAACCTGGACTTGACCTTAGAGGATGAGCCTGAGCCAACCGCTGATGATGCCATCTCGAGTGCAATGCCCTCTGTAGGGTCAACAGACACTACGGATTTAGCGGACACTACAGAGTCAGCGGACGCTACAGCATCAGCAGACACTGCAAAGACACCAGAAGCAGACGACGATGATTTTTGGAATACAGCGCCAGCGGTGGGTGCCGCCGTTGCCGGCGCTGCAGGAATTGCAGCAGCTATAGGAAGTAGCGATAGTGACAGCTCAGCAACTCCTGACGAAGCACTTGAAGAAGACACCGAAGCAGCTGAGCTACCCTTAGGTGCTGGCGGTTCGAGCAGCCTAGACAGCATTGAGCCCACTCGGGATATGGTGATTGCTGAAACGGGTGTGGTCACTGATCTTGAGCCAGATCAGAACACCATCATTGGAGAAAGCGCTGTGATTGTAGGGGGCGGCGCAGCGTTGGGTAGCGCGGCAGTGGCAGCCGCCAGTGGTGGGGCAACCACTGTTATGCAATCGCCAGCAGATCTTGCCGATGTGGACGATGGCCTCAACGATTTACCTGAGGGCTACGGCGAAAGTTGCATTGTGCTACTGCCACGCGACCCCAAGTGGGCTTATGCCTATTGGGATGTGCCTTACGAGCATAAGCAATTGGTGCGTGACCAGGGCGGTCAGCGCCTGATGCTGCGCCTGTACGATGTGACCGATATTAACCAAGATGATCAAGCATCACACGGCATGCAGCAGTTTGACTGTAATGAGATGGCGCGCTCTTGGTATCTGGAAATTCCGGTCAGCGATCGCGACTATACCGCTGAAATTGGATACCTCACAGGTGACGATCACTGGTTGGTGTTGGCGCGCTCGGTGCCTGTGCGAATCCCGCCCATTTATCCTTCTGACTGGGTGAAAGATCAGTTCGTCACTATCGACTTTGATGAGAGTTTGACCGGTCGAACCTTTGGTAACTTGGGCCGTCCAGGCGACAAAGCAGTCGATGCCCCCATCGGCGATCTCCCCCCGATTTACAGCGAGCTATTTGCCCTTACCCAGGGCCAAAACGCTATGCGCGTAGCGGGTTCTCTATTCGGCTCTATGCACCAAGTACCGCCCGGAGCGCTCACCTCCTCTGGCATGGGCGTAGCCTTCTTAGGGGACACTACAGGTGTGGGAGCAGCGCCAAATCTGTCTGGGCTGAATATGTCTGGGCTGAATGTCTCAGGTTTAAATATGTCCGGTGTGGGCATGGGCGATCGCAAGCGCAACTTCTGGCTTGTAGCCGACGCTGAGCTAATTGTGTATGGCGCAACCGAACCTGACGCAACGCTCACCATTGGCGATCAGGTGGTGCCGCTCAACCCAGATGGCACTTTCCGCTTCCATGTGGCCTTCCCCGACGGCAACATAGACTATCCCATCAAGGCAGTTGCTGCCGATGGAGAACAATCTCGCTCGATTACGATGAACTTTGAGCGGGGCACGCCAGAGCGCAATACCAATACCAAAGAAGAAGCTCAGGATGAGTGGTTCTAAAAGAGATTGGCAGATATAGCAAAGTACGAATGCATTCGTACTTTGCTAGTCGAGTTGCCTGCTGTTCTGTAAAATTTTCAGCGGCTAAGACTGTCCTAAACAACTCGACAGATGCAATAGATAGGCTACAGCGGCAATCCAATACAGAATTCAGTCCCCTGTCCTAGTTCTGACTGAACTTCTAGGGTGCCGCTGTGGGTTTCAACAATGATTTGTCGGGCGATCGCCGATCCCAACCCTGAACCTTTACCCATAAGCATAAAGTTCTAGAGACGCTCTCTAAAATACTGGCGATATAGCTGGCAGCTTATACGCACGTTATTTTTCTCCAGTTTTACTAAGCCCATACTATGCAGCTTAAATCCCTCTTTTTGCCCTATTCTCACAGGTTCTGTTTGTTCTATCACTTGCTTTAGAGCCGCAGCCAAATCGGGTGATCGCTTCAAGTTCGCAAGATGCCGATGTAGATGATGGTGAAAGATACCTTCGTCTGTACCAGCTGTTTCAAATAGTTCTTCCCAATCCATAGACTTTTTTGCTATGTAATGCAGCATAACTTGAGTCAGATAGGGATGCCCGCCCAACAAATTAGTCAGCTTTTCGACTCTTGTGTTGCTAAGCGCTAGACCATAGCACTGAGCTAGCGCACTCACTTGCGCATGGTTAAAAGGCGTAAGTGCTACTTCAACACCGAGATCAAATGGAGATGTGTTGATATCAAGCGATACATATGATTCTGTCGACTCCACAAGTATAAGCCGTAGCTTTTGCCATACGCCCTGGTGCTGGGTATATTCGTGCCAAGTACGCAACATCGCATAAAACTCTTGAGCAACCTCTGGATAGTCAAAAAGTCTGCTACTTTCTTCTATCGCTAAAATAATCGGCGTATCTATGCTTTCAAGCACAAACTCCTCTAAATGAAGAGTACAGTTCATCTTACTACCAATATCTTTGTTCCAAACATCGTCTAAATTGTGCGATCGCTTGAGCCGATGCGATATGTTCGCGCAAATCCAACGTAAAAGCTTATCTAAGCTTGAGAGACTTTCTTGTTCTACCTGCTGAAAATTAAGGGTAATCGCGGGGTAATCGCTTGCAGCATCGATAATTCTATTCATCAAAGATGTCTTACCCGTTTGCTTGGGTGATTTGATGCGAATCAGAGCACCGGGTTGCGTAATGAGTTGACAGCACTTAGCTTCACAGTCGCGCTGAATATAAAATGGGGAGTCTAGAGCAAGACTTTCCGTTAGCAAAGGGAACGATGGCTGTGATACATTACTCTCACTTTCTGAAGGTATAAGCTCCGAAGCCTCGTACCCTTTGCGCTTGACCCGAACTTTAACAGCCTGATTTAAAGATCTCTGTAAGTCTTCTTGTTCCTCTAAATATCGGAAGATAACACTTTTACAATTCGATTTTGTGACTTTTACACCCACAACCTCAGACATTAACCGCCACAGCTCTGGCGCCACTCTACGCTGAATATAGCAACCTGAATAATTACAAGATTCTGCGATCTCATCATACGTTTTATGAGACATTTGCCAGCACTCACTCAAGAGCAGGCGCTGCAAATCAGTAAGCGAGTGATCTGTCCCTTGAGAGACTAGTTGATCAACAAAGTTGAGACGAACAGCATCAATATTAGAAAGAGGCATTTCGACTATAAAGATTTCAGGTTTCTGATTACAGGCGTTACGTCATCAAGCTATTAAGGCTGTGCCCGCCACGCTATACCAACCTAGTATTGAAAATTTTCTCTATCAGGAGCATGGCTAGTTTCAGACATTTCAAATGGTCAACCTTGACCATTCACTACGGTTAAGATTGACCCTACGTGCGCGCTTGCTCTATGCGCTTGCGTAAATTTATGGATAACAGCTGACTAATGCCCCATTCAGGCTAAATCAATAGGCCAAGATAACTCGCAAATTACGCCGCCTTTTGGAAGACTCTCTCGGTGGAATTTCCCACCCAATTGCGTAGCAAGCTCGTGGCTTTGCTGTGTCCCCTGACGCTGTCTCTCTTGATCAAGCTTTCTCTGCTCTAGTACCTTGCTTATTCCCCGGCCATTGTCTTGGATGCTGAGCCTGTAGATGCCTGCTTGATTGCGCCCCATCACTATAATGCGGGTCGCACCTCGGGCATGTTTGCCTACATTGCAAAGGGCCTCTTCTAGCCAAAGGCACAGACTCCGCTTAGTTCCGAGTGACAACACAACGTTATCAATAGGGGAAAACTCTCGTACTTTTACCTTGATGCCAGCAAAGTAAGGTAACGGTCGCTTCAGTGTAAACGTGTAGACGTCCCGAAAGAGACAATGTAAGGGTAAGTTTAAATCAAGATAGGAGCCTTCGCCCATACGAAGTAAATGCTCTAGAGGCCATTCTGATAAGCATTCTCGTGGTGAAGTAATAGCTGTGTCAATGTTGTGAACTGCCCGGAGACCATCGTCTATGAGGCTTGTGCGAACTTCGCGGATCTCAGTATTGAGCCCGCTCAGACGCTCCCATAGCTTTTCAGCGGGGAGGGGCTGATGAATTGGCTGATGCTGAATATCTCTGAGGAGCACCGCAAGGGTCTGCAAGGGGCCGTTGTGAATCTGGCCGAAGGCCTGTTCTAGCGCATCTTGTCTAACGCGCTGGCGTTCGATGATTTTGGAATAGTCTGAAAGTCGCTCTAGATACAGCTGCTCATTTTGCTCCTGGAGACGGACGTAAAACAAAGTCAGGGCAATTTGCCCTCCCATGGAAGGGCCGAGAGCAAGCACCATATCTATACCGCGCGGGCTAGTTATTTCCGCTGGATAATGGAGGAAATAAGTGAGAATGGGGATGAGTACCGATAGCCAAAAAACAGTCAGAATAGTCAGGAGCTGTTTGCGACGTAAGACAAACGCCATCAGCATTGGCAGCACTAGAACAGGAGATAAAAAAGGAGGGAAACTATTGACCAAGGAAAGCTCAGGGTTATGCAAGGCTATTAGGCAATGGCTCCAAGTCGCAACCGTCATAGAAACTATTGGCGTCAGGATACTCCACAACAGTACTGGCTTGAGACTTGCAGGCTTTTTGTAGAGGTAAATGAACAAGACACTATCGACAGCGACCAGGAAAGGAGGGAAGAAACGGTCGGGCCAAAGGGCATTTATATCTTGATAGTGAAACACCGTTAGCACGCTAATAGCAATGATGTTTATAACCAGCAAAGCTAAAGCATAGCGGCGTTTTCGGTGATTTTGAGCCTGGAGATGTGTATCCAGCGCCACGCTGGAGAGTGTGCCCTTAGCATTTGTGACGCTTTCTGGTGATAGGTTTTCTTGTGATAGGATTTCTCGTGATAGGTTTTCTTGTGATAGGTTTTCTCGTGACATGCCTTCTTTAATCCAGTAACCCTTTTTCACGAGCCCGAATCTGGACTAAAGTTCTCATACTTTTACCAGGTTCTGGGTAGACCTCTAAAACATTCTGGAGCTTGGTCCAGTAGTGACGGATCATACGCTCTGATTTATACATGGATTGGGCAATGCCTTTGTCTTGGAGCCCTTCCTCAAAAGCGAGTCGCAAGACTTCCAGCCATTCTGGTTTAATTTCTAGATCAGTCTGTAGACCTTTCGTATAAGTTAGTCCCTGTCTGGCCCATTCTAGGCGGGTCGAGAAGGTCTCTACAGGCAGGCCCTTATCCAAGATAGTAAATCCCCCTTGATGATCGTCAATATCAAACATGAGGCGAATCAGCGCGTTAATATTACTGCTTTGAACCATAAGATTGAGGTCTGGAAATTGCTTCATCAGGGTTTGGAGAAGATTTAGCCCCGTCTCGACTTGGGCGCTGCTGCCTAATGACTCAGGGAGCGATAGATCGACTATCGCAAGATCGAGTGGCTGCTCAGTAGCCTGTTCTAGGGCTTGTTCTAGGGCTGCTTGAGCTGTTTGGGCTGTTCGGATGATACCGTTGGGGTAGAGGTCTTTTACAATCTCCACCGTGCCATTGAGCAGGAGCTGATGATCATCAATAATCAAGATGTGAATTGCCTGCATACCTGTCGAAGTTTGAGTCATGGCCGATGGATAATGTCGCTGCACAAACGTCAGAATAAAGTCTCGTTACACACAGTATTCACTATTTGCCCTGAAGAAAAAACTTCTTTCTCTAAAGAAAAGACTCTGGGTTGAATCAGTATTAATTAGCACACGCAACAGGAATAGTTTTACGGAAGTTGGCAGAAATGATGGCCGTACCTCATATTAAGAGTTCCTTTGAGAATTGTTGTTTATCAATACAGCAAGAAATCTATGGAGATGTAATTAGGCAGAAAGATGTCCTGTTTTTACATAAATCAGGCAGCCCTCATCACTAAATGGTGCATGAATACTGTTGGAAGGATTGCGAAGCCAGGTGCCCTGAGGATAAACACCCTGCTCATCAGCAAATGTCCCTTCAAGAACAAAAATCTCCTCTCCGCCCCAGTGACGATGGGGCTGAAATTTAGTCCCCGGTGCCCACTTCACTAGCGCTACCTGTTCAGTTCCATAGGCGTGAAGTGGTAATACCTGTAGGCCTTCTACCAGTCCGGGAGCCCAGCCTGCCTGGGTAGTGTTAATAGTGACTTGTTGTTGATCTTTAGGATCCATTTGCCGTAGCTTGACCAGAATGGTTGCGCCATCTTTGCTGTAGGGTGTATGGCTGGAACCTACAGGATTTCGAACATAAGCACCAGGCCCAAAGTCACCGTGCTCATCGGAAAACACCCCTTCCAGGACTAGAAATTCTTCTCCGCCTCCGTGGGTATGGGCTGAAAAATAACTGCCGGGGGCATAGCGAACAATGGATGTGGCTCGCGCGACTTCTTCTCCATCCCGTTCCAGCATGCGGCGTTGCACACCAGCTATCGGAGACTCGACCCAGGGAAGATCGTTACTGGATACAACCGCTCGTTGATTTAAATCGGTATGGATTTTCATGGTGTGACCCTTTTCAAAGTTCTTTAGGGGATAAGGCGGGCTGGCAAAAAGCACAGCCCCTACGTAACGTTTTGGCGGGTGGTGTCTTGTTGAGATTAGTTATATTGATTGCGCCCAGCCATAACACCACCGTCAACGTCCCAAACAGCACCGGTTACCCAGTTAGCATTGCTAGACAAGAGAAACGCAATTGCCTGGGCAACATCTTCTGGGATCCCCACACGACCGATGGGATGAAAGCCGTTGAAGCCTTGCAATGCACCATGCACTTCGTCCTTAGGAATAAATCCTTCGTAAATGGGGGTTTCCACGACGGCTGGAGAGACTGCATTTACGCGAATGTTGTTGCTGGCTAGCTCCATTGCCAGATGTTGAGTTAAGGAATGAAGTCCAGCCTTCGCCATGGAATAGGCCGATGAAGGCGTGGCCTGAACCGCTTGTTTGGCCCACATGGAGCCGACATTAACGATGACACCATTGTTGCCTTGTTCCACCATATTTTTGGCTACTGTTTGAGTAAGGAAGAAGGTGGCTTTGTTGAGGTCGAGGTAGAGATCGTAGTCGGCTTCGGTATGCTCCAAAAATGATTTGGGCAAAAAGACGCCTGCTGCGTTGACCAGCAGGGTGGCATCGGCATGCTTGCTGGTGATGCGATCGCTAAGTGACAGACGTTCTTCTGGCTTAGAGATATCAGCCTGTTCACCCATCACAGGCCCGTAACCCTGAAGTTCTTTCACGGCAGCTTGAAGCTTTTCGGCTCGTCGACCGACAAGAACAGCTGAACCGCCGCCTTGGAGAACGACCTGAGCCACACTTTTGCCAATACCGCTAGTGCCGCCAATAACGATAAGCTTCTGTCCTTCAAATTGCTGAGCCATGGAATTGTCTCCTTGTTTTAAGTAAATTACCTACCAGTAGGTAGATAAGTGGGCAAATAAAAATGACCTTGCTGATGAGAAAATCAGCAGTTGCCGATTACTCAACACAAATGGTGGCTAAAAGTGGATTAGCAATGCCATCAAACATCACTTCGCTGTCTGCCGCCGTGCGAGCGAATAGCTGTGCCCCCTGGATGGTGGCTAGTAAAAGTGATGCTTCAGTTTCTGGAGAGACCCGCGGCTGTAGGCAACCAGCGGCTGCTCCTGCAGATAAAACATCTTTGAGCCAAGTTTTTGTATCTGAAAGAAAAGCTCTGACCTCTTGTTGAATAGGATCGGCCAAAATCTCAATTTCAACCGATAACATGCCACAGAGGCAGATTTGGCATTCGCTGAGTCCACTCCGGTAAAGTGCGACAAACTCCTGCAGTTGTTTCTGTGGGTCAGACTCTGTACTCTCAATGCCTTTAAGCCTTTCTTGAAAGGCGGTTCGGTATCGCTTAACCAGCGCCTGCACTAATGCTTCCTTGGTAGGGAAGTGATAGTGAATGCTGGCTTTGCGAATACCTACCTGCTCCGATATATCGGCGTAACTAAAGGCGCTATAGCCTCGGCAACGGACAAGATCTTGAGCAACATCCAGAATTTGTTGAGCGGTTTCTTTCATGGCTACAATCATCTACCATCTAGTAGATAGATGTCAACCCTTAAAACTTTGTTTGCAGTTGCTCACTTCATTTCGGGGACGATGTCCTAGATGACTAATTAGCCGTTCGAGTAACTCTGTTGACTGAGCCGAGTAGTCAGGAAACCAGAAATGTCTTGAATGCGGGGATACTCACGTAGGGTTTGACGACTTTGTAGATTGAATGGAGCGCTTTCACACCATCCAGATGGGCACTAAAATTGAGGTTATGTTATCTAAAATCTCCATAAACCCGGCCTTTCCAGGCGCCCCCTTGTCCAACCCAATGACGACGCGCTGAATCTAGGGTCATCAACGTGTATAACAGTGCAATTCCTGGCAGCGCCAAGGCTAGCATCGGGGAACCACCATAAAGTTTTAAGGTCGGCCGATAAGCCGTCGCCATCAGCAACCAACCTGTCAATCCTGCTAATACAAGCACGTATTGTCCCCGTATCATACCGAAGACAACTCCCAAGGGCGACACCATATAAACCAAAATCATCCCCAACACCGTACCCAGCAGTAGCCAAGGAGAATAATTCAGCTGAGTATAAGCACTACGAGCTACCATACTCCAGATACTCTGCAAGTCAGGATAGGGCCGCAGGCTGCGCGTTGTGGTACTTAACCCCAACCAGATAGCACCTTCTGCCTTAACAGCAGCGCCTAATGCGCAGTCATCAATAAGTGCATGGCGTATGGTCTGGAAGCCGTTAATCTGTTTCAACGCACTGAAACGCAGTAAAACACAGCCTCCTGCTGCAGCTGCTGTCTTTTTGTGAGAATCATTTACCCAGGGAAAGGGATAAAGCATTTGGAAAAAGAAGACAAACGCAGGAATCAACAGCAGTTCC
>JBCCOO010000020.1:0-73512 GCA_039025345.1 Cyanobacteria bacterium P01_D01_bin.105 | reverse complement strand
GATGTGGAAGGCTTTAGCTTTTGGGGCGTGAAGCTAGGAGAAACGGTGATTCCGCCCACGGAAACGGATGCGTCTTCGGTGACGGTGGATGGGATTGAAATTTCGATTGGATTGCGATCGCTCCTCTTCCAGCGCACGCTTAAGTCCAAGGTGGTGCTCATTCGCCCAGCGGTTTCTCTCATTGAAAATGAAAACGGACAGTGGCTGGAGCTGACCTTACCTGAGCCTTCTGAAGCTAAGCAGCCTATCGAGCTAGAGATTGAATCTATTGAGGTACAGGGTGCCAGCCTCAGCGCTGTTCCGTATGTGGAAGCAGAGAGTGAGGCGGTGGTTCCTCGCGAGCCGATTCAGATAAAAGAGACTGACGCGCGGGTTGAATTTTTTGGGGAGTCGGCGCAGGAAGCAACCTTTGAACTGGATGGCGAGGTGGTTGCGGCGGCGGTAGATACCGCAGCGAACCAGAACGGTCGCTTTGTGGTGAATGGGGCGGCGAACTTAGAAACCCAGACGGTAAAGGCCAATGCGCGGCTCACGGATTTGCCTAGCGTGGGGGCGAATGTGCTGTTTCCCGATTCGCTGGGGCTACGGTCGGGTGAGCTAAATGGAAACCTCACCGCAGAGGCAGACTTTGAAAACGGTGTGCTCGATCAGTCTTCTTTAGATGTGACCGGTACAGCTCAGTTCCAGAATGGGGAATTTGTGGTCGGTGGGTTGCCGGTACCTACTCAAAACATTGCCATTCAAAACATTGGCAGTGACCTTGTGTTTAAAGGGCAGCGGGTGAGCGTGGAGGATGCTAGTCTCCAGCTCAATGACATTACCCTGCTGGCGGAAGGCGATGTGGATTTGGACTCGGGTTATGACCTGACGGCACAGATTCCAGCGGTGTCGGTGGATCAGGTGCAGTCCTTAGTGGATGTGGATTTGCCCGTGCCCGTAGAGGGTTCATTTGAGGTGGTGACTCAGGTCCTGGGTGAGCTAGAGAGTCCGGTACTAGAGGGCCAGTTAACCAGTGGATTAGCCAGTGCGCAGCCGTTGCTCATCGATAAAGTGGCGCTGGAGACCGTGGAAGCAGATTTTGCGCTGAGGCTGCCTAATTTTCAGCCCAACCGGTTTGATTTGAATGAACTGAGAGCGCGGCCTGCAGCAGGAGGAGAGATTGTTGCAGGGGGCACCGCAGATCTGTCGGATTTGGAAAACCTCACGTTTCAGCTTGAGGGGCAGACGGATTTGCCTGTGGATGGATTGGCTCAGACCTATGGGGCGAGCTTGCCAGAAGGCATTGTGCTGGGCCGGTTGAATGCTGACTTTGAAGGATCAGGAAGCCTAGAGGATCAGGTTGTGACTGCCGATTGGCAACTGTCGGAGGGGACGTTTGCCGGGAGTGGTGAGGTGGCACTGGCTGACAATGTGGTGGCACTAGAGAATGCGCAGCTGCGATCGCAACAAGGCACGGCGACGGCAGCGGCCACATTGTCGCTAGAAAGTAGAGAGTGGCAGGCAACGGCGAATACTGATCGCGTTGCGGTCAGTCAGTTTACCGATAAGGCCAAAGGGTTGCTGACCGCCGAGATTGAAGCGTCTGGGAATTTGGATGCCCTAGATTTAAATCAGATTGACGCGAAGGGGACGGCGGTGGTTGCGGATGCGCAGGCGCTGCTGACGGAGAACGGTGTGCCGTTGCTGGAGCCGGGGGATTGGACGACGGCGTTTGCGCTGGTGGGCAGCGCTGCGACAGGCAGTAGGACAGGCAGTGCGATCGCGGTTGAAAACTTCACCGCGCCAGGCCTACAGGCCGATGGCACCATCGGTATCGATCTCTCTAAGACCATCCCCATCGGCGATATTGCGCTCAACGTGGCCCTGCAAGATTATGATCTCCGGCGGCTTAATCGCTTCGCGCCAGCGAACGTCACCAACTATGCTCAGCTCAACGGCCTCACCCGCTTTAACGGTCAGCTCTCCGGCACCTTAGAAACACTGACATTATCGGGTAATGCCCAGTTAAATAACTTGGCGGTCAACGATCTGTTGTTTGAACCGCTTTCTGGCCCTGTGAACTTTGCGCTGGCAACGGGCGGACAGCTCGATTTTCGAGGTCAACAAGACCGACTTCAGCTCACCCTTCAAGACTCTCCTGAGCAGGCGTTGCCCTACTGGCCCGTCGCGTTTGAAGTGCGCAGTCAAGATCTGATTGCTAATGGCACGACCGAGGGCGATCTGCTTCGCGCTCAGGTTGTTCAACTGCCCCTAGAGAGACTCGCCATCCGCCCGCCCGCCCAGTATGGCCTTGGCTCTGTTGGCGGAACGCTCGCGGCTAATCTAAACGTGAACCTTGCTAGTCTTTCTAACCCGACTGCTGCTGGTACGGTGGTGGTGACTCAACCCAGCCTAGACCCGGTTGAAGCGCAGCAGCTCAATGCAACCTTTACCTACGCGGGCGGCACGGCCACGCTAAATGAGGGAGAGTTGTTGTTTGAGGAAGGCCGCTATCTGCTCAATGGTCGTGCGAGTCTTGGCAACAATATTAGTGATATCTCATACCAGGGCGATCTCTCCATTGAAGATGGGCGGATAGAAGACTTTATTCCATTGTTGGAATCGATAGATTTCAGTGCGTTCGGGGCGGGTGACGCGCAGGAGGCGACTGGCTCAGCGGCAGATTTAGCGACGCAGCCGGTAGGCGTGCCAGAGGGGGCTACTTTTCTCGCTAAGCTAGAGCGCTTTAAGGCATTTCTAGAGGCGAATCCTGACCTCGCTGAGACAGATGCGATCGCACAAAACCCAAACACCTTGGGCAACACCGCCCTTCCCTCTCTTGATCAATTAAAAGGCGCGTTTACCGGTACGGTCACCGTCGCAGGCAGCTCACTTGCGGTCACTGATGCAGCGGCTGACTTTGACATTCAAGGCAACCGCTGGCAGTGGGGAGACAATACGCCGCCTAACGAATTTTCCTTAAGCGGTGACGTGGCTCAGGGGAAAGTGAATATTGACACTGCTTTTGTGAATGCGGGCAAGACGGCAATTGACTTAACTGCAAAGGGCGATTTAGAGCAGCTCAACGGGCAGCTGGTGGTCGAGAATTTGCCCGTAGCAGTCGCTCAGCTCTTTTACCCGCTTCCTGCAGATATCACTGGAGACCTTGCGCTGAATACCACCTTTGGCGGTAGCCTCTCCAATCCAGTTGTGCAGGGTGAAGCGTTGGTGACAAATGCCCAGATCAACAACTATTCTCTGGAAGGCATCACAGCAGACTTTACTTATCGCAATGCTGCTTTAGACCTAGACAGTGCAATAGCTGTTGAGTCCGGCATTCAACCCATTACGGTAAAGGGCACCATTCCGTATGCTTTGCCGTTCGCCACCGTTAGCCCACCGACCAATCAGCTAAATGTCGTTGCAGATGTCCCCAACGGAAACTTAGCGCTCATTAATGCGCTGACCGATGACAACGTTGTTTGGCAAAGCGGTCAGGGAGAAGTGGTTATGACGGTGGGCGGTACGTTATCGCAACCCACCTTCGCTGGGCAGGCAAGCTTTAGAGACGGTGCCCTCAGCAGTCCGCTGTTAGAAGATGAGGTCACAAGCATTAATGGAGATATTGCTTTTGATTTGCAACAGGTCAATATTCAGCAACTTCAGGCAGCGGTAGGTGAGGGGCAAGTTGCTGTCAGTGGGCGATTGCCCCTGCTGTTGTCAGGTGAAACTATCCTGCCCCAGTTAGGCGCACGTTCCTTAGTCGAAAATTCCTTAGGCCAAAACTCACTAGCCGCAAATTCATTAGTCTCAAATTCATTAGTCTCAAATTCATTAGTCGCCAGCTCAGCCCCAGGCTTCTATCAGGCACAACAGCCTGCGCCGACTGAACAGCCCGCGCAGACGGTAGACGATTCGGCAGATGGATTAGTCATCGCGCTCGATAACTTGCCTGTAAACTACGAGAATGCGTTAGAGGCTGTGTTTAACGGGCGGATGTTTGTCACTGGGGCGCTGCTATCGCCCACCATCAGTGGGGATGTTGAAATTGACGCGGGTGAAGTCCATCCCAACAATCTCTTAAGTCAAGCCAGTTCGTTGAATTTTCCAACTACAGAAGTGGCGCAACCGATTAATGCATACAGAGCAGATTATCTAGATATTGATCCTACTGAAGTCGCGTCGAAAGCGCCTCAAGGCATTGTGAGTACTGCATTAGAGCGAGTGGCACTGAGTGATTTGAACCTGCGATTTGGCGATCGCCTCTCTATCATTGGTCAACCGCTGTACAACATCACCGCTGATGGCGAACTGGTCGTCAATGGCACGTTAAGCAATCTTCAGCCCGATGGCACCATCAACCTAAGTTCTGGCTGGATCAATCTTTTTTCAACTCAGTTCCGTTTAGATCGCACTGAACCCCATTCGGCAACGTTCACCCCAGAAAATGGTCTCGATCCGTTTGTGAATCTTGTGATGTTAGCCAGGGTTCAAGAGTCAGATATTACGCCCGCGCCGCCGCCACCGGGTGGATTTGCCAATGCAGAAGTCAACGAGTCTCAGCTAGAAACAACGGGAGATGTGCAGTTTATTAGCGTCAGGGCGATCGCCCAGGGGCCAGCTTCTGACATCAGCAATAGTCTAATGCTCACCAGTCGTCCCGTACGTGAGCAAGGAGAGCTTTTAGCCCTGTTGGGGAGCAATGTGGTGGGCGGATTAGCCTCAGCTTCTTTAACGCAAATAGGTAGCTTTGTCGGCAGCGGGACGTTGGCGACGTTGGGTAATCGCGTTGCCGATGCGGTCGGGCTGCAGTCGTTTAGCGTTTTCCCAACAACGGATACGGGCGATGATAGCTCAGTGGAGATTGGGATTGCGGTGGAGGCGAGTGCAGCGATTGGCGATCGCTTTAATATCAACTTCCTCGAAGTGCTCAACAGTTCTGACCCGCCGCAGCTAGGGGTTCTCTACCGCTTTACAGATGAACTCAGCATACGCGGTGCGTCTAACTCAGAGTTGGAAGACACTGACTTTGAAGTGGAATACCGAATCGACTTCTAAAAAGGCTGGGTTGAGGTTGCTAGGGAATCGCATCTAAACAAAGGACCTGTTACCAATATTCTCGATAGCCCTCATCCCCAGCCCTTCTCCCTGAAGGAGAAGGGAGCCAGACTCAAAGTCCTTCTCCCCAGGGAGAAGGATTTAGGATGAGGGGATTATCTGTTGGCGATTACCTAAGTCTCGACGCTCGCAAATTCTGCCAAGAGCCGTTGATAGGTCTCACTAACGTCGCTCACTTCATACATCGCCGGAATGGTTTCAATGCTGAGAGCTTTGAGTTTGGCGGCGCATTCGCTGGATTCTATGAGGAGGTCGGTGGGAGCGACTTGCTTTTGAATGCCTGTGGTGACGGTTGCGCCGAGGGTGCAGAGGGAGGCAACGGTGGTGGTGAAGCGCCAGTTGCCCATGATGGGTTCGTTTGCGATCGCTGATTCGCCTGCAATAAAGGTTGCCAGCGCACTTAACACTAAAGTGGCAATGCTCAAGCGTCTATCGGTACGAAGAAGCCGCTTTTTTTGGGCGGTTGCTTTTTGAAAGCTGAGCTTGATTTGCTGGCGCAGTAAGCTACGGCTATCAGTGTTGTCTGGAAGTATCTGATTTGCAGGTGCTTGATTTGCAGAGACCTGATTAACAGGTATCTGAGGTGAAAAGGTCTGAGGGGTCGCTATCATCTTTTTGCATTCCTTGCTCCGTAATGGTTCTGTTATTACACGGCAAGTCTTTTTACAAAAAGTGAGATGATCCTTAGTGTTTATGTTCGAGGCTGAGATGACGCTTAAAAAGCGATAAGCATTACACGAATTAATTTGTAGCTACTTCGAGGGTGTCTGTTCCAGCTCCATCTGGGCAAAGTGTTCTAGCAGCATTCGATGAATGAAGATGTAGCCACCGCCTACCTTCTGTAAGAAAAGTCGCTCAGCAGCGTAATCCAAAAAACGGGCGTAGTTCCAGGGGACATACCCCAGACGGGAAAGCATCAGGCGTAGGGAGAAATGCCTGATAAAGGCCGAGCCGCCAGCAATTAGCCCGACAGTCAGCCCAAAAATCACTCCATAAATCAGCCCAAAAATCAGTCCGCCAATCAGCCTAACAATCAGCTCGCTAGTCGGCCCAACAATCAGCTCGCTAGTCAGCCCAACAATCAGCCCAACAATCAGTCCAACAATCAGAGTGAAAATCGAAGCATTCCAGGCATTTCGAGCCGATCTCCAAATACCCTGATTAGGCTTTGTTTTATTCCCCATCCCAGGGCCTTTTAGCCCGCCAATCAGCCCGCCAATCAGTCCAAAGAGCAGCCCGCCAATCAGCCAGCCAATCAGCCCGCCAATCAGCCCAACAATTAGTCCAAAGATCAGCCTAGCAATCAGCCAGCCACTCACAACACTTCTTAGCCCAGCAATAAACCCCAAAATCAGCCCGCCAATCAGCCCATAAATCAACCCAACAATCAGTCCATTATGGAAAGATCTCTTTGTGGCTCTCCAAGACCATTGGAAAGTCTCCACCGGTGTGATTTCACCCAAAGTTATAACAATCAATCCAACAATCAATCCAACAATCAGTCCAATATTCGGCGCACCAGTCAGCCACCCGCCAATTAGCCTAATAGTTAGGCTAATAGTAAGAGTGCAAATTAGACCGGCAATAAGCCCAGCAATCAATGAACTCTCTAAGCGGTATCGCAGTCTTTGAGTTTGAGTTTGTAACCAGCTAGTCTGTATAGACTCAAGAAAAAATACGGTTTGTGCATTCTGAACCATTCGTTGAGCCATCCAAACCAGCCAATGTTTAGTCTGTTGCGCAGTGTAATCATGTGTTGCCCTTTGGCGCAGAAACATGCGCTCTATGTAGGTATCAAACAGCCGCTGCTGAAAAGATTGAGCGGATTGAGCATTACCCACCTCAGAAAAATCGTCCAATGAGTAGTCTTGATAAGCCAAACTCATCACGCTCAAAATTAGCGGCGAAGCAGCAAACTCTCTGATCTCAGGATTGCGATTAAAGATCTCACCTAACGCCGATAATTGGTCTCCGGCTTGCTCTACATATTGGTCAATTTTCTGAGCAGTCAATGGCTGCACATAAATCGCGCATCTCACTCTCAACCGCTCAGACAGCGCCTCATAGTCTCGAATCCGGCTACACACAATCACTTCAGTCCGGCCATGATCCTGCAGAAACTGATTCAACGCTTGCAAACAGTCATTGCGATACGGCGCAGCGACCTCATCCAATCCATCCAAACACAGCGTAAGCTGTTCTTCTTTTATCCAAGTCGTCCCTAATACCTTAGAAACCTGAAAAGTCTCATAAAGATCTTGAACCAGCCATTCAGCAATAGACTTTCGCTTCTTTGCCCAAGAAGATAGATTTAAAACAACCGGAATCGGCTGACTCAAATCATCCCCCATTCGCTCCAGCAGCGTTTCCACTATCTTCAGCAGCGTGGTTGTCTTCCCCGCCCCCGGCTCTCCCAAAATCAACAGCGTACGACCCGCGCCCAACCCATCAAAAATGTCACTTGCCTGGGTGCCTGCCGGAAACGATTGCTCAGACTCGCCTGCAAATTCCTCAACGGCGCTAACAGGCGAAGCCACCGCCTGACTCCGCGCTTCTAGCCCAAGCTCAATCAATGCCTGATTGTGAAGTGACTTTTCTAAAACCCCTTCAATCCAGTAATGCCTAACGTTTTGCACTAGCACCTGCCGCCAGCGATACTCCTGCTGGCTAAGCTGCTGCGAAGGCCGCGCCGGAAAAGGCTTGCCATCAAACGTGCTGAATACATTCGTTGTGTAGGTGACGGTATTGCCATCCCCCAACACGACCGCACTACGCTCCACATTGCCTTGAACGTGGATGCTGCGGTCATCACTTTGGTTGTCAGCAGTCATAGGGCGATGGCTGAGTGGCAGAAGCTATTAATGTCTGTGAAATATGCTCCCACAAAAAAAGAACCCCTCAATGTAAGTGGAGGGGTTGCCAAGTCGTGATGTTGGCTAAACCTTATCATGGTGGCTGTGGCGATCGCAGTGATGCGGGTAACAAACCACTCAACGACGCCATAGCCTATGTATCATTTATTGCTTAGCTGAGGTTCAACTCATCGGCTAGGCTCCTTACATAACCGCAGTCCAAGTGCTTCGGCTGTACCGGAGGCTTGTAGCCTTTGGCATGGCTCCGTTAGCGCCTTTTTGCGGAGTATGCATCTGATATATGCTTGATACACGCTATGTGAAAAGCCACATCGTCTTTATTTGCACCTTTAATCCGTATTCTTACCGGATTTTCCAAAGAGCTGGTGAATCAATTGCGCTGTGGAATGTGTCGTGGGAAACGATTCATCCCAAATATCGCAATAATTTCTTAATGAATCAAATTGCTTTGAATTAGCAATGCTTATAAGGTCTCATCATAACTTCATCTAAACATTGATTCAGGGTACATTACCGCAAGTGTGAGGCTTATGTTAGATAAAGCACGCATCAATTGGGTTTTCCTCTATCACGGCCTTCCCTGAGGAAAAAATAATCACGCCTGACAGCTTGCTTTAGACACACACCTTTCCAAACTTTTGTTTCAATAGCTCCCTTTAGCCGCCATTAAGGTCAGGCTGTTCAGCGATTACAAAAAGTTGAGTAGTGAGGTCCTTAGTTGCGCTCTACACACACCACACTATCTGTATGAAGCGATATTCTCTCTCCTCGCTGCGTCGTTCCCTATCAGCCGTGTTTAAGGCACTGTCTAGGATGCTCCCTATGTCAGTTGTTTGGCAGCGAATTTTTTCGTATCGAGCTTTTCCCTATATCAGCCTGTTGCTGGCCAGCAGTTTGCTGTTCGTTGGGATCAGTGAGGCTGTGCCCCACAGCTTTCGTCAGTCAGCAGTGGCTAGGCCCCCTGCCGCTCAAGCACAAATTGCTCGCATCAGTGACCCCTGGGTTGCCGCATCTTTTCCCGTCGATAATTTTCAGCAATATACGTCGCCATTCGGCTACCGTGCCTCTGGATTTCACTACGGCATAGATATTGCCGCACCAATTGGCAGTAGTATCCACAATTGGTGGGAAGGCTACGTCCTCGAAGTATCTGATGATAGTGCTTGCGGCACTTCTGTGGTGATTCAGTCAGGCGACTGGACACACATTTACTGTCATATGCAGGGATATGTCACCACAGATCGGAACCGCAGGATATTTGTTGATAGCGGTGCGGGTTTGCGACTTGCAGAGGGGCAACAGGTGCCTACCGCCGCACCGATTGGTCGCATCGGTATGACAGGGCGCACCACTGGCCCCCACTTGCATTGGGGCATGAAATATCGCAACGAGTGGGTAAACCCTGGTGAAGTTTTGCAGGCAATGCAAGATGGTCAGCGGCGGGCATCTCTACCGCGATAATGTTTCACCAGTACTGATATCTCACAAGCCCTAATGCTTCATGATTAACGGTGAAGCAAGCCCCGAGGAACTACAGAGTTTCTCGGGGCTTGCTTTTATGTTGGTTGCGCTGAGTGCCCTTTTTCCACGCAAGCGTTGTCTAAGCATGGAAAAGGTCTAACAAGCTTTCTTGGTTAGGCCTTTTAAGTACTGGGGAATTTTAAGTTAAAACCATAAACCATTAAAACCAGGAAGCACTTAAACCAGGAAGGTCTTCTGCTTGCGATTATCCAGCTAGTAAGCAATAAAAACGCCATATTAAATCGCCTATTTAGTCGGCGATTTAGCTATCAAAATTACGTTCCACCAGTGTATGAAGACTTTATGGATACAGGCTACAGACCTTTATCGAACCTCACTGACCGTCAAAACCCTGCTCAATATGTCGCTAAGGGTTGCGCTAGTGGTGCTGGTATCAACCACAGCGAGCTATTTCCATGTAATGCACAACCTGGAAGCTCAAACGATTCAGCAATTAGAACGTTATATAACCGAACGCGGCCAGCGAGAAAGTTCAATCTTTCAACTAGCAGAAGATAATTTAGTTTCCCTACGAGACCGGTTTGTAGCAGAACTTGGTCAACCGCTTAATCAAGATATCGCAACGCAATTCAACCAGCAGTTTTTCCGCTGGCAAGATGGCACAGCCCGAAACTTTCCAGAGGAGCAACCCATTTCAGCGTTTGATACGGCTCAAAATGCTACGTCATTTGTCAATAAGGACACAGGCATTACCCCGTCGCTGCAGCAGCAGCTTCTCATTGCCCAACATCTGATTACCAGCCATGGGATTGCTTGGAGTAATCGGTTTATTAATACTTATCTGAATACTGCTGAAAATACCACAACAATCTATTGGCAAGACACACCGTTAGCCCTACAGGCCAACGCAGACTTTAAGCCCTCTCAAGATGAATACTTTTATGTCGCAGATCCCCAACACAATCCAACTCGACAGCCTGCTTGGACAGGGGTTTATTCTGACACTGTGACCAACGTCTGGATGATGTCAGCGGCTGTGCCCCTATATAAAGGAAAACAATTTATTGGCAGCTTTGGTCATGATATTAAGCTCAACAGTTTAATAGAACAAACTGTCAACAATAGTTTGCCAGGGGCTTACAACATCATCTTTGATCGCAATGGCAGACTCATTGCCCATCCTCAATATGTGGATAAAATTCAACAGGCTCAAGGTCAGCTAAACATTAATAATTTAGCTGACGAGCATCTTAAAACAATTTTTCAGTTGAGTTTATCTAGGTCGCAGGACGTCATCCGCAATCCTAAAAATAAAGAGTTCCTAGCACTGACCAATCTTTCTGGGCCAGATTGGCTATTTGTAACCGTCTATCCAAAATCACTCCTATCAGATATAGCGTTAGATACTATTCAGTTCGTTCTGATTGCCGGCTTATCTGCACTTCTAGTAGAAGTCATCTTGCTCTTCTTTGTTTTAAAAAATCAGGTTGCGTCTCCCTTGAGTCATCTGACAACAGCGAGCCAAAAGCTCGCAGATGGTGACTTTGATGACAACCTTCAAACAACTCGTCAAGATGAATTGGGGCAACTGGCATCGTCATTTACAAAAATGGCTCATCAGCTTCAAAGCACTTTTCAAGACCTACAGAAAAAAATTGCCGAGAAAGAGCAGGCTGAGGTGCTGATTCTTGAAAAGAATAACGCGCTTGAGCAAGCGTTTAAGGAGCTGCAGACAGCGCAGCTACAAACCGTGCAGAATGAAAAGATGGCGACTTTAGGTAACTTAGTCGCGGGTGTCGCCCATGAAATCAACAATCCCATTGGCTTTCTCAATGGCAGTATCAAAAATGCTGAAAACTACATTCAAGACTTATTTGAGCATCTAGAAATTTACCAAAAGCATCAACCGCCCAATGAAACAGTTCAAGAGAGTGCTGAAGACGTTGACCTTGAATTTTTGCTAGCAGACTTCCCAAAACTTTTGAATTCAATGCGCGGGGCAACCGATCGCATTAAATCTATCAGTACTAGCCTGCGGACATTTTCCCGCGCTGATATGGAGAAAAAGGTCAAAACTGACCTTCACGCAGGGCTTGACAGCACAATATTGATTCTCAAGTATCGCTTAAAAGCCAATGAACATCGTCCAGAAATTGTGATTAAAAAAAACTACGGTACCTTGCCTGAGATTGAGTGTTTTCCTGGCCAACTCAATCAGGTGTTTATGAATATCTTAGCAAATGCAATCGATATGTTTGATGAAATGGCGCAGCAAACAACCTTTGAAAATTTGAAGCATAATCCTCAAAAAATCACGATTCAAACCGGTATATCAGCGCCTCAGACAGCTGTTGAAGTGCGTATTTCGGATAACGGTAAAGGCATGTCACAAGAGGTGAAGTCCAGAATATTTGAGAATCTGTTTACGACTAAAGCCGTAGGGAAAGGAACGGGATTAGGCATGGCGATTACCCATGAAATCATCACCGAAACCCACAGCGGAGAAATCATAGTCGAGACCACTTTGGGTCAAGGGTCAACTTTTATGATTTCTCTGCCCATAAGCTGCCAACAGCAACCGAACGCTCAGCCGCGCTGTTAGCGGGTCTTTACGATAGTCTTTTTTAGCGAACCGAGGGTCAGCGCTTACGCTATCGCCGGTAGCGACTCCCCTGTGGTCTCAGAAATCACGCCGACGTGCAACCGCTTGAGTGCCTCTTAGCTCCGCACCTCAGCGAACAAGTCTTGGTATGACTAACAGTACTTATCAACAAACCGAATAGTTGGCTGTGACTTGTGTGGTTGCGTCATAGCTCCCTACGTCCTGCCTACTTCTACTGATACTCTACACCCTGTAATCACTAAAGAGCGATAAGTAGTCGTTCCACAGGCAACGTTGTGCCACGGGGCGCTTGAGAGAAAAAGGGGGCATTAAACCTGTACAGTAGCTTCCTCTGGCCCCCTCAGTGCTTAACCCAAGTGATCCATTACTGAGAACATCGGCAAGTACATTGCCACCAAAATCGATCCCACCATGCCGCCAAGTACAACAATCATAATGGGCTCCATAACGCTTGTTAGTGCTTTAACGGCCTGTTCTACCTCATCCTCATAAAAGTCTGCCACTTTCATAAGCATCTGATCCAGTTCCCCGGTTTCCTCACCAATGCTAATCATCTGAATTGCCATCACCGGGAAGACTCCGTGCTCCTGCAGTGCCAAACTAATCATTCCACCGGATTGAATTTCCGCTTGCGCCGCGTTAATTGCATTCGCAATTACCTGATTGCCCGAGGTATCTCTCACAATTTCTAACGCGGTTAAAATTGGCACTCCCGAACGAGAGAGAGAACCAAACGTTCGACAAAATCTTGCTGTTGCCGATTTCTGCGCCAAATCTCCAAACAGCGGCATCTTCAAGAAAAACCCATCCATCTGAACCCGCCCTGCAGGTGTTTTGTAATACTGCTTGTACAAAAATACCAGTACGGCAATAATGACCACTAAACCTAGCGTCAGATACCATGTTCGAAGCACCTTACTAATGGCCATCAATGCCCTTGTGAACAGTGGCAATGGTGCCCCCAAATCCTCAAAAATTTCCGCAAAAATGGGTAATAGAAACATGGTCATACCCAAAAAAATAGTGACCGCCAAAAAGCCAACTGTTACCGGATAAGCCATCGCCGATTTAATCTGGTTTTGTAATCGGTTTAAGTCCTCTAACAGCTTTGCTAATCGGTTGAGTACCTCATCTAATACACCACCAACCTCACCTGCCTGCACCATACTCACATACAGATTATCAAAGCACTTTGGATGCTTCTTCATAGACTCAGATAAATCTGTACCCTGCTGTACATCGGCATTAATACCCTGCAAAGCCTGCTTCATCTTCGGGTTCGGACACTGATCTGCCAAAATACCAATGCCACGCACCAGCGCCACACCTGAAGAAACCAGTGCTGCAAACTGACGAGAAAAAACGGCCTTATCCTTCACCGTCACCTTTGTCATGGAGGTTTGAATATCCTCCATGCTAAAGCTAAGTCCCTTATTCTCCTTAATGCTTTGAATGTGCATCCCCTGCTGCGACATCAGCGTGCGTGCTTCAGAGGGAGACTGCGCATCTATCTTTTGGCGAACAGACTTACCAGTCGTGTTTCTACCCGTAACAACGTAGGTCGGCATCTTTTTCTCTTAAATTAAAGAAATTTTAGTTACAAACGAAACAACAGACTTTAACCTTCTTTACTCAGAGATTTTCCTGGTGGTAAAAATCACAAGTCTGTTCAAAAATTATCGGCGAGCACCAGCTTTCGCAGCGGTTTTTGCCGTGCCTGGGGCACCTCCAATCAACCGTTGCAGCTCCTCTGGACGAGATGTCTTTGACATCGCTGCTTCGAAGTCAATTACTTTCTTTTTGTACAGATCGGCAAGTGCCATTTCCAGTGTCTGCATAGAAAGGCGTCCGCCAGTCTGAATTGCACCGTAAACCTGAGCGGTTTTACCCTCACGAATCATGTTAGAAATACCTGGTGTGACGACCATAATCTCCTGTGCCATCACCCGGCCAAACTCCCCTGGTTTAGGATTTGCCTTGGGTACCAGTGTCTGACTCAGCACCGCTACAAGAGAGTTAGAAAGCTGTACTCTAACTTGCTGGTGCTGTTCTGGTGGAAAGACATCCACAATTCTATCCACTGTTTGTGCTGCTGAGCTCGTATGCAGTGTTCCGAATACTAAGTGGCCTGTTTCTGCCGCCGAAATTGCTAGCGAAATTGTCTCTAAATCTCGCATCTCACCTACCAAGATCACATCTGGGTCTTCCCGCAGTGCGCCTTTTAACGCATTAGAAAAACTCTTGGTGTCCTCGCCTACCTGACGCTGATGAATTAAGCTTTTAATAGGTTCGTATACAAATTCAATCGGATCTTCTACGGTCAGAATATGCTCTGCCCGGGTCAAATTTATGTTGTTGATCATAGAAGCTAGTGTTGTTGTCTTTCCTGAACCGGTAGGGCCAGTAACCAACACTAATCCTCTAGGCTTCTCAGATAGCTCTGTTACGATTGGTGGCAAACACAGCACATCCATACTGGGAATCTTAGAACTTAATGCTCTTAAACAGGCAGCATAGGTACCTCTATCTTTATATACGTTTACTCTAAATCGAGCGAGGCCTTTCACACCATAAGAACAGTCCAACTCCCAAGTCTGCTCTAAAATCTTTCTTTGGGAGTTGTTTAACATGCTGAAGATGAGACGCTGACACTGGTCGGCTGTCATAGGAGGGTGGTCTGTTGCTGTCAGGTGACCACTGATTCGAATATAGGGTGGCAACCCTGTCGATAGGTGTAAGTCAGATCCCCCTCGCTCAACTACTTCTTCCATCAAGTCTTCAATCATCAAGTCCATGTCACAATCTCTCCAGGTTGTTGTTTTGTAATTTTAAAAATGGATTTGCTCATCAAATCTGATGGCAGCTTAGTCTTTGTATCGAGGGGTTAGACAATATGGACAGTCAAGCCAGTCGTGATGCAATTCAGCGCTACAGGTTGTGCACGAAAGCACGCTCTTACGCTTGGCTTTTAATTCAGCTTCAAGTCCTTTATCGGTAAAGGTCACACGCTCTACCTCCTCTAGAGTCGTATGTCCGGCCTTAACAAGGTTCAAGCTATAAGCCAGCAATGTATGCATACCCTCTTCCACCGCAGCTTCTTTAATTTGTTCAGTGGGCGCGCCATCTGATATCAGCTGCTGCACTCTTTCAGTAACGCGCATGACTTCATATACACCTACGCGTCCTTTATATCCGCCACCGCCGCACTTTTCACATAGCTCTCCAGACTCTCTCAACTCACTAATCCGTTCAGTGGGCACCTTATTTGCTTTATAGAAGGTCATCTCAACCTCACTAGAGGCGCTCATGCCATAGCGAGCAAGCTCTTCTGTTGTTGGAGTGTAGGCAATACGGCATTCTCCGCAGACCCTTCTAACCAGTCTCTGGGCAAGTACACCAATCAGAGAACTTGATACTTGGAAAGGCTCAACGCCCATCTCGCCCAGTCGAGACACCGCGCCCGCCGCATCATTTGTATGTAGTGTTGTGAGTACGAGGTGACCCGTTAGTGCTGCTTCAATGGCAGTTTTTGCAGTTTCAGGGTCGCGTGTCTCACCGACTAGAATTACGTCTGGGTCTTGTCGTAAGAAAGCTCTCAAGATAGAGGCAAAGTTCATGCCTTTCTCTCGAATGACCTGTACCTGGGTGATGCCTGGTAAGGCATATTCAATGGGGTCTTCTGCCGTACTGATGTTGACACCCGGATCGTTCCGTTCAGAAAGCACTGAATAAAGCGTGGTGGTTTTACCCGAACCTGTAGGGCCCGTCACCAAGATCAGACCAAATGGCTTTTTAGCCATTTCCTGCACAATGTTGAGAGTTTCTTCGTCAGTAATCAGCATCCCTAATCCAAGCTGGGTTGCAGAGTTGTCCAGTATTCGTAGTACAACTTTCTCTCCGTACCGGCTAGGCAGCGTACTAACTCGAAAGTCTACTTTACGGTCTTGGAATACTCGGCGGATTCGGCCATCTTGTGGTGATCGCCTCTCTGCAATATCCAACTCAGAAATAATTTTGAAGCGAGCTGTCACCGCCGGAATAATTTTCTTAGGCAGTGGCGGAAACGCCTCTTTTAGAACGCCATCTTTACGAAAGCGAACGCGCAGAAACTCTTCCTGCGGCTCTACGTGAATATCAGACACACCTTCCTGCAGTGCCTTGACCAAGATTTTATTGACTAATGCAATAACTGGTGCAGCACCTGCATCCTGAAGGGCTGCGCCAAGGTCAGCCTCTTCGTCAACAACATCTTCTAAGCCCTCACCGGACAGATCTAAGTCATCGAGGTCTGTTTGCACATCGACAGCTTTAGCGAAGTCACGCTTTTTCTCCTTTGCGACCTGTTCATCTAGGTACTTCGCCATCAACCGCTGATAGTCTTCAATGGTGATGACCATCCGCCGCAGCTTCATTTTCTTAGGGCGAAGAATCCGATTTAGATCGTCTTGAGCTTCCAGATTTTCTGGATCGACCATTGCTACGAGTACGGAGTGCTCGTCTTCCGCCTTAGTTTCAGACAGGGGCACTAAGCGATGACGACGGCAGATATCCACCGGTATCAAGCTACCGATTAGGCCCGTCACTTGAGCATCAGATATGCTCTCAACCTCTGGATCAAGCGATTCTACGCCGTATAGAATTTTTAATTCAAAAAGCTGCTGTTTCTTATACTGACGCAGGAGCTCTGGAGTTAGCTGTTTTCCGGTCATGGACTCTAACACGTCCGTTAGAGTACGACCAGATTTTCGACTTTCGACCAGTGCCTGCTGCATTTGGCCGCCGTCTACAAAACCTGCTTCGACGAGCTTGTTGCTAAAAGGCGAAAAGCTCTTTTGTAAAACGAGGGCCTTTCGCGTAGATGAAGAGTTTGTCATGGTCGATGCGAAAAAATCTCACATCATTGTGCCCACTCTACTCAAACCTTTATCCTGCCTAACGTCTGTGCTAGTACTTAGCAGGCGCTAAAAATTAATATTGTGAAGGGTTATGGGCGGCAGGAAAACCGTTTACGGAAAACCGTTCCGTAATTGAGGCGCTGCCACTTACTATAGACAGAGTATATAGGGTTGGGTAATAGTCCCCTGAACTGAACGAAATGATAGACGCAGATACTAATAATAACCAGCAAGAGCCGGATGCTACTCCCGACGGGATTGAGGAACTGCGGGTAGAGGATGCCTCGACTGAAATTGATTTTGAAAAAGCCTTTGAAGAGGATGCTGGTGACAAGGAAGGAAGTGAAGCCGCTTCTACTGAATTGCCAGAAGACATTTCTGCTGAGGATGCGTTTGTAGCAGAGGCAAACGCGCGGGCTGAATTGCAGCAGCAAGTTTCTCAATTGGAGGCTCAGCTAGAGGAACGTACGGGTCAGTTTACGAGGCTAACGGCCGATTTTGAGAACTTTAGAAAGCGCACTGCAACGGAGCGAGACAATCTGGAAATTCAGGTGAAGTGCAATACGATCAGTAGCCTGCTGGAGGTAGTTGATAACTTTCAAAGAGCGCGATCACAAATCAAACCACAGAATGATGGCGAGATGGCCATTCATAAAAGCTATCAGGGCGTTTACAAGCAGCTTATAGAAGCGCTGAAGAAGCTAGGTGTATCCCCTATGCGCGCAGAAGGTAAAGAATTTGATCCCAACTTGCATGAAGCTGTGATGCGTGAACCCACTGACGAGCATCCTGAAGGGACTGTTATTGAAGAGTTCGTCAATGGGTACCTTCTAGGAGAGCGTGTTTTACGTCATGCCATGGTCAAAGTGGCGACACCGCTAGACCCATCTACAGAAACCAGTGAGTCATCCGCAGAATCGTAACGGATAGCTCTGGGTAGCTCCTGATATCTTCAGGCCCATGAGCGACAGGGGGGTAAAGCAGGTGGTTGGACGTAGAAATATGTGGCCTCTTATGCAAAACTGTCCGAGCGGATTATGGGAAAAGTTATCGGCATTGACTTGGGAACCACTAACAGCTGTGTAGCTGTGCTTGAAGGTGGTAAGCCCGTAGTGATCCCGAACACAGAAGGGGGGCGGACAACGCCTAGCATTGTAGGGTTTGCTAAGGGTGGCGAACGTTTAGTGGGTCAGTTGGCAAAGCGACAGGCTGTTACTAACGCAGAAAATACGGTTTATAGTATCAAGCGCTTCATCGGAAGGCGATGGAATGATACGGAAATGGAGCGCTCCCGTGTCCCTTACAAGTGTACTCAGGGCAAGGACAGCACTGTTGATGTGATGATCCGTGCTAAGAGCTTCACCCCGCAAGAGGTGTCAGCAATGACACTGCAAAAGCTCAAGAATGATGCTGAGGCCTATCTGAATGAATCGGTAGAGCAAGCTGTGATTACGGTTCCAGCTTACTTTACAGATGCCCAAAGGCAGGCTACTAAGGATGCTGGCACCATCGCCGGCTTAGAGGTTCTGCGAATTATTAATGAACCGACTGCTGCGGCTCTTTCTTACGGATTGGATAAGCAAGATCAAGATCAAACCATACTTGTGTTTGATCTCGGTGGCGGTACGTTCGATGTCTCGATTCTGCAGCTGGGCGATGGGGTTTTTGAGGTCAAGGCCACATCTGGCAACAATCACCTCGGTGGTGATGACTTTGACAACTGTATTGTTACCTGGATGACGGATGCTTTCCAACAGCAGGAGGGCTTAGATCTGACCAATGATCGGATGGCACTACAGCGTATTCGAGAAGCTGCTGAAAAGGCTAAAGTAGAGCTCTCGACAATGGCTAAGACTTCCATTAACTTGCCGTTTATTGCGGCAGATGAAACGGGGCCAAAGCATTTGGAGATGGAGCTGTCGCGATCGCAGTTTGAAGAGTTAGCTGCAGACCTCGTACAAAACACTTTAGAGCCCGTTAAGCAATCGCTGAAAGATGCTGAATTAACCCCTGATGATATTGATCGAATTTTGTTGGTAGGGGGGTCTACGCGTATTCCAGCTGTACAGGCTGCTATCACCGATTTCTTTGGCGGCCAGACGCCTGATCGTTCTGTGAATCCCGATGAAGCTGTTGCGTTGGGGGCCTCTATTCAAGCAGGTGTCCTTGGTGGGGAAGTTAAAGATTTACTCTTGCTAGATGTCACGCCCCTATCGATGGGTATTGAGACACTTGGTGAAGTCTTCTCTAAGATTATTGAGCGCAACACCACGATTCCAACCAGTCGCTCTCAGGTCTTTTCGACCGCGACCGATGGCCAAACGTCTGTCGAAGTGCATGCCCTTCAGGGAGAAAGGGCCATGGCACGTGACAATAAGAGCCTCGGGCGATTTGAACTCACGGGTATTCCACCAGCACCTCGGGGTGTTCCTCAAATTGAAGTATCGTTTGAAATCGATGCCGATGGTATTTTGCAAGTATCTGCTAAGGACAGAGGCACAAACCGAGAACAGAGCATTAAAATTACAAACCGAGGAGGGCTTTCGTCTGCTGAGATTGCGCGGATGAGAGAAGATGCAGAAATGTATGCTGGTGAAGACGAGCACCGTAAGCTAGTCGCTGAGCTGCGTAACAGAGCTGATGCACTTTTCTATAGCTATGAATCTGCGCTACGTGAAAGTGCGGGGAATGTGTCAGATGAGTTAAAAGCTCAGGCTGAGTCGGAAGCTGCAGCGCTACGAGCGGCTGTCGCTGACAGAAATGCAGAACCAGCTGATCTCAATCAAAAGATTGACGCGCTGCAGCAAACTATTTTCAACATTGGAGCCGGTATTTACAGTCGGGCTAACGCAGAAAACAATGCTGCGGATGCCAACCAAGAGATGCCGGGTGCTAACATGTCACCGCCTGCACCGCCATCTGCGGCGCCACCTGCACCCCAGCCCTTACAGAACCCACAGGCCCAAAATCAATCGGTGCAGACGCAACCAGTACAAACGTCTGCATCCCAACCAACACCTGTACCGGTTGCGTCTGCACCAGAAGCAAGCTCTTATGACGCTGCTGAGGAGTTTGATATTGACAGTACCGTGGCGGCAAATTACGAAGCTATTGAGTAAGCGTTCTCACTGGTCAACGATAGATTGGTTGGCATTAAAAAGTAACGATGATATTTGTATGCTCACCACTGACGCATACGGATATCACTACAATAGAACCGTAATCAATGGTAGAAAGGGTTGTGCGAAGCTGCTAGAGCAACAGGCTGTTTGAGATACAATTAGCCAGTGCGTATCGATTTGTAATTTACCAAAGCAGGTTAGAGACACTACCTTGTGACTTGCTCTGTCGCCTTAGAAGCGACTGGTTTTTATTGAAAGCTGTGTGTTTCCAAGCTATCGTCCTTTTTTACTAACGTTTTATGGCCCGTGACTATTACGAGACCCTGGGTGTCTCTCGCAATGCCGAGCAAGATGAAGTTAAGCGTGCTTACCGCAAACTAGCGCGAAAGTATCATCCTGACGTTAATAAGGATGAGGGCGCAGAAGAAACCTTCAAAGAGGTGAGCCGCGCTTATGAAGTGCTTTCAGAACCAGAGATGCGTGCTCGCTACGATCAATTTGGCGAGGCGGGTGTAGGGGGCGCAGCAGCGGGCGGCGGCTTCCAAGACTTTCAAGATATGGGCGGTTTTGCTGATATCTTTGAGAGCTTCTTCAACGGGTTTTCAGGGCAGCCAGGGCAGCAGCGTCGTCGCGGTCCTATGCGAGGTGATGACTTAAGGCTAAACCTTAAGTTGGATTTCAAAGAGGCTGTTTTTGGTGGTGAGAAGGAAATTAGAATTAGTCATCTAGAAACCTGTTCTACTTGTAAAGGATCTGGTGCCAAACCAGGGACGACCCCGCGCACTTGCTCTACTTGTAACGGGGCTGGGCAGGTTCGCCGTGCGACTCGCACACCGTTTGGGATTTTCAATCAGGTTTCAACTTGCCCGACCTGTAATGGTAGCGGTGAAGTTGTCGAAGATCGCTGTGAGAGCTGTGGCGGTAGCGGACAGAAACAAACGAATAAGAAGCTGAAGATTACGGTGCCTGCGGGCGTTGAGAATGGTACTCGGCTGAGAGTTTCCGGAGAGGGTGATGCAGGCAAACGTAACGGCCCTGCTGGAGATCTATATGTTTATCTAGTTGTTAATGAAGATGCTAAATTTGAGCGTGATGGTATCAATATTTTGTCTGACTTGAAGGTGAGTTACCTTCAGGCCATTTTAGGGTGTGATCTGGAAGTGGAAACTGTAGACGGCAAAGTGGCGATGCAGGTGCCTGCGGGTACACAGCCTAACACGGTGCTTTCGCTGGAGGGGCGCGGGGTGCCTCGGTTGGGGAATCCGGTGAGCCGAGGTAAGCATTTGATTACGGTGAAGGTAGAGATTCCGACGAGGCTGAAAACAGGAGAGAAAGAGCTGCTGGCTCAGTTGGCAGAAGTTCGTGGAGAAGCGGTTGGCAAAGGCAAAAAGGATGGTTTTCTGGGGAGCCTTTTTAATGGCTGATGAGCAGCTTGATTTGAGAGGCACGCCCTGCCCGCTGAACTTTGTGCGGACGAAATTAAAGTTAGAGCGAATGACACCGGGGGCGCTGCTGGAAGTATGGCTGGATCCGGGAGAGCCCGTTGAGCAGGTACCGGATAGCCTCCGCATGGATGGCTACGGCGTAGAAGCTGTGGATGATCATGGGGAATATTTTGCGGTGCAGGTGCGCTGTTCTGCGGAGCCGTGAGGGCTAATGTTGACTCGACGTTAGCCGGCGAAACAGTATTCGTCGGAACGGTGGTTTCGATTCAGGCTAACTACTATTCTGTTCAGCTAGATGGGTTTGCCTCTGCGGAGGGTGAAGCGGTTTCACTGCTGTGTATTCGGCGGGGACTGTTAAAGAAGCTGGGCCAACAGATTATGGTGGGCGATCGCGTCACCGTAGAGGAAGCTGATTGGCAGGGTATGCGAGGTGCGATCGCCCAAGTCTATCCTCGTAAAACTTTCCTCGACCGCCCACCTATTGCCAACGTCGATCAAATTCTCCTGGTATTTGCCTTAGCTGAGCCAACGCTAGATCCGCACCAGCTCAGTCGCTTTCTAGTCAAGGCAGAATCAACCAGCATGTCGGTTATCTTGTGTCTTAACAAGCGTGATTTACTGTGCGAAAAAGCGCTAAAAAATTGGCACACCAGGCTACAAGCATGGGGCTACCGTCCGTTGTTTGTAAGCATTCGGGAGGATAAAACGCTAGATAGTGAGCTGCTATCAGAGCTGAAAGGAAACCTTACAGTGGTTGCCGGTCCGTCTGGAGTGGGTAAATCTAGTCTGACGAATCGACTGATCCCGGCGCAGAATCAAACTGTTAAAGAAGTCTCTGGCAAGCTGGGACGAGGGCGACACACTACGCGGCATGTGGCTCTTTTTGAGCTTCCTGGGGGAGGCTTTCTGGCAGATACGCCTGGCTTTAATCATCCTGATATTGACTGTTCTCCTGAGATGCTGGGCAATTACTTCCCAGAGATTCGCCAGCGACGTTTAGCTAGTGACTGCCAGTTTAGCGACTGTTTGCATAGGGATGAACCTGGATGCGTTGTGCGTGGAGATTGGGAGCGATACGAGTACTATTTAACGCTGTTGGAAGAAGTTACGCATCAGCAGGCAAGCCGAATGCAGCAGCCGGATGAAGAGGCAACCGAGAAGGTAAAAATGGTCGAAGATGGCAAGATTTTGCACGAGCCGAGACTAGAGGCCAAAAAATATCGCCGGACATCTCGAAAGACGCGAAATCAGGCATTTCAAGAGCTGTGCTTGGATCTATCTGCAGTAGAAGACTTAGAGGACCTAGAAGATTTAGAAGATTTGGGACTGTAGGTTTTGACCATACAGCCTTTGTAAGAGATGTTGTGTAAAGGGCTTCATATAAAAGGCTTCGTGAGTAGAGCTTGCTACTCACCGCAGTACACAATTAAGTCGATTTCAACATCTCCAAAGCCTGCTAAAGCGGTAACGCCAACGGTCGTGCGGCCAGGATGACGACCGGCTGTGAAGTGACTGGCATAGATGCGATTGACGGTTTCGTAATAGCGGAAATCGGTAACGAAGATACGTGACATCACCACTTTTTCAAAACTAGTTCCCGCATGGTTTAGCACAAGCTTGAGGTTGGCCATCACTCGCTCGGTCTGTGCTTCGATTGAGCCTTTTACAACCTCGCCTGTGTCAGGGTCTTCTGCGAGCTGACCGGTGACAAATAGAAAATCACCCGCTCTCACAGCGTGGGAATAGGGCGCAACTGGGGGAAGCTTACCGTCGGGTAGATTTATAAACTCAAGCATTATGGATTGGATGGGGATAAATTAGCGGTGCCAGTCTGTAATGCCACCAGGTTTGTCGATCACTATGATGCCTTGGGCTTTGAGCGCGTCGCGAATGCGATCAGACTCGGCGTAGTTTTTGTCTTTTTTAGCGGTACGGCGCTGATTAATCAGCGTCTCAATTTCAGCATCGCTTAATTCGCCTTTACCGCTTACACCCCGAACTTCCTGGGTTTCGGCTTCTAGTCCGAGGATACTTGCAAGCTGAACAAGGGTTTGCCACTGCTGTTTGATCTGATGGGGAGGGGTGTTCGGTTTACCCTCATGGCGGATGATGTTGCCCTGACGCTGAAGCTCTTTGGCAAGGCTAAAGAGAACTGCGACGGCGCCAGGTGTGTTGAAGTCATCGTCCATTGAGTTCTGGAACTGTCGAATGGCTTGGTCGGCTAAGTTTTGATCGGCTAAGTTTTGGTCGGCTAAGTCATCGTTTTCACCAGATGGCGTTAAGTCCCAATTGAGCTTCTTGCTGTGCTGCGCTCCAAAGTTGAGTCCTTCGTTGAGTGTTGCCCAGCCGTTTTTAGCCGCTGCGATCGCCTCGTCCGTAAAATCTAAGGGCATCCGATACTGAGACTGCATCACAAACATTCGCACTGCCATCGGTGATGGGCCGTCAGGTGCATCTAATAGGCCCCGTATGGTGGTGAAGTTCCCTAGGGACTTAGACATTTTGGTCCCTTCGACATTTACCATGCCATTGTGCATCCAATACGTTGCAAGGGGCACACCCGTTGCGGCTTCGGACTGGGCAATTTCGTTTTCGTGGTGAGGGAACTGGAGATCTGCGCCACCGACGTGGATGTCTATGGTGCTACCGAGGCGATCTCGCACCATCGCACTGCACTCGATATGCCAACCTGGGCGCCCTGCGCCCCAAGGTGAATCCCAAGCCGGCTCATCTGGTTTTGCGGCCTTCCACAGTGCAAAATCAAACGGATCTTGCTTGATTTGAGTTTGTGCATCCGCTGTCCGACCGCTTTCACCTGCCCGCATATCCTCAAGTTTTCGACCTGATAGCTTTCCATACCCATCAAACTTACGCACCGAATAATAGACGTCACCCTCAGCAGGATATGCGTAGCCTTTTTGCTCGAGCTCCTGGATTAGCCGTTTGATCCCATCAATGGTGTGTGTTGCATAGGTATATTCATCCGCTTCGAGAATATTAAGTCTTTCCATATCCTCAAAGTAAGCAGCGGTGTATTCTTCTGCAACGGCTGCCATCGAGGACTTTTCCTTGCGAGCACGATTGAGGATTTTATCGTCTATATCTGTGAAGTTTTGGACATAGCGAACATCGTAGCCACGCCACATCAGGTAGCGGCGTACGGTATCCCATACAATGTACGAGCGCGCATGACCTAGATGACAATAGTCATAGACTGTAACACCGCAGCAGTACATCTTCACCTTGTTGGGTTGCAAGGTCTCGAAAGGTTCTTTGCTTCGAGAGAGCGTATTGTAGACGGAGACGGACATGGAAAATGGGAGTGAGAAAATTACGTAAGCATCCCTAATAGTAGATGGAAAGCAGCAAATTCTTTTAACGGACGTAAAGATAGACCCGCAATATTGTGCCGATGCGTGATAATTAATCGATTAACGTCACGTTTTATCTTCTTCGACATTTTATCTCTCCCAATAACTGTTTCATTGCCAACTGCCTATGACAGCTACGACGATTTCCCCTCAAAATAAGCCGATGGATGCCTCCAAACATGGCTTACCTGTCACTATCATTACGGGTTTTTTAGGCAGTGGAAAAACGACGCTACTCAACCACATCCTGACAAATCAGGACGGGGTAAAGACGGCTGTGCTGGTGAATGAATTTGGTGAAGTTGGCATTGACAATGATCTGCTAGTTACCACGGGCGATGACAACATGGTGGAGCTGAGCAATGGCTGTATTTGCTGCACCATTAATAACGATTTGTTGGAGGCGGTCTATAAAGTGTTGGAGCGCTCGGACAAAATTGATTACCTGGTGGTCGAAACGACGGGTTTGGCTGATCCGCTGCCGGTAGCACTGACATTTTTGGGTACCGAGTTGCGAGATTTGACGCGGCTAGATTCGATTGTGACGGTGGTAGATGCAGAGAACTACAGCTTGGATCTATTCAATTCTCAGGCCGCTTACAACCAGATTGCCTATGGCGACATCATTTTGCTGAATAAAATGGACGTGGTGGATGAGTCCGACGCCGACACTCTGGAGGTGAAGCTACGTGATATCAAGGGCGATGCACGAATTTTACGGACAGCTCATGCACAGGTATCCCTGCCATTAATCCTAAGCGTAGGTTTATTTGAGTCGGACAAGTATTTTTCTGATAGCCACAAAGAAAACACGCACGAGCACAATCACGCCGCGCACAGCCATGACCACGATCACGAGCATTCAGCGTGTGATCATGCCGAGCACAGCGCCGAGGGCCATAACCACGAAGGCCATAACCACGAAGGCCATAACCACGAAAGCCACGAAGGCCATAACCACGAAGGCCACGCCCATGACCACCACGATCATAACCACCATAATCATGACCACCACGCGCACTCTCATTTAGATGTAGACGGTTTTACCTCTATTTCTTTCGAGCGAGATCAGCCGTTGGCTATTCGGAAATTTCAACATTTTCTAGACAATCAGCTACCGGCCTCTGTCTTTAGGGCAAAAGGTATTTTGTGGTTTGATGAAAGCCCAAAGCGACACGTATTTCACTTGAGCGGAAAGCGGTTTTCACTGGAAGACGAAGATTGGAACGGTCGCGCTCAGAAGAATCAGATTGTGTTTATCGGTCAAAATCTGGATGAGGGCAAGATTCGAGAGCAGGTAGAGAGCTGCTTTTGTTTTGAATCTTAATAAGTTGGGTGGCAAGGGATTGGGGCAGTAGGTCGCCATGCCAGCTGTCTGAAACAGCGCTGTTTCAGACAGTGATCTGACTGAGCAGGCATTTGGTCAATTAGGAAAGTGGAATAAGTTCTTGTCCGCTGCTTTTGAGCGTAGCTTAATATTTTTTAATAATAAGCCAACATGATTTGACTTAGTAGAATCCCCTAATGAACAGTTATGGATGTCCTGCTAAGGTAAAGAAGTGTTAACTAAGCTGCTTGAATGGTGCATTTGACTATGGATGCGTCAGCTTATGTAGGCCGGATGAAGGCTATGGCATTTGTTTGCCTTCGACGAAAAATGGGTACAGATGTAGTGAGCTTAGAGATAGTTTCTGCTGTTAATCATTTGATATATGCCAGAACGTAATTTTCCACTTCACATTGCGACGTCTTCTAAGCAGAGCATTGCTGCTGAGCAAGTCGTTTTCTGTGATTTTGACGGGCCAATTGTTGATGTTTCGGAACGATATTACCGAACCTATCGAAAAGGGTTGCTCGCCATCGAAAAGCAGTTTGCGAGTCGCTGGAGCAGCTCTGTGAACGTGCAACCGCTCTCCAAGGCTCAGTTTTGGGAGATGAAGCAAAATCGGGTTGCTGATTTTGAGATTGCAATTCGTTCGGGGTTACCGACAGATCTGTTTGAACCTTTTATGCAGCAGGTTCAGCGGATTGTGAACCATCCGAGCTTGCTGAGTTGGGATGTTTTGCAGCCAACAGCGCTATCGGCGCTGCGCTATTTTAAGGCGCGTAAGGTGCGTTTGGTGTTGGTGACGCTGCGTCACCCTAGACAAGTGCAGACCTTTCTGGAAGAGAATGGCTTAGTGCATTTGGTCGATGAGGTATATGGTGCGCTGGATGTGAATGCAGCCCATGCTAACCGAGTAGAGCAAAAGCATGAGCTATTGCTTGAGGCGATCGCACAGCAAAGGGCTCAAGGCTACACCACGCACAAAAGCTGGATGATAGGCGATACCGAAGCAGATGTGTTGGCTGGACAACTGTTGGGCGTAGAAACAGCGGCCCTGTGTTGCGGTGTGCGCAGCGAGCACTACTTGCAGCAGTTCAAGCCTTCTAAAATGTTTCAGTGTTTGCTTTCAGCCGCACGCGAGCTGGTTGACTCGGCTGTGCTACAAGCTGCCTAGTCAGACGCGCTAATCATTAAGCTGATATTTTTCCCACCATCGCTTAAGCGGATAGTAGAGCGCTGGTGCCCACAGGCTGCTGAGAATGGCAGAGCTAAGGGCAACACGCTGGTGATATTGCCAGATAGTTTCCAAATTAGCGTAAAGGGGGATGTCTCCGAAGATAAGCTGTGCGCTGAGCTGAAGCGCCATGGTTGTTTCGGTGATCACGGCTAGCCCAAATACAATTAGCGCCACAGAGATCAGATCTTCCTCAATGAAGCGGCGTTTGTGGAGTTGAGCCGTGATGATGCCGGCGATCGCCAATCCCAGAGCATGAGTTGGGAATGTGGCGGTATGGCTATCTTGTAATAATCCGAGTGTGATGCCGGCAACCAACCCTTCAAACGGCGTTCGGCTAATGCTCCAAACCACCACCCAAATCAGTAGCCAGTTCGGCCCCACCCCCAGAATTTCCATGCCGGGCAGCCGCATCGGTAAAATTAGCAGACAAAGATAAACCGAACCAATAGTTACGAGCCAGTTCCAGAACTGCTTACGCGATTTTGACCGTCTGCGAGTCCGCAAGGACGTCATGGGTATGCTCCTATCGCTCAAAAATCATCAGTAAGAATCTCTGCAGGGGCTGCATCTACATCCAGCTTAGGCGTGTATGGATGGATAGTAACCCACTCCAGATTAGCGATCGGGGCAGATAGTTGAATAACCGCCTCGGGGGCAGGGCTAGTACCCAAGTCAATAGAAGCGACTCGGCCAATGGGAACATCTTGTGGGAACAGACGACTAAATGAAGAAGTCACCAAAACATCTCCTGGCTTGACATCGGGCGTTTTTTCAAAAAACTGCATTGTGGCTTGACTTCTGGTTCCACCTCGGATGTAACCTGTGGAGCGGCTGCGGCTCACCCGAACCCCAATTTTACTGGTGGGATCACTCAACAGCAGAAGGCGAGCAGTGTTGGGGGTGACATTAATGACTCTGCCGACTAACCCTCCTGTGCCGGTTGCAATATCACCGATTTTAACGTTGTCATTAGTGCCTTTATTGACAGTGACATGTTGCCACCAGTGATCCGCGCTGCGACCAATAATAGCGGCAAGGGTCGTTGTGTCTAAATTGCTACCTTCTTTGTAGTCAATCAATTCACGCAGCTTTTGATTTTGATTTTCTAATTCTACGACTCGCTGCTGCAGTTCAAGGACGTAAGCATTCTCTATCTGACGCTCTGTTGAGGGACGCTGAAATGGACGCGTGAGCAGCTGATAGGTTTCGTCGATGAGTGCGCCGTTAGTTTGGCGGATACCCCAAGCAGTGCCGATTGCTAAAAAGATCAGCCCTGCTTTGAGTGCGTTTTTATCCCACCATCTTCTTAGAGCGAACATCTAGCAAAACATTTATGGATCGGCGTATAGAGTGGCAATCGGAGCCATCAATCAGGGTAGATACAGTCAATTTTGAGGCAGAACAGTCGATACGTGAGGTGTGCAATGACACCCACAATATCTTACTGGAACGTACGCTATTGAATACTACGTCTAGTAGAGCTACCAGCGTTACCATTCAGCGCTAAGCCCTTAGCGCTCTGGGCGCTAGAGCGCTCGTACTAGAGCTCTGGTAATTAGAGCGATCGTAATTAGAGTTCTGACAGCTAGAGATCTCGCGATCTGGCACTAAAGACACGCTCCATCTGGCTGAAGTTCTCCAGCACACGGCCTGTTCCTAGCACAACGCAACTGAGCGGATCGGCCGCGACATGCACAACAATGCCCGTTTCATGGGAGATGAGTGTGTCAAGCCCTTTGAGGAGTGCGCCGCCGCCGGCGAGCATAATGCCGCGATCAATAATGTCAGCCGCTAGCTCAGGAGGTGTTTTCTCGAGGGTTCGTTTGACCGCTTCTACAATAACGGAGAGCGGCTCGGCCATGCTTTCTCGGATTTCCGGACTTTTGACTGTCACAGTTCTCGGTAGGCCAGAGAGCATATGAACGCCGCGGACTTCGAGGGAGATATCATCGTCGTCGGGGCTGGGGTAAGCGGAGCTGATTTTGACTTTGATTTCTTCGGCAGTGCGATCTCCAATTTCCAGGTTGTTTACCTTCCGCATGTACTGCTTAATTGAATCTGTGAGCTCATCGCCTGCAACTCGGACAGATTCACTCAGCACTGTGCCCTGCAAACTCAGCACGGCCACTTCAGTCGTACCCCCACCAATATCGACAATCATATTTCCTGTGGGCTCATCTACCGGCAAACCTGCCCCGATCGCCGCCGCTACAGGCTCATCAATGAGATATACCATCCGCGCGCCCGCCTGAAGGGCCGCGTCCATGACGGCTCTACGTTCTACCCCTGTGACGCCACTCGGTATACCAATCACCACTTTGGGGGATACCAAAGCCTTATTCTCATGTACGCGACGAATGAAATGCTTGAGCATTACTTCCGCAATGTCAAAGTCTGCAATGACACCATCTCTCAAAGGGCGCAAGGCACGAATGTTGTCGGGCGTACGACCTAGCATTTGTTTCGCTTCCTCGCCAACTGCCAAAGGCTTGCCGGTCGTTTCGTCAATAGCAACGACGGAAGGCTCTTGCAGAACAACTCCACGCCCAGAAACATAAACCAAGGTATTTGCCGTACCTAAGTCGATGCCCATGTCACGGGAGAGGGATAAGCGATTAAATAATGCCACAGGCCAAATGCCCCTATAAGTAATGAATTCTAATTTGTGAATATGGGTAATTTCAACGATCCGACTGGATTCTATTACGTTTTGTAGAAAGGCGTCTAGTCAGACCCATAGCCTTATCAATTGTACAGAGGGAAAGGTGCGGATAGGTAAAGTTTTGGCAGCTTTTCTGACTGAAATACAAAGCCGTTACAATAGTAAACAAGTACTATTGCATGGGGTCTGGAACTCAGTGCTAAAGCAGAGTATGGTGACCGTTGATATAGCTATTCATTCATGGGGATATTGAGCAGGTATGAGTGTGAATGTTGTCACGTTGGTTGGCCGGGTCGGCAGAGATCCTGAAGTTCGATATTTTGAGTCGGGAAACGTATTAGCCAAGTGTGGATTGGCTGTAAATCGCCGGAGTCGAAATAGTGACCAGCCGGACTGGTTTAACTTGGAGATCTGGGGGAAAACCGCCGAAATTGCTGCAAATTATGTGCGTAAAGGTAGTTTGATTGGTGTGACGGGCTCGCTGAAGCTAGATAGCTGGCAAGACCGCAGCACGGGGGCTTTGCGCACAAGTCCAGTGATTCGGGTCAATCAATTGGACTTGTTAGGCTCGAAGCGAGATAACGAAGCGCCGATGGCCTATGGCGGCGGTGACGAGTTCTAGCCGTGATGAATCCTCACAGCGATGAATGTTCGGTGTGACGAAAAATTTGTAGGACAGCGTCTTTAAGATGCCACGGCTGACAGTGCGGGATCTTTGAGGGCGCTTTTCATTTGGCTGAGCCAATCAGTTAGATTTTCAACTTGCTTGTCAGGTGTCAGAACGCCAAGCCCTCGAACGGTTACTTTCCCAGGCGCATAGACAAATCGAGATTTGAGGTGGGCTGGAACTTGCTCGTGAAGCATCTCCCAGGCAGGTTTCTCCATTGGGGTTTCCATGAGTATATTTTGCTTGCCTTCGAGCTTGATGCGTGAGAAGCCGAGGGGTTTGGCAATCTGTTTGAGTTCGAGGACTTTGACGAGCTGGGCGACGGCGGTGGGTAAGTTGCCGTAGCGGTCGTTGAGATCGGCAACAATTTCGAGAAGTTCGCGGCGGGTACTGGCAGAGACGAGGTTGCGGTAGATGCTCATCTTTTGATCCACATCTGGGATGTAGTCGGCGGGGATGAATGCGGTGACTTTGAGATCGACTTGGGTTTCGTCTACTTTAGGGATTTCTTGGCCGCGAATTTCAGCGATGGATTCTTCGAGCATATCCATATATAAATCGAAGCCGATGACTTCCATTTGGCCAGATTGCTCTGCGCCGAGGAGATTGCCGATGCCGCGAATTTCCATGTCGCGCATGGCGAGCTGGTAGCCAGAACCGAGCTGGGTAAATTCTTGGATGGCGCGGAGGCGTTTGCGGGCTTTGTCGGAGAGTTTGTTTTGGGCAGGAAAGAGCAGCCACGCGTGAGCTTGGATGCCGGAGCGACCCACGCGGCCTCTGAGTTGATAGAGCTGGGAGAGGCCGAATTTCTGGGCGTCTTCGATGATGATGGTGTTAACTCTAGGGATGTCTAGCCCGGATTCGATAATGGTGGTGCAGACCATGAGGTCGGCTTCGCCGCTGCTGAAGGTAAGCATGGTGGCTTCGAGTTCGCCTTCTGGCATTTGGCCGTGGGCGATCGCTAACCTGATCCCCGGGACGGCCTCTCGAATCCGACCGGCCACTTCTTCGATACCGTTCACACGCGGTACCACATAAAAGATCTGGCCGCCCCGGTCTAGCTCCTGACGAATCGCAGCTCTTACCTTCTCAGGATCGTATGGCGAAAGATGGGTTTTGATAGGTCTTCTTGACGGTGGCGGTGTTGTAATGAGACTCATTTCACGAACACCGGAAAGCGCCATGTATAGGGTTCGAGGAATTGGTGTCGCGCTGAGGGTCAGCACATCTACCTGTTCCTTCATCGCCTTGATTTTTTCTTTTTGGTTCACGCCGAATCGCTGTTCTTCGTCTACTACCAGTAAGCCAAGATCTTTGAATTTCACGGTTTTACCGAGGAGCTGGTGAGTGCCAACCACTACATCCAGTTCACCGGAAATTAAGCGCTGAAGAATATCTTTACGCTCTTTTGCTGTTCGGAAGCGGTTGAGCAATCCGAGCTGGATAGGATACGGTGCGAACCGTTCTTTGAGCGTGTGATAGTGCTGCTGCGTAAGAATCGTCGTGGGGGCCAGCATGGCAACCTGTTTGCCTGAGGTGACGGCTTTGAAGATAGCTCGGAGGGCGACTTCTGTTTTGCCAAAGCCGACATCGCCGCAGACGAGACGATCCATAGGGCGATCGCTCTCCATATCTCGTTTGACATCCTGCGTTGCCTTGAGCTGATCTGGTGTGGGGTCATAGGGAAAAGAATCTTCTAGCTCCTGCTGCCAGGGCATATCGGTTGGGAAGGTAAAGCCCTCCATTTTGGCCCGCTTGGCGTATAGCTTTAGCAAATCAACCGCGACTTTCTTGATCGCCTTGCGCGCTTTGCCCTTGGTTTTCTCCCAAGCTTTGCCCGTCATCTTGTTGAGCTGGGGCTTTTGCTCTACCGAGGTGCGATAGCGCGATAGCGAGGCCATCTGATCGACAGCAACGCGCAGCAGGCCGTCGGCGTATTGGATGACCAGATACTCTCGGGTCTTGTTATCGACGGTGATGCTATCGAGACGGAGGAATTGGCCGATGCCGTGGTTGCGATGGACGACGTAGTCTTTGGGGTTTAGCTTGTTGGGATCGACTTGCTTGGAGGCGGCGCGGCGGCGCTTACGGACGTAGCTGGGGGTGGCGAGGGTGTGCTGGCCAAAAAATTCGCGGTCGGTGACGACGACAATGCGAAAGGTGGGCAGGATGAAGCCTTCGAGTTCAGCTAGACCGGAGTATTTGAGGGCGATGGGAATGCGCTGATTTTGCAGCTTTTCTATGGCGGGATAGTCGTAAGGGTTGGGGATGAATTGGGCGGGGCAGTCGTGTTCTTGTAAGAGGGCGACGGAGCGGGAGGGTTGGGCCGAGATGAGCCAAGGGGTAAATTTGCGATCGCGTTCTGACTGCAATACCTCAGCTAATTTCCCAAACTGGTGCGGAATGGTCGGAATTGGACGGCTCGATAGGTTTAGCCCGACGCCGTCTTCGGCAATTTCAGATAGCTCAATATGATGAAAGAGACTCAGTTCTTCGAGAGCTTCTGCATAGGGTCTGTGAATTTTGGCTAGTCCGGTTTTCGGTAGCGTGATGTCAGGATGTGCCGTTAATACCGCTTGCGTTTCAGCCCAGCGCTCGTCAATGGTTTCGACCCAGCGCTCGGCATGGGCGCGGCACTGCGCGGGTTCGTCTATGGCGATGAGTATATTGTCTGGAAGGTAGTCGAGCAAAGACGCGGGCTGCTTGAAGGCGAGCCCTAAGAAGCGGCGAATGCCCTCAACTTGATGGCTGGTTTCAAAGCTTTCTTGGTCTTCAGGGGGCAGTAAGTCAGTGAGGAGGTCTTTTTCGGCTAAGGCTGTGGAGATGATGGGGGTGTAGTCGGTGGTGGTGAGTAGGAGAGTGTCGATTTTGTCGAGCGATCGCTGATTGGCCGGATCAAATTCCCTCAGTCGCTCTAGCTCATCGCCAAATAGTTCTAGCCGTACCGGCAGCTCAGCTGCGACCGGAAACACATCAATAATGTCGCCGCGCTGGCTCCACTGTCCTTCCATTTCTACGGTGGACACTTTCTCGTAGCCCAGCTTCGCCAAGCTCAGGGCGAGATCTTTGAGATTGAGCTCCATCCCCATTTTGATCTCTAGACAATAGGGCTTAAAGACTTCAACAGGCGGCAGATGTGGCTGTAGCGCGCGTTCAGTTGCAACGATTGCCATTGCCCCCAAACGCTTGGATCCTGGTGGCAAGTTTTCATGATTTGCCTTGCCATTGGTCAGATCTGACAGTACCTGAAGCTGACCCCAGGTGAGCTCAGATTCTTGGTCAAAAACATCGTAGGGCGAAGATTCTGAGGTGGGATAGAACGAAACGGTGGCCCAGCCCATGGCTTCGAGCTGTGCGGCCCAGCGGCCGGCTTCTTCTAGGGTGGCGGCGATCACCAACAGCGGTCTCTTTTGATCCTGTGCTAGGGCTGATGCCACCAATCCCTTCGGCAACCGCGGCACCCCACCAAGCTGCAAAGATTGCTGCTTGGTGAGCTTGATAGAAAGTTCTTTGCCGAGAGCGGTGCGAGCGATCGCACGAGTGATAGAAGAAAACGCCATGAAAATTTCTCAGGTTTGACAGCCGCCTACCGTATATTTTTAGCGGTTCAACAGATAGCCATTGTAAAAGGCATCGCCTGTTGTGAGTGATGCCCTTCAGAGTTATTTCGTTAGAAACTTTCGGAGAAACTTCAGCGCTTTAGCAATGCTTTGGCTAGGGTGCTGAAACTTTTATCCCAGATGGCTCGCTTGGGTTTCCGTCGATTGTGACACCCCGGTCATTAGCGTCTAAGTGACGAATAATCTTATAAATATTCTCAATTTTGTCTGGTAGGCCCACTTTCTCCGCAACTTCGGTGAGCGTCAGTGCGCTGTCAGCTTCACTGAGGGCTGCTCTCACTTTATTTTGAACATCCAATACATCTGCCGCTGCCTTTTTCCCGGCTTCTACCCCTGGCTGGTGATAGGCGTTGATGTTCACTAAAGAAGCATACAAACTTACCGCTCGCTCATAGAGTGCAATCAGTGCGCCCACCATTTTAGGATTCACATCTGGCACGGTGATGGTGATAGAGTCACGGTTATTTTCGTACAGGGCGCGGCGCGTACCTTGTAAAAGGCCAGAAAGGTAATCGCCAGAAGTCACCCCAGGCTCTACCTCAGGTGATTCGCCTTGTCGATCTTGCAGCACTTCAATGAGGGTCGCAAAGAAATTCGGAACGCCCTCACGCAACTGCTGAACGTATGCGTGTTGATCCGTTGAGCCTTTGTTTCCGTAAACCGCGATGCCTTGGTAAACCGTCTTGCCGTCTAAGTCGTTCTCTTTACCTAATGACTCCATCACAAGCTGCTGCAGGTAACGGCTAAAGAGCAGCAAACTATCCTTGTAAGGCAGTACCACCATGTCTTTCTCGCCTTTACCGTTGCCTGCGAAGTACCAAGAAAGGGCAAGCAAGGCGGCAGGATTTGTTTTGATGTCATTTACGCGAGTGGCATCGTCCATTTCTTTGGCACCATCTAGCATCGCTTGAATATCGATGCCTTGCAGCGCCGCAGGTAAAAGTCCGACAGCAGATAGCTCAGAGGTACGACCGCCAATCCAGTCGTACATGGGGAAGGTGGCTAGCCAGCCTTCGGACTTAGCGACGTTATCGAGTTTGCTGCCTTCTCCGGTCACAGCTACGGCGTGTTTAGCGAAGTCTACGCCTGCTTTTTCGAAAGCGGCTTTGCATTCCACCATGCCGTTGCGAGTTTCGGGCGTACCACCGGACTTGGAGGTGATGATGACAAGGGTGGTGGATAGGCGATCGCCTATTTCTTCAAACGTATGGTCAATGCCAACCGGATCGGTATTGTCGATAAAGTGAATCGCTAGCGGCGGCGTCGCGGCTGCTAGGGCTTTAGACACAAACTGGGGGCCGAGCGCTGAGCCACCAATGCCGACAGCCAGAATATCTGTAAAAGGATTTTCGCCATCGGAGGTGATGTCACCAGCGCGGACTTTCGTCGCAAATTCTTTGACGGCGCTGAGGGGTGCTGTGACGTTCTTTTTAAGATCTTCAGAAGGGGCAAGTTCTGGATTGCGCAGCCAGTAGTGGCCCACCATGCGGTTTTCATCGGGGTTAGCGATCGCCCCTCCTTCCAATGCCTTCATTGCCTCAAAGGCTTGCTCAAACCGAGGGGTGAGCTGTTTTACAAAGGCCTCATCGAAGCGCATCCGGCTGACGTCAACATAAATACCTAAGCCATCGTGGTAGTAAAGCCAGTCCTGATAGCGTTGCCAAAGTGCCGCTGCGTCCATATGTGATTCTCTCGGTGAAATGAGTCGCTACTAGGGTATAAGGCCTATCTGTGATTTCTATGAAAAAGCCGGGAGGATTTTAACATTCGCACCACGAAATTGAGCGTCTAAATCTGCCCAAGGCCAATCTGCTCAGGTAATCTTACGCGTAAACTGCGGCTTACGTTTAGAATCACGAACCTTTGTTAAAGTCCCACTGAATATTTAAAGTCCCACTGATATTTAAAGTCCCACGGAACAGACTTTTGTTCTATTGCATCTGTCAGGTTAGTTAGGACACTATCGTTGGCTGAAATCGTGAAAGAGCAACCGCTGACCTGACTAGCAATCGATGTAGGCCCTGCCTTCTCACAGAGTATGCATTTGTCAATTGCTTATAGATGCTGCATATAGATATTGCCGTGCCGTTTACGCGGTTAACTCGGCTATTAAGCTGCAGTTTTTAGTTCTTCTTTCGCTGAGACTTTCCGTTTACCTATGAAAAAAAGAGGCGCTTTAAAATACAACCTTACGGTTAGAAATTGCGCTATTGGAGTGGCAGTCGCAATCTTCTTTATTTTCTGTTTTACATCTAGGCTCATTCCGCCTCCCGAAAAAGATAGAGCCGTATTTATTTCTGTTGCGGAGCATTTGCGCTCAGGAAGCCAGCTTTACGTCGATATTTATGACAACAAAGATCCGTTGTTTTTTTATGCTGTGTTGCTACAGCGATTGCTCGGCCCACTAGGCGAATATCTATTTGAGCTGGCGATGGTTATTGTGGCGGCAGTTTCTGCCTACGTTATTTCACAAAGGGTTGAGCAAACTACTACGAAGCGGAAATTATGGCTGCTAGTGGCAGTACCGTTACTGGTGACAGGACAGTTTTGGTTGCCAGGGCTGAGCCATCTTTCTGCCACTGCGTTCAGTTTGTTGGCATGCGCGCTTTTTCTCAGAGGAAACATGCCGCTAGCTGGTGGATGCATGGGAATTATCGCCTTTAGCAAAGTGATAATGTTTCCTCTGCCCATTGTTTTTTGCCTTGCTTATGAAATGATTTTATGGGACGGCAAAAAGAGTCTAGAACGATTAAAATCCATGCTCGCAGGGTTTGTGTCTGTTTCTATACTGGTTGTTTTAATGCTTCTAGTGAGAGATGAGTGGCTTGGGTATGTGAGCGCTCAGCAAAACAACTTTCTATATGTCAATAATGGATTATTGCTAGATAGCAGTAGCTTTGGGAGTGCCTTTGCTTCACGCCTTCGCACAATATTTTTGAATTCTCTTAGAAAGGTACCTCTGCTGTTTTCACTAATTGTCAGCATGGGTTTCGCTGGCCGTGTCGTTATTCAATCTAGGAAAACTCATGCTGGAATAGGGAAGAAGAATAAAGCGTTTTTGCTGAGCACCCTTGCAACGTACGTTGTTTCAATGCTTATCCTGGGAATGACAGGCATATGGGATCAGCATCTGCAGCTCCTTTACTTTTCACAAACGCTGATGTTGATTTTTATTGTTATCCATCTGCGTTTTAGAGGTGTTTTTGCAAAGGCATTATTTGGGATTACAGTTATCGTTGCGTCAATTTTGCTGAGCGGGGGGCTGAATGTGCTCTATTTTGTTGACTCTCCCCGCAATGTAGTGGAAAAACTTTCACTCTACAGTCAAGCTTCTGCTGAAACGAAGGCTCTAAGAGCTATTTATCCAGACGGAACTGGGTTTGCGAGACTGGGTCAAAATACTCATGTAATACCCTATGGGGCTATTGATGACGAACTTCTGTGCCCAGAGTTTCAGCAGTATTATTTTTACGATCCTGAAAGGCTTAAGCGTATTCTTGATTGCGCTCAAACGTCGCCAACGCTTGTTATCGATAGATCATTTTCGCATTACGAAAAGGCACCCTTGTGGTGGCCCAAAGAATCTCAGAAGCAAGCCATGATAGAGAATTGGAATAATTTTGTGGCACTGGGAGAAAATATAATTGAAGCGCAGTACGCTTGTGAAAAGATAGGGGACGTTAGAATCTGCGAATCTGTGAAAAAGTAATGGGGCTTGAAAGTACTGGCACGTCTGCCTCTAGGTCGGCATAGAGGCGCAGTAAGACAGCGCCGTAGCAAACTGGTATTTGGTTAAGGCCAATTAGCGCTATTCTTCTGTTCGTGCAGTAGAATTCTGGCATCCCAAAGATTGCTAGTCGTCTGGAGGCTAACAGTCTGAAGGCTAACAGTCTAAAACCCTAGACATTCTCAAATCCTAGACATATAGAGCAGTGTATGAGCGTCAGCTTTGTTGATTTTGGCCGCGATATTTGTAGTGATCCTATCCAATCCACACAGCGAGAATGGCTTATTACCAACGGCATTGGCGGCTACGGTTGCGGAACGATTTCTGGTATTCTCACCCGCTGCTATCACGGTTTTTTAGTGGCTGCGCTTAAGCCACCTCTAGCCCGTACGCTTTTGCTTACTAAGCTCGATGAAGTTGTTCAGTATCAAAACAAACCTTACCCACTTAGTAGCGATCGCTGGTCAGGCGGCACCACTACAGGCCACAGCTACAACAACACCCAAAGCTTTCATCTAGAGGGCACCACGCCCACTTGGACATATGCTTGCGCCGATGCCCTTCTCGAAAAACGCATTTGGATGCAGCAGGGCGAGAATACGACCTACACTCACTACACCCTACGCCGTGCCACCGCTCCTTTTAGACTCACCATCAAAGCCATCATCAATTACCGAGACCATCACCACATCACCCAAAGTACGGTGAATGGGCAAACCTGGAGAATTCAAACTCAAGCCCACCCGAGAGGCCTAAAAGTGGTTGCTTTTGAAAACGCAATCCCGTTTTATCTCTGCGCCAGCAAAGGGCAACTCATTCCTAACAACAAATGGTATCAGCACTACTTTCTCACCACGGAACACTATCGCGGCCTCTCTCATCTAGACGATCATTTTCACGCTGCGACCCTAACCACCACTCTTTTGCCCGGTGAATCCATTACCTTCACTGCCAGCACTCAACCCACCACCAACCTAGATGGCAACGCCGCCCTACAAGAAAAAGAACAATACGAAGACGCTCTGCTTTCCGCTGCCTCTCTTCAAGAAACCACTCAAGCAACAACTTCCCCCATTCAACAGCTCATTCTCGCCGCCGATCAGTTCATCGTTAGCCGCACCACCCCCGACACCCCTAACGGTAAAACCATCATCGCAGGCTACCCTTGGTTTGGAGATTGGGGCCGCGATACGATGATTGCCCTCCCTGGCCTTACCCTGGCCACAGGTCGAGCGGCTATTGCCCGCCCCATTCTGCGCACCTTTGCCCGCTACCTCAGCCAAGGCATGCTGCCCAATGCCTTTCCTGAAGCCAACGACAGTCCTGGCTACAACACCGTTGATGCTATTCTCTGGTACTTTGAAGCCATTCGCGCCTACCTAGAAACAACAGAAGATTTAGACCTGTTAGAAGAGCTGTATCCGGCTCTGCAAGACGTCATTAGCTGGCACGAGCGTGGCACCCGCTACAACATTCACTTAGATAGTGATGGCCTGCTGTATGCCGGAGAAGACGGACATCAACTCACCTGGATGGATGCCAAAGTAGATAATTGGGTGGTGACACCTCGCATCGGTAAGCCGGTAGAAATCAATGCCCTGTGGTGCAACGCCCTGTGGTGCATGGTGCACTTTAGTGAACAGCTTAACCAACCAGGAGATGCCTATCAGCAGCTTTTGTCAAAAGCCGAAGCGGGATTTAAGCGATTTTGGCAGTCGGATCGGGCCTATTTGGCTGATGTGCTCGATGGGCCAACCGGCAGTGATGTGGCACTGCGGCCTAACCAGCTCTTTGCAGTGTCTTTACGCGGCGGCCCCACACTGTCGGCTCAGCAGCAAAAATCTATTGTCGATATCTGCGCCCAACACTTACTCACCGCTTACGGACTGCGATCGCTCTCCCCCACCCATCCAGACTATATCGGCACTTATGGGGGCGATCGCACCCAACGGGACGGCAGCTATCATCAAGGCACCACCTGGGGCTGGCTGATTGGCCCCTTTGTTGAAGCCCACCTTCGGGTTTACAACCGTCCTGACCTTGCGCGCAGCTTCTTGCACCCCTTTTTCCACCATCTCAAGGCAGGCTGCACTGGCAGCTTAAGCGAAATTTTTGATGGTGATGTTCCTTTTACGCCACGCGGCGCTTATGCTCAAGCCTGGACGGTTGCTGAAGTGCTTAGACTATGGGAACGCCTTGAAGCCATGACGTAACCGCTCAAAAACAACCTGAATGCCTGAGTAAAAGGTAAGAATTTTGTGAGACTTAATCTTTCTTTTTCTTTGTTATCCAAATCATAAAGTAGCGCTTAGAATGCTGAGTAATCTTGTATGTAGCAATCGCAAAGTCAGGATGCATTCTTAGCTTTTCGATCTTAGCTTTGCAATTGTCTTTGGAAATTGCCTTCGGAAATTGCCTTCGGAAATTGAGTTAGCTGTTGCGACTGAAAGCTTCTAGCGATTACTGGTGCCTTAACTAACTTGACAGAACTAACAGACAAAAGGGCTTTATGTCAGATATCCTCCTTAGAGAACTCAGTAACGCCGATATTGATTGGCTGGTGACCACCGGCGATCGCACCGCCGTCAGTCGCAACCAAACCTTCATTCAGCCAGGGCAGCAGCTAGACGCCCTCTACCTCTTATTAGAAGGCAGTCTGACCCTTAAAGATCCTGCCACCCACAGCGAAATCGTGCAGCTTGCGCGGGGCGATCTCTTCGGGGAGGGCTGGCTATTTGATATCGCTCCCGTCGCGCCCATCGCTGTTCCTGAAGACGCTGACAAAGAAGCCCTTGTCCTCACCGTTCCCAAGGCAGACATTGCCGCAAAGCTGCAGCAAGATACCAGCTTTGCAGCCCACTTTTACCGGGCCTTAGCCCTCATTCTCTCTGAGCATATTCGCCACCTTTTTGAGCGTTCTGAGCTGCTGCGCTACCAATCCGGCCAAGTGGTAAAAGAAGCCTTGCTGGTTTTCAGTGAGCTTCACGACAGCGACATCGACTGGATGATGAATGCCGGTGCCCTAGAAAAGCTCGCCCCTGGCAGCGTCTTGCTCCATCCGGGGCGCCCCGTAGATGCCCTCTACACGGTCTTAGATGGTCAGCTCGTCATCTCCACCACCGAGACCCCTTGCGATCCCCTTTCCACCTGTCGCCACGGCCTCACTGAGCAAGGCCATCAGCAAAATTTCACGCCTACGGCCTACCTCTCTAGAGGGGGGCTGCCCGGCATTATCTCCTTCCTAGATTTTCAGCCGCTGCCGGTTAGAATCCATGCCGCCAGCGAATCTCTTTTGCTAGCCATTCCCCGGCAAAAAGTCTCTATCAAACTCCAGTCAGACTTAGGGTTTGCGGCCCGTTTTTACAGAGTGATTGCCACCCAAACCGCCACCTTGCTCAACACCGTAATTTCATCCGGCAAGTGCGTAGACTGCGGAGACAGCATGGACATGGAAATGGACGACGAGCTGGATTTAGAGGCCCTGCAGCAGGTCTCAGAAGGCGGTGCAAAGTTTGATTGGATGCTGCGCCATCTTGGCGTTGGCTGCCGGTAGAGAATACGCTTGAAAGCGGAAAAGCTATGAAAAAAGACAGTATCTTTCGCAAAGAAGCCCTAGAACGGCTTTCTTCTCCCGAACAGCTCGACCAGCTGATGCAAATTGTCACGCCCCGTAGCTGGCTGCCGCTCGGCGCGCTCGGTGCGCTGTTGGTCTGTGGTTTGCTATGGAGTTTTCTCGGTCGCATTCCGGTGACCACAACTGGGCGAGGGGTGCTGGTTTTTGATGACCCGCCCGCGCCCGGTGAGCCGTCTGAAAGTCTTTTAGGCGTTGCTTATTTTAGTGCGGGTGAAATTGCCCAAATTCAACCCGGCATGGACGTGTTGTTGATTCCAGATGTGGAGGGTGCCCAGGTGGCTGGCGGTCTGCTGGGGACTGTAAAGTCTGTTTCTTTGCCTGAAATAACAACCCTGGGTGCGGCCCGTGACAACGGCTTAGAACAAACTTTTGTAGAAGTGGTGACCGAACCTGCTCGCACCGAAGACGGCGATTATTACTGGTCTACCGGCACTAGCGAGATGGCCCCGATTGCTGGAATGCCCACCATTGCTCGCGTCACATTGAAAGAAAGAGCGCCAATTGCTTTTGTTTTGCCTATTCTCGAGAACTAGAGAACCACCACCATGACTCGGGTAAAGACTCCCACAGTACTTCAAATGGAAGCCGTAGAGTGCGGCGCAGCTGCCCTCAGTATGGTGCTTGGCCACTACGGTCGCTTTGTGCCTTTAGCAGAGCTGCGGCGCGGCTGTGGGGTCTCTCGTGACGGGGTCACTGCTGCCAATGTGCTCAAAGCCGCCCGAAACTATGGCATGGTTGCCAAGGGCTACAAAAAAAGTATTGAAAGCCTCAAGCAGCTCCCGCCGCCCTTCATTGTTTTTTGGAACTTTAACCACTTTCTGGTCGTAGACGGTTTCGATAACCAATGGGTCTATCTCAACGATCCGGCGATTGGCCCTCGCAAGGTGACGCCGGAAGATTTCGATCAGGGCTATACAGGAATTGCACTGACCTTTGAACCCACGGAAGACTTTCAAAAAGGAGGTCGCCCTGCGAATGCCTTGCAAGGCCTCAAGCGTCGTCTCAGCGGCTCTTTAGGCGCACTCACGTTCTGCACCCTGGTCGGCTTTCTGTTGGTGTTGCCCACTTTGGCGCTGCCCGCTTTCAGTCGCATTTTTATTGACAATGTGCTCTTGGCTAAGCGCTTAGACTGGCTACCTTACGTGGTTTTAGGCATGGGCATTACCGTCGCTTTGCAGGGCATTTTAACGGGGCTTCAGCTTCGGTATTTGAGAGCGCTGAGGGTCAAACTGTCGGTTGGGATGACCAGCCGTTTTGTCTGGCACGTTTTGCGGTTGCCGGTGGGTTTTTATGCTCAAAGATTTGCGGGGGAAATTAGCGATCGCATCACCCTCAACGACAGCGTCGCCAGCGTGCTCTCAGGCCGCCTCACCACCACTGCTATCAGCAGCGTCATGGTGGTTTTTTACGCGATCGCCATGCTCCAATACGACATTCCCCTCACCCTAATTGTTGTTTCTTTTGCGATCACTAACGTCGTTATTTTGCAGTGGGTTTCGCGCCAGCGCACCGACGCTAATCGCCGCCTCATCCAAGAATATGGCAAAGCTGCAGGCGTCAGCATTGCTGGACTGCAAAGCATTGAAACGCTTAAGGCCTCCGGCTTAGAATCTGATTTTTTCGCTCGCTGGGCAGGCTACTACACCAAAGCCATCAACGCTCAACAAGAGCTTGGGCTCTCCAACCGTCTGCTGGGTCTGCTGCCGTCTTTGCTCTCTACCCTTGCCGCCCTTTCCTTACTCATCATCGGTGGCTGGCGGGTTATTCACGGGTCGCTTTCTATTGGGATGCTTGTTGCCTTTCAGCTTCTAATGCAGAGCTTTCAAAACCCTGTCAATAATCTTGTTCGTTTTGCAAATACGCTGCAAACCCTCCAAGGCAACCTCGAGCGCCTAGACGATGTTCTTGAAAACGATATTGATCCGAACCTCAACAAAAACCTCAGCGAAACGGTTGAAAAGTCTCCTAGGCAGGCAGCTGCGCTCACTGATACTGCGCTCACTGATACTGCGCTTACGGATACTGCGCTCACGGATAGATCACCCAACGTTCGCCTTTCAGGAGCCATCAATATCCAAGCGCTCTCCTTTGGCTATAGCCCCCTAGATGCTCCGCTCATAGAGAACTTCAACCTCTCTATTAAACCGGGCCAGCGCGTTGCTTTTGTGGGGGGGTCGGGCTCTGGCAAATCCACCCTAATCAAGGTGATTTCTGGTCTTTACCCGCAGAGCAGCGGCCAAATCCTCTTTGATGGTCAACCCGCTCAAGCCATTTCTAGAGACATTCTCACCCACTCCATTGCGATGGTAGAGCAAGACATTCTTCTTTTTGCAGGCACTGTCCGCGACAATCTCACCCTTTGGGACAGCACCCTCCCTGACGAACAAATTCAAAAAGCCTGTCGCGACGCCGAAATAGAAGAAGCCATTCTCGCCATGCCCTATGGCTACGACGCTGCGCTTTTAGAAGGCGGTCAAAACCTCAGTGGCGGTCAGCGCCAGCGCCTAGAAATTGCTCGTGCCCTGGTTAAGAACCCTTCTATTTTAATTATGGATGAAGCCACCAGCGCCCTCGATTCTGAAACGGAGAAGATTATCGACCAAAACCTTCGCCGCCGAGGCTGCACCTGCTTAATTGTGGCTCACCGGCTCAGCACCATCCGCGATGCTGACGAGATTGTTGTTTTAGACCGAGGGAACGTCGTTCAGCGAGGCACCCACGAAGCCCTTTGGAAGCAGGAAGGCCACTATGCCAGTTTGATTCAAAGTACCGGCACTGCTCTGTAGCCGTTCAGGCCTGTAGTCGTTCAGGCCTGTAGTCATTTAGTCCTCTAGCCGCTCAATCCTATAGCCGGCAAACACTGTAGAGAAACTCAAGAGAGAACAATGGTCTCCATACATCCCGAAGCAACAATTCTGACTGGCAACCGTTCTCTCAACGGTAATGAAACTCTTCTGCTCAATAATCCTAACCAAAGCTGGCAAATTAATCAGGGCGCAGTCGGGATCTTTTGCGTGCAGTGGAAAAACAACGAACCCGAAGGCCCTCGCCACTATCTCTTCACCGTCAATGCAGGCGAAATTCTCCTCGGTGCTCAGCCTGAGTCCTATGGTTTTGTAGCGATCGCCTTTGAACCCACCGAACTTTCTTTAACGCCCCCCAGCGCCTGCCAATACCTCACCCAGCTCGGCCAATGGTTCGATTCCTTTGGCAGCATTGCCGAATTTCCCAAGACCAAAGCCAAAGCCTCAACCTCTCCACTCTTTACAGAATATCTCTCCCTATTGGACGAACAACAATACGCCCCTGGCGATCGCCATAGCTGGATTAGTGTTAAGCAAGGAAAATTACTCTGGCTCGGCGACCCTGCCCTCCCGATCACCCCTAATAGCGGCATTTTTCCGCTGTGCCACGGCACTTGGTTGCAAGCTCAAGGCTCTTGTGAACTGCAGGCCTATAGCCAGTTTGAGGCGATGGCTCTGCCTGATGCCAACCAAATAGAACAGGGAAAAAAGCAGTTTCACCACTATGCGCTCACGGTCATTGAGCGCCTCATTACCCGTCAAGCGCGCACCGAGCAACAGCTTTTTCAGCAGCGCCAACAGCTCAATCAAAAAACAACGGAAAATGCCCTCAAAGGACTCGCGTCTTTGCTCAAGCCGGTAGAAGACCCGAGTCTTAATGCCGAGACGCCACTTCTTGTGGCAGCTGGGGCCGTGGCCCACGTGCTTGGCGTCCAAATTTCGCCGCCCAGCCAATCTGAGAACCCGGCTCATATGCAAGATCCGTTAGAGGCGATTGCCCGCGCCTCCAAACTGCGCCTGCGCCAAGTGCTCCTGCGGGGGCAGTGGTGGCTCGGTGACAGCGGCCCCATGATTGCCTACAAACAAGCTGATCACACGCCGGTTGCCCTCATCCCCATCAAAGATAGCCGATACGAGCTTCTCAACCCCATCACCTTACAGCGCACCCTCGTTGATGAAACTCTCGCAAATCAGCTAGAGCCCACTGCCGCTGTCTTCTACCGTCCCCTTCCTGACGGCAAGCTTAATGCCCTCAATCTTTTAAAGTTTTCCTTCCATGGACGCCAAAGAGATCTGGTGATGATTCTGTGCACTGGCATTATTACCAGTCTGCTCGGCATGGCTATTCCCCAAGCCACCGCTGTTCTCATCGACGATGCGATTCCCTACGGCAACAATAGTCTCCTGCTCCAGCTTGGCCTTGCCCTGCTGGCTGTTGCCTTTGGTCGTGCCTGTTTTCAGTTTGCTCAGGCGATCGCGGCTATGCGCATCGAAACCGCCTCCGATGCCACCCTCCAAGCCGCCGTTTGGGATCGGCTCCTTAAGCTCCACACCTCTTTTTTTCGCACCTATTCCACCGGCGATCTCCAGTCCCGTGTCTCTAGCGTCACTGCTATCCGCCGTAAACTCAGCGGCACGGCCCTAGACGGCATTCTCTCCGGCACCTTTGCTTTGCTTAATCTTGGGCTGTTGTTCTATTACAGCGCCCGGCTCACGGTGCTTGCGGTTTTGGTTGCGTTCCTTGTTGCCAGTGTCACCCTTCTCTCCGGCGTTTTTCTCCTCAAAAAACAACGCCCTCTTCTAGAGCTAGACGGTGAACTCTATGGCCTGATGGTGCAGCTTATCAATGGTGTTTCTAAGCTTCGCATCGCTGGGGCCGAACCCAGAGCCTTTGCCCAGTGGGGCGAAAAATATCGTCAGCAGCTCACCCTAGAACTCAGCACCCAGCGCCTAGAAGATGCCGTGAGTGTCTTTAACAGTGTCACGCCCACGCTCACCTCTATTGGTCTGTTTGCCCTCGCCACAACGCTGTTGGATCCGATGTCAGCCAGCAGGGGCGGGAGTGGCTTTACGACCGGCACCTTTCTCGCCTTCAATGCCGCTTTTGCCATCTTCATTAGCGGGGCAACCGGCCTCAGCTATACGCTAATTGACATTCTCGATATTATTCCGCTTTGGCAAAGGTCGCTCCCCATTCTCTCTGCCGTTCCCGAAGTAGACCTGCAAAAAGCCGACCCCGGACGCCTCACCGGACGCCTTTGCCTCGATAGCGTCACCTTCCGCTACCGCGAAGACGGCCCCCTTATTCTCAATAACGTCACCATTGAGGCTAACCCCGGTGAATTCATTGCCCTGGTTGGCCCCTCTGGCTCCGGCAAATCCACCGTACTCCGCCTGCTGCTGGGTTTTGAGACCCCCCTATCCGGCACGCTCTACTACGACAATCAAGACATCAGCGGCATCGATATCTCCGCTGTTCGTCGTCAGCTCGGCGTTGTTCTTCAAAATGGTCGCATCAATGCAGGGACCATCTTTGAAAATATTTCTGGCGGCGCACTCATCACCCTAGACGATGCCTGGAGAGCTGCCAAAATGGCAGGCTTTGCCGAAGATCTAGAAAGCTTTCCTATGCAGATGCATACCGTTATCAGTGAAGGGGGCGGCAACCTCTCTGGCGGTCAGCGCCAGCGCCTCGTCATTGCCCGCGCGCTCGCGCTCAATCCCAAAATTTTGTTGTTAGACGAAGCGACCAGCGCCCTGGATAACCGCACCCAAGCCATTGTCAGCGAAAGCCTTGATCGGCTCAATGTCACCCGCATTGTGGTTGCCCATCGCCTCAGCACCATCCGCAACGCTGATCGCATCTACGTTATCAAATCTGGCAAAGTCGTTCAGCAAGGCAGCTTCGATGAGCTAGCCAAGCAAGAAGGTACCTTCGCCCAGCTCATCAAGCGCCAGATGGCCTAATCGCAGACCCACGGTTAGTCTAAAGTTGCTATCATTTCTTTTGCTGACGACGACTGTCTGCGATGAAAGTCTTAATTTTGGCCTCCAATCCTCGGAAAGACCTCAATCTCGATCGCGAAATCCGAGATTTGAGAGATGTAATTGAAAGTTCTCGCCATCGTCAGGCGTTTGAGGTTGAAGATGCCTTAGCCGTAAGAGTCTCTGATTTACAACAGTTGCTTTTTAAGCATGAACCTCAGATTGTCCACTTTTGTGGGCATGGCAGTGGTCAGCAGGGCTTAATTTTTCAGGGTGATGATGAGCGTGAGCAATGGGTGCAAACAGAGGCTCTATCTGAGTTGTTTAGGCTATTTTCTAGCAATGTTGGCTGTGTTTTACTGAATGCCTGCTATTCGGACACGCAGGCAAACGCCATTGTGGATCACGTTGACTATGTGATCGGCATGAATCAAGCAATTCAAGATAATGCGGCGATCGCGTTTTCAAAAGGCTTCTATCGAGCCCTGGGCTACAATCGTTCGATTGAGCAGGCCTTCGAGTTTGGATGTAACGCTATTCAGTTAGAAATTTCTGATAGTGCTCAGGCACGCTCAAATCCAAACGATCCTGTGCGAAAAAATCTGGAGCGAAAAGTTGAAGCCGTTGGCGAAGAGGCTATTGACGCCATTACACAGCTTCCGATTCCAGAACATCTCAAACCCACTCTTAAAATAAATTCAACGTTGCTTTCTGGCTCAAAAGAAGACCTGACCATCGCTGAGCAACCGCTATCTGAAGAAGTTCGTACTGAAATTCGCTTAGCCATTGAAAAGTCCCTTCGATCTGAGCGTAAAAGCCCTACTCTCGAAGTGAGTCAGTCTGCCCAAAGCCCTGACTTGCAACCAAGCGCTATAAATTCAAGCACTGTGAACTCAATAATTACGACGGCAATTGTGTCAGCCATAGCCAACCTCAGTGAAGACAGAACCAAAGACTGTTACAACGCCCTCAAAGCTGAGGTGAGTCAAAAGTTTGGGGAAGGAAGTGATATTTTCGATGCGATTATTCGGCTAGAAAAAAGACCGGATTCGGAAGCACGCAAAGCGTCAGTAAAGGAGGAAGTTGAAATCTCGAAGGCAAATGAAGATCCTGAAATTCTTCAACTGGCTCAAGATATCCTTGAAAGTATTAAAGGGCACGTCGGTCAAACCGGAACGATTAACCAGACACAAACCAATTCATTAAACAATGTAACCGTTAGCGGTAATTTTGAGTTCAAACCCACCCAAGAAATTAACAGAGATTAAAGCTCGATTCTTACCCTTAAGGGTACCGCCAAGTAGCCTCCAACCCATGTATATTTTACCAAGTTATTTCGTATTGAATTAGCTTGAAGTAATACGGTCTCACGCAATAAATGTAGGTGTGAATATGAAACGTTTTCTGCTGGTAGGTTTGCTGAGTGTATGGCTGGCCGCTTGCACACAAGGGCAATCTGACAGTTCAAAAGATACCTCGTTAGCAAGGCAGGATTCGCCTACTGTTACGAAAGAAGATACTGCTGAAAATTCTTCTATAGCAAATTCTCCTGCAGAGGGCTCTCCTGCAGCAAGTTCACCTCTAGAAGATAAAGCAAATGGCCCAGATGCCTCGGTAGAGCCTTCGCTAGAAGCTAAGACAAACAACGCTAAACTATCTGCACCGGAAGTGCAAAAACTACTCGCTATTGATCAGAATAATTACAAGGGTATTGATGTAAAAATTGTTGTCCCGACGTATGTTCCAACTGGCTTCAAGGTTAGTGACCTAAAGATAGAAGATCATCAAACCTTCGGTCCATCATACAGAGTCATCTATCAAAATGATAATGATGGCACTTGCTTTGAGATTTTTGCGGCTTCTGGTGGGGCTGGAGCGGGTGCGGAAGAGTTTGAGCTTGTCACGGTAAACTCTAAGGCTTTAGGAACTGTGGATGTTGGCTTTACGCAGTTCCACTCTGTTACTAACCAACCTAGAATTGGACTCAAAAATGATGTTGAGGAAGGAATCATTCCGTCTGATCAAGGGTATAGCTTTTGGTCTCCTAGTGGTCTTTCCGCCGAGTGCGATGCTATCGAGTTTCAAGAGGCGGCTAAGATTGTCGAATCTTTAGACTATTTAAACCCTTGAGCTCACTTGTATTGGCTGGATAGTTATTCACTGTTGAATATGAGGAAGAACCTGTGAGAATGCTTTTATACCAAGGTAAAAATAGAAGTTTTCAGATTTTAGGCTCTCTTTTACTGTTCCTATCTTTAATCGGGTGTACGAATCCCGAAGGCGATTCTAGTACAAGTCATTCAAGCATAGACGCAAAAAATACAACATCAGAAGAGGTGTCTGAAAGTCTGTCAACAGCGCCAGCTCAATCAGAAAACTCAGAAGAGCAGCCAGAGAAACCTGAAATACCTGATTCGAGTCAAACTACCCAAAATGGACAATCGTCATCTACCTCATTTCCACAGGAGGCAAAACTCACGGCAGACGATACAGATGTCCAAATTAATGTAGCCTCTGAATCGTCACAGCAGGCAAGCTCTAAAGGCTATGGGCTGGTTGGAGATGCTGTTTCGGTGCTTGATGTGACAACGGGCAGTGATGGAACTCAATGGTATCAAGTCAAATTTGAAGGCTCTGAAACAGTTGGATGGGTTGAAGAAAATTTCGTTAAGCGCTGGAATATTAGGGAGTCACTGCTGAAGGGCTCTCAGCTAAATCCAGCGCAAGCTGAAAAATTGATGACAGTTGAGGGCGGAAGAGTTCAAGGGGGAGAAAACGGGGACGGTATTTTTAGGGTGGTTCTTCCGGGATATGTGCCAAATGGCTTTAAGTTGACGGACTTTTCATTTGGCGATCGCAAATCAGAGTCTGGTGCACATATCATTGGACTGGAATATTTCTTGACATACGAGGATTCGAATAATGCTTGTTTCAGAGTAGGTGCTTATGTCCCACCTGCTGGCCTGCCATTCGGGGTGGAAACAATTGAGGTTTATTCCCCTACCCTTGGGAAATTGCTCCTTAACTACACAGAGTTTGATGAGTATAGCAATCAACCTAAGATTGAGTTGGATAGTTTCAGCCATTTGCCTGGTGGATATGTCTATGACTTTGCCTCTCCTGATGCACCGCTCTACGATGAAGCTAACTGCAACACTATGGAATTAGAGGAGGCTGTCAAAGTGGTTAAATCTTTAGAGTATTTGAATCCGTAGATTGACATCCATAGCTCAATAGAAGCAGCATTATCACGCTGGATTGCTTAATTTTGGCAAGCGGACTGAAGGTCTTGGTTGGCGGTGTTGCTTAAAAGTGAGTTTAACCAAGTACATCCCTGACGGATGCCTTCAGTGAGGTTAACAAGCTCCCACTGATGAACCTCACCCAACGTTCCAGCAGCGATGATGCGCTGAGCATCGCTGCTGGTGGCTACGCCCCAGACAGGGCCGTTTTGATGGGTAAATTCATTCACTTGACGGCCCGCCATATCCCAAACTCGAGTGGTGCCATCCATTCCGCCGGTCACTATCAGTGACGTATGGGGAATAAACTTCAGCGCATTTACCCCACTTTGGTAGGTGAAAAATTCGAGCTGCTTCTGGCCGTTCATATCCCAAAAGATGACGGTGCCGCCTTTATCGGCAGTTGCCATGACTTTGCCATCTGTCGAAAAGTCTAAGCCACTGATTTTATCTGAGTGACCTTTCCACTCTTTTAGCAGTTCTCCAGACGGTTCCCATAGCTTTATCTGTCCGTCCCAACCAGCCGTGACCACAGTGGATGAATCTGGTGTAAATGCGACAGCACTGACGACATCTTCATGACTTTTGAACTGGGTGACTTCGCTGCCATCTGTTGTCCAAAGGCGCGCGAGCTTATCTGCTCCCGCAGTAGCCATAAATTTACCGTCAGGGCTAAAGCTCAGACTATTGATAAAGCCGCTGTGTCCTCTTAAGACTAGTTGTTGATTGCCTGACAAGTCCCAAACGTTAAAACTTCCAGCGCCTCCCGCAGTGGCAATAAGCTTACCGTCAGGGCTAAACGCTGTACTGTAAATAGGGCCGGCCTTAGCTGACCAAGATTGTTTAAGTTCGCCTGAGGAAGCTTCCCAAAGGGTCAAAATCCCCTCATCTCCGCCAGCCGCAACGGTTTTACCGTCAGGGCTTATGGCTACGGTATTGGCATCTTTTTGCAATCCTTCAAATCTAGGTAGCGCTGCGTTCTGTAGACTCCATAGTCTGGCAGTGCCATCTCGGCCAGTGGTTAAAACGGCGTCTCCGTTGGGACTAAATTCTGCACGCCAAACCACACCTCGATGCCCCTGAAAATTAGCCATCTCTTCTCCCTTGAGGTTCCACAGCCTAGCGGTTCCATCATCTGATGCTGTTGCTAACTGCTGGTCATCTGGACTAAAACTAGCGTCAGTCACCAGGAGGCGATGTCCCTCTAATATCAGTTGTTCTTGGCCTGATAAGTCCCAAACTTTAGCAGTCTTATCTCCGCCTCCTGAAATTAACTTTTGACCATTGGAACTAAAACTGACTGACACAACAGGCTGGCCCTGATGCCCTTCCCATTGGGCGCGTGCGTTGCCGCCTGCTTCCCAGACTCGAATGGTGCCATCTGCACCAGCTGTTGCCAGTTGTTTGCCATCGGGGCTAAACGCCACATCATGCACGCGCCCTTGATGCCCCTCAAGCTGAGCAAGTTGTTGCCCGGAGGTGTCCCAAATCATCACTTCACCTCTGCTACTGGTGGTCACAAGCCTTTGCCCGTCTGGACTAAAGTCAACGCTCAGCAGTTCTCCCTTATGGTTACTAAAGGTCGTGACCGCTTGACCGGTGATGGTCCATAGCTTAGCTGAACTATCTCGACTAGCGGATGCAATAAATTGGCCATCGGGACTAAAGCTGACACCATAAATATTTCTGAAATTGCCTTCGTGGGCCTGAAAGGTAGTGACTTTCTCGCCTGAGAATTGCGAGATTTGTATCGTGCCATCTTTGCCGCCGGTCACAATGTACTGGCTATCAGCGCTAATATCCGCCGCTCTGATTTCTTCTTGATCAACAGCCAGTCTATTTTTCTCGTAAATGCTAGCTGAGATTTTTTGTAGTGCCAAAATAGGGCTGACGGCAGGGTAGGTGTCTATCGGGGTTTGCGCATTAACTAACGTTTGGAGTTCTTTGCCTGCATAAACTGCAGACAATAACGCATCAATTTCACCAGAGCGAAACTGCCTGATAGCACTCACGCCTGCTTGCTCTAATTTGACCCCTTTTGCAGCTACCGACGCCCTCCGAATGGCCCTAGAAGCCGCCCAAGAGGCCCCAATAGCGACTGGGATAACAACTGCTAACACAGCCAAGCTACTTCTGATTGTTTTTCTCGCCTGTTTATTCGCATCAGAGAGCAGTTGATTGCGTTCTTGGGCTATTTCTAAGTCTGCTTGCCGCTTCCGTTGGCGTGTTTGCCACGCTAGGCTTTTATCAACGAACTCATTTTCTAGGTCGGTTAGCCCACCCAGCAAGGCAAAGGCGTCATGTTCACGCAGTTGCAAGGCTCTGTCTAGACGAGAGCCTTTGAGGAGTTCTTCATTAGCAATTTCAGATGATGCACCTCCTTGCTCGGGCAGCTTAGCGAGTGCAGATTGCCATCGTGCAATGTCATCTGCCAATAGATTTTTGAAAATAATAGAGTCTTCTGCGTCCTTGAGCCACTGCCGCAGCTGCTCCCAGGAGCTCAAAATAATTTCATGGGCGATTTCGAAGACTGCATTTTTGGGCAAGTTGACAATTTCGCCCGCTAAAAGAGAGTTTTGTTGTGCGTAGTCGTAGTCGCTGACAATCATATTTTCGTCAACGAACTTTTTTAGCGTACTTTCAACAGATTTGCCTTGAAAATCAGAACGATGGGCCTTTCTACTAACGGCCCGAGTGCCAAAATCAGATTTTTCTACTTGAACAAGTCTGAGAAAAATTTGACGTGTCGCGTCTTGTTCCTCTTGATTCAATTTTTGATAGAGGTTATTAATGCGCGTTTGCAGCGCGCCGCGCACCCCTTCAAGTGCCATATAGCTGGAACGATTTAAGGTGCGATCATCTATGTGAAACTTGTTGTCCTGCGCTTCCGTGCGGCATTCTGTTTTCCAGAGAAGATTAAGGGTGTATTGAAGTAAAGGAAGATAGCCGTTTTGGCCCTGTACTTCTTTAATGATGTGCTCAACTAACCCCTCTTCAAAAACGACGCCATGCCTAGCCGCAGGCTGCTCAATGGCCAACCTCAACTCATCTGGATGCATATCTGTCACCAAATGAATGTTGTTGTTATTGACTAAGCTGCCTAGCTGAGGATATGAGCTGAAATATTCAAGAAAGTCCGCTCTCATTGCAAGCACGACACGTACAGACTCTTCTGGAACTTGGTTTAACTCAACAATAGAATCTATGAAGTTTAGGCGTCGCTGTTCATCTGTACAGTTGGTGAAAATCTCTTCAAATTGATCTATAAAGATTATCCAACGAGTATTTTTTGGTTTAAGACTTTGAATAACTTCGACTAGCGTGTGAGGATGGCTTTTAAGCGCGATTTCTGCTTCGCTTTCTGAAAAGCTATAATCTTTATCTTCTGATAGAAGGCATCGGTGCAGGCTGTCAAATGGATTTTGACCGGGTGAAAATACAAAGTCTAATAGCTGAGTTTCTCCTAAGTTCTTTTTTAGTTCAGGAATTAGCCCAGCTCTAACAACCGATGACTTACCACAGCCAGACGCACCTAATACGAGTAATAGCTTGTTTTTATTAACGGCTGTGACTAGCTTAGAGATTAGGGCATCTCTGCCAAAGAAAATATCGCGATCGCGAAAGTTGTATCGTTTCAACCCCTTATACGGTGAGCTTTTGTTCAAGCTACGCTGGGTAACTCGCTCCGCAGAAATCTGGATAATCTGCGTTTCAACCTTGGTGCCTATTTGAACGGGGGCAAAGGTAAATGAAGCGCGATCGCCTTGAAGTTCCACATTTCCCAGTTTATTTTCCATCGACTGGGAAATATTAGGCTCTTGATTTTGGGCGTCCTGAGAACTCATAACATTGGGATACCTCACGTTTGCACCGCATCAGTACAGTATGGACATACCGTTACTGAATCGACAGCCATAAGACTATCAGTCATAAGACTAAAAGTCTCTTGGATCAGGCTGAGTATAGCTAACTATAGCTCTCCTAAATACAGAGCTCGCCAAGAAGTCTGTGTATCAACATAGACCTCTTGGCGAGCGTGCTCTATCACAAGCTGACGTTAGCGTTAATCAAAGTTAAAGTGCTTGCTGAAGGCAAAAACTTCTCCTTTGAAGGTGGGGCAAGAGGGCGATGGAATGGTGACGTTGATTTTGGTAAAGCCATCGGCCATTAGTTCAGCGCCGTTGATGCCAACGGATTGGTTGGGCTGCATCAAACAAGATTCGTCGGATGCTAAGGCTGATAGTGCCATGGGGAAGCGTCTGAGATGACCGCCGTTGAGTTCACTGCTCTGTTTAGCAACGACCTTGGTAATTGGGGTCCAATCAAAGTGTTCTTCAAAGATGAAGGCTTTTCCTTTAAAGGACGGACAAGCCGAATTTGGCCCAAGAATATCGATTTTGGCGAACCCATCGCCGACCGATTCAACACTGTCTACGCTGACCAATTCGCCGGGTTTGAGGACGCAGAAATCGCGATCACTCAACGCCGAAAGCTGCTCAGGTCGCCGTCTAAGATGAGCGCCACCCAAGCCATTTTCTTTGGCTACCGTGTTGATAACAGAAGCGTGCTGAAGATATTCTCGATTGATAAATTCCGCCGCCTCTGCGGTTTCATTCGCGGTTCGCATGGTGACTGTATCAACCGTTTCTCCCGTAAAAAAGTTAGGAAACCAACCAAAGTTACGGACGTTCCACGGATGGTTGGGAAGAAAGGCCTTATTCACCCCTGAAATATTGAGCGGGTGCTGATACTGAAAGCGAACATCCTTAGTTGAAATGTTTAGAGCCTGTCGCCTTGCACTTTCGCTATGGCAGCTCACACAGTCAGTGTTAAAAAAGTGGGCAGTTTGCGGATTAGCAATGATGTCAGGAATATCTTGAAAAACGGGGCGCGCTTTGCTTGAATCTGCTTTGGTAGAGAGCGGTTTGCCTTCGAATAAAGACGCGGTACTGACCCCGTGCTGACCTTTTGAATTCGTTGCTTTTTGAGCAACCGGGAATACTGTATCTCCCTCCGCAAAACTCAGCATTTGAGCTTGTTCATTGCCTAATGGCGGCACCGTAAAGCGGACAAGCCGGCCATTCTTATCTTTGTTCATGGCAAAAAAGATCCAGGGTTCTGGCGGTTCTAATCCCATGAAGGCGACGCCAGAGAGACGCTTGGGCGACAAATGCTTTTTGAGCACCTCTTTTAGCGCATCTTCAAAGACAAAAGAGCCGTCATTAAAGCCTGGATGAACGCCAAGGCTAAGGCCATTTGTAGAAATGCCCCTTTCTGCCATGGTTAGCTTGAGGTCTTTAAAGTCGTTTACGATATCTGCAAACTTGGCTTCGTCAGGGATGAACTTCCGCCCAGAACGCCCTTTCACGAAGTCATATACCAGGTGCGCAGTGTAATCGTGAACCCTTACGCCACCCGAGCTGTCCATCGTAACTGGCTGGACGATGAGGCGAACTTGAGGGATTGATCCAAACTGCTGAATCATTTTTTCACTCGATCCAGGCGCGGAAGGATCGATGCGAACACCGGCAACTTTCCAAGTGTGTGGCTGGCGAAAGGTTTCTTTAAATTGATCTTTGTTACGAAAGGTACCAAAGCTAATCTCGTGCGTTCTGCCACTCGTATCGGTGAGCTTAACCGTTTCAGCCGTTTCGATAACGGTATCGAATGCGTCACTGGGCCAAAACTGAGCGCCGCTGGCGGTAATGTCGTCGGCTGAAATTAGCTCATTAACTTCTGCGGAGGTGGTGGGAACGGGCCACAGTATGGAAATATCGTTAACGTCGAAGCTGACGTTAGTGGGGGAGGGTGCGGCGATCGCAGGCAATACCCCTGAAGTGAAAAAGAACAATAGCCCGACAGCTAAAGAAATGATGGTGCGATGCATACCTAAAAATCTCAATAGTGCGATTCGCGAGGATTATGTATGCATTTTCGAGAATTCGGCAGGTATTACAGAGAAATTACTGATTTTCCTTAAGAATTTTATACTGTTGCCTACGAATACTGCGGCTTGGCCGAGTACATGTATTGACGATTTGTTTGACTAAGCGCTTAGTCAAACAAATCGCTCAGAGGCCAGTAATATCCTGCTGTCAAATTTGAAAAAGTTCGATTAAATGAAGAGTGAAATCAACGTTGTTTTATCGTCTGGCCAGCAAAATACAAGCTAGCAGGCATTTCCGGTAAAATCTCAGCGCCTTCGTTATTGTTTCTCCTAAATTATGGCAAGTGTTAGAGACCGCTATTCCGCTCTCTTGGGAGCTTTAATCGTAAGTTTGACAATGGTTGGCTGCGTCTCTTCTACCGCCCCGCCAACAACAGCCACTGCAGAAACAACGTCTCCCGCTACCAATAATGCCTCAGCGCAACCCCTTGCCGTTGCTTCCGCGCCGCAGCCTGTGATTTTAACCGAAGGCTTAGAGCATCCATGGGGCATGACTTGGTTGCCGGATGGCACCCTGCTGGTGACCGAGCGGCCAGGGCGATTGCGCGTGATTAGAGACGGCGCGCTGGATCCTACCCCCATCAGCGGACTGCCTGATGTCTTAAACCGAGGGCAGGGCGGCTTGATGGATGTTTCAGTTCATCCTCAGTTTGCTGACAATCAATGGGTGTATTTTACCTACGCGGATGGCACGCGCTCGGCCAATCGTACTCGGGTGGCCCGCGCCCGATTTGATGGCAGCACCCTGACTGATTGGCAGGTGATTTTTGAGGTGAATCGGACAAAAGGCGGGGCGCAGCACTTTGGCTCGCGCCTGCTTTGGCTGCCGGACGGTACGCTGCTGGTTTCGATTGGGGATGGGGGCAATCCGCCGGTTCGCTTAGAAGGCGAGCTGATTCGCAATCAGGCCCAGAATTTGAGCAGTCATTTGGGGTCGCTGGTGCGGCTAAATGACGATGGCTCGGTGCCGACTGACAATCCCTTTGGCGATACGCCAGATGCTGACCCGGCGATTTGGAGCTATGGGCATCGCAATATTCAGGGTGTGGCGATAGATGTACAGACGGGGCAGGTGTGGGCTACGGAGCACGGCTCTCGGGGTGGGGATGAGCTGAACCGAATTGAAGCGGGTGAGAACTATGGCTGGCCGGTGGTGACTCACAGCCGTGAGTATACGGGGGGAGAGATTTCGTCGGAGCGATCGCGTCCTGGAATGGTGGATCCATTAATTGTGTGGACGCCTTCGATCGCGCCTTCTGGACTAATGGTGTATCGGGGCGATCGCTTTCCGCAGTGGCAGGGTGATTTGTTTGCGGGCGGGCTGGTCTCGCAATCTATTCAGCACATTCGGGTAGATGAGTCGGGCGGGGTGATTGACCAAACGCCGATTGCGATTGGTCAGCGGGTGAGAGATGTGGCCCAAGGGCCGGATGGGCTGATTTATGTGCTGACGGATGATCCGAATGGGCGGCTGGTACGGTTACAGTAGGCCGCAGACACCGGGTCAGTTAGCCCTCAATGTGGGGCCGTACCAGGTAGACTCATTGGGGAGCTGGTACGGCTCTAAGGCATGCCATGCCTTCGTTATGGCCAACGGGGCAGCGGCGATCACGCCGCTAAGCGTCCTCAGCCTGTGCTAGTCTGCGCTTGCGGATGGCAGCAACGCCCATGCCGATGAGGCCGGGGAGGAGGGCTGGTGTGGGGACGTCGGCAGCATCAGGGGCAGAAAAACGAGCAAACGAATGGAAACTCGGGTTAAAACTCCTATTCGCAACCGCACCAGGAATACTATTCGAAACCGAATCAAACTGAATATCACCAAACCTGTCCCAAACACCCGAGTAGGAAGATGAATTTACCGCATAAGGGATAATAAAGCCATCAAATCTGCTACCCGCCCCTGGACCGGAGTTGAGGGCAGACAACGCAAGATTGGTGGACAATGCTAATGAGATGGCATTGGCTGCGGCAGTGGCATCGGCATCATTTAGAAAAGTAAAATCAGATAGAGAGGCCCCAGCACCAAAAACAGCATTAAAAGAGCCGGCTGTGAAAGTGACGTCAAACGATTGAGCGCCAGATGATAAATTCACCTCCAAATCGTCAATTCGTTCGACTAGGGAATTGGTAGGAGAATCTGAAAAGACCAAATTAAACGCACTCGCAGGCTCAGTAAAAATTAATGGAAGAGCCCCGGCTAGAACAGCGAGAGAGGAAACCTTTTTTAGGAGTGAAATAGGAGACATCACAAAAACAAAAAAAATAACGGCTGAAAGAAGGGAGAAACCCTCATAGATAACCCTTGAAAACAAGCCACCCACCCGCCAACTGCCCCAACACCACTCGATCTCCTCTCACTAGACTCAGCAGGCTCAGACTAGCCTCTGAAGGAAGTTTCGATGAGATAGAAATAATTAGGGATAAGGTTTGTAAATGCCTGTAGAGATCAGAATCCAAGCCCGTAAATCACACACCCCAAAAGCAAAAAATAGCACCCAAAACCCAAAAGAGGTAACAGTCAAAAACCTCTTCACCTGCACCTGCAACGGCCACAAGCAAGGTTGAGAAACTTAAGGTTTTGAATCAAACCTGAATTGAATTCAAAGAAGAGTCGAAGACACATCCAGAAAATAGCTGCTTTCGCTATACGCAGTCGCCAGCCATTTTCGTCGTTGCCAGAGATGCCCCTGTATTGTCAAAAAGAAGATGCTTATCGGTAGATGGAAACGTGGAAAGAAGCACCCGCACGCTGTATATCAGTTACGTGCATTTTGCATAGATGGATAGTAGGGCATGCTCGATTGAATAACTACCGGGATATACTTACATGGGCATGTTGATTGAATAACTACCGGGATATACCTACATGGGCATGTTCTTCGCCTAAATTTAATGGCAATGTAAAGCTAAAACAAAGTACCTAGAGCATTTTTCACTGATCAATGTTAAATGCGACACCCACAGTCCTCAATCCGATAATTCACTGCGCCATAGCGTTTGTGTTTAGTCACTGTGGTACTAGCTACGCCCGCCTGACAGACAATGGCCTGCTGTTGAATATTGAAGTCTAACTGACCTCAATGTGGAAGCCATACCAGGTAGACCCATGAGGGAGCTGGTACGGCTCTAAGGCATGCCATGCCTTCGTTATGGCCAACGGGGCAGCGGCGATCACGCCGCTAAGCGTCCTCAGCCTGTGCTAGTCTGCGCTTGCGGATGGCCGCGACGCCCATGCCGATGAGGCCGGGGAGGAGGGCTGGAGTGGGGACTTCGGCGGCGGGAGCGGACGGGAGCGTAATAATGGGGCTGATCCCGTACAAAGATTGGGACTGCGTACTACCCCGAACAGACGTGAAAACCCAACCAAAACCAATATCCCCCGAAACACCAAAACTCGAAAAAGCCCCACTACTCCCCAGCTCGATAAGACCAATACTCGTCCCATCAATTCTCGTCCCCGTCCACACATCCACATTTCTTTCTGCGGAGTCCTCCGCTATATTAATTGGACGCGCTATTCCCCCCCCATCCCATAAATCTACATAATTATTGGCGACTCGATCTCCGTCTAAACGATAAATAGGCACACCCACCGAACTCGGGTCCGTGGAAGTGTTGGTAATCGCATCCGTACCCTCAACACTGGCGATCACACGCCAATCTAAATCTCCGGGATTGGTGATGCCAATGGTGTCAGTTAAAAAAGTTGACAAACCCATGCTGTTATCAGCAGCATCGTCGACTCGGGTATTGTACGTAGATATGTTCCTGGAAGTCGCGGCACCTGTGGTACTAGTCACAAAAACATACCGGAACTGTTCTCCGGGATTCAACCCCGAGGGAGCGGCAAATGTCATCGCCTGAGCAGCCGATGACATCGCCAGACTGCCAAGAGTCAACAAACCACACGCGCTAATTTTTAATGAATTCATTTCTTTCTCTAACTTAGGTGAGCACGGTAGAGCACACCCTTGTTTACAAGTAGGGAAACAACACCCTACAAACTTAAAAACTGAGGTAAAAGAACAACACAAGGCATGTGTCGTAAAAACTCGTCTCAACGGTAAAAAAGTCAGACAGACGGTAATTACCTGCTAACCTCTGACTCCAATCGACTGGGTATCTAAACCTCTTCAGGCTGTGCTCGCCTGTGCCTGCACAAGTCGTCAGCTTACCTGACAACAACCTGACAACCAAGCAATCAATTCCATAAATCACACCCAGCAAAAAGCAAAAAACAGCCCCCAAGCTGCACTAAATAGAGCACAGCCAAAAATCTCTACACCTGCACTGGCAAAAGCCATAAGCGACACTGGAAACCTAAAGACTTGAAGCAAGCCTGGATTGAATTCAACTTAGAGTCGAGGACACGCCTGGAAAATAACCGTTGTTGCTGTTCACAGTCGCCAGCCATTTTCGTCGTTGCCAGAGATGCCCCTGTACTGTTGAAAGAAGATGCTTATCGGTAGATGAAACTTAAGCAAGCAGCACCCACATGCTGTATGCAGTTACGTGTATCCCACAACAATTTTGATTATAATAAGACATGCTTGACGGAATAACTACTGAGATGCACGTAAGGAGGTATGTTCTCCTCCTAAATTTGATGGCAATGTAAAGCTAAAGCAAAGTACCGAGAGAATTTTTCACCGAGCAATGTCAAATGCGACACCCACAGCCTTAAGCAGCAGCCCGCAATCTGATAATTCACTGCATCATAGCGTCTGTGTTTAGTAATTATGGTAGTAGCTACGACCGCCTGCCAGACAACGGCCAATGGTGTGGCAGCAGTAGACCCCCAACGGTAAATACGTTCTTACCGCCTACAGGCTTGGCTTTGTCCGTGCCATCCACATCAATACGTATCAAGAGATCTCTTATTAACGCTGAGAGATAATCCTGCTGAGCCCCTGTTGCTCTGTGCCATTTGTCGGATACTACTCAGCCCGCACCGTCCCAGCCCCACTAACGCTAGGCCAACAATAAACAAATTCCCCATACTGGCCAGTCCCGTCCTAGCAATGTCTGTTCTCGCATTACTCGTTAACCGTTCGGCTTCAGTGATTATCTGAGCAGATGCCTGCTGCAATTGCTCTATCGTCACGCCTTCAGGCAAATCAGAACTGTTCTGCCGCTCTTCCATCTGACTCTGAATTTGCGCTGCCTGCCTCGAAATGCGCTCTACAGAAACATCCTGTAGTACCAAGCTGTCTCGAACAACTACAACGCAAGAGAGCATTAGTGCAACGCCAACCCCTAGGCAAATCAGTGAGAATGACTTTGCAATACGGCGATTAGCAATTTGACTATAAGCAATTTGACTATAAAGAAAGAGCGCAGCACCAAAAAGGAAGACAATGCTGCGCTCTCCGGCCTGTTGTAAAAAGTTTATTCGCCACCCTATATCAAAAAGCGCTGGCGGTGCTGTCGCCACCAGCATATTTACAATGAAGCCAGCCATACAGGCTAAGCCCACAATTAGGCAAATATTTCGCCCTATTGTGATATCTGTCACAGGAGCAGAGGCTTGAGTGGAATTCGGAACACGAAATCTAAGAATATTGGTCATAAAAATGCGCTGTGGTGACGAATAACAGGAATTTAATGATGGATTTGTTCACCTGCGATCGCAGGTGGACAGCAAGCAGACCACAACTCAACCAAGCTCATAAATCACACCCAACCATAAGCAAAAAACAGCCCCCAAGCTGCACGAAAAAGAGCGCAGTCAAAAATCTCCCCGCCTGTCACCGACAACAGCCACAAGCAGCACTGAAAACCTAAGATTTTGAATCAAACCTGGATTGAACTCAAAGTAGAGCCAAGGACATATCTAGAAAACAGCTGCTGTTGTTGCTAGCAGTCGATAGCTATTTTCGTCGATGCAAGAGATGCCCCTGTACTGTCAAAAAAAGATGCTTATCAATAGATAAGACCCAAAGTAAGAAGCACCTACAGTCCGTATACAGTTACGTGCATTTTCCATAGTTGTATATTACGGCACGCCCGGCGGAATAAGTATCGAGATGGCTTACGTTAGGCCTGTTCTTCGCCTAAATTTGATGTCAATGTAAAGCTTAAAAAAAGTACTGAGAGAATTTCCCACCGATCGTGTCAAATACGATACCCGTATCCTTAACCAGCAGTCCACAATCCGAGAATGCACTGCATCTCCATTTCATAAGATCCGCACGCAACTAGCGACTGTGACAATTGGGATATGGGGTCGGGTTATTACTCAAGGACAAGAGGCGTCAGAGCATAAGAATGTTATCAAAATAATTGGCTTCAATGATTCAAACCGCATCCGTCAGCAGGCTAGCCAGTAAAATAAGAAAAAATACTTGATAACAAGGTACATGGCAGACGTATTGGTAATTGGTTCGGGGCCAGCGGGGCTGTTTTTAGCCACCGCGCTGGAGCAAAGAGGCATCAAAGTTGAAGGCCTTAGTGCCACCGACCCAAACGAGCCTTGGCCCAACACCTACGGCATTTGGGCCGACGAGCTAGAAGCGCTAGGCATGAGCGACTTTTTAAGCCATCGCTGGCAAAATACAATCGCGCACATGGGCGACAAGCCGATCCCGCTCAATCGAGACTACGGCCTCATCGATAGAGAAAAGCTGCAGGGCCACTGGCAAAAACAAAGCGCCCACCACGGCATTACTTGGCACATGGGCAAAGCAGCCAGCGTTAGTCACGGTGCCAGACGCTCTGAAGTGACCACAGAATCGGGTGAAACCTACAGTGCGCGGCTGGTGATAGATACGAGTGGCCACAAGGCAGCGTTAATTCGCAGAGTGCCGCAAACTAAGCCTATTGCCTATCAGGCCGCTTACGGCATCGTCGGCAAGTTCTCTGCGCCGCCGGTAGCGCCCGGGCAAATGGTGCTGATGGACTACCGGGATGATTATCTGCCCGGCCCCGAAAGAAAGCTGCCGCCGACCTTTTTGTATGCAATGGACTTAGGCAATGATGTTTACTTCGTAGAAGAGACGTCTTTAGCCCACGTTCCTGGCATCCCGATGGATACGCTAGAGCATCGGCTGCATCGGCGCTTAGCGGACAGGGGCGTAAAGCTGGTGGAAACGCATCATGTAGAGCGGTGTTTGTTTCCGATGAATATGCCGCTGCCTGATTTGACGCAGGCGGTGGTGGGGTTTGGCGGTGCGGCGAGCATGGTGCATCCGGCCACGGGCTATATGCAGGGGGCGCTGTTGCGCAGAGGGCCGGATTTGGCGAGTGCGATCGCCCAATCTCTGCAAACCCAAAGCCACTCTCCTGAACAAATTGCTCAAGACGCTTGGCAAGCGCTTTGGCCCGAAGATAGATTGCGCAAGCATTATCTCTACAGCTTCGGTTTAGAGAATTTGATGGCGTTTAAAACGCAAGATTTACAACAGTTTTTCACGACCTTCTTTGGGTTAAAACAACACCAGTGGGCAGGCTTTTTAGCCGATACTTCCACCCTACCTGAGATTGTTCAAGCAATGATTGTTCTCTTTGGCCGCACGTCTAACCCCGTGCGCTGGGGGCTGATGAGTTCTGTCTTTACTCACGGCAACCTGCTTAGAAGGACGGTGACTGCGTGAGGTCTGTTCAAGCTCACTCAGGTGGCTCTGGTGCTGATGATGAAATTTGCTTGCTCGATCAAAGGTTGCGGCTACTAGAAGATAAGGCGCTGTATCTGCCAGATGTAGACGCATTGTTAGTTTCAGATGTGCATTTAGGCAAGGCAGAGGCGTTTCAGGCTCTAGGGATTCCGATTTCAAACGAAATTAACAGCGAGAATTTGGCGCGGCTAAGAAGGCTCGTTGCTCAAACTCATCCTAAAAAGTTGTTTATTTTAGGTGATCTGTTTCATTCTAAGCAGTCTCTTGTGTCAGAAGTGCTCACTGATTGGGATCTGTTTCTGAAAGAGATCGCTGCTGATGTTTGTTTGATTGTGGGCAATCATGATCGACGATTAGTGGCGGCTTTGCCACCGATGCCGATGCGCTGTGAAATAGAGGCGGTTACGGTAGGGCCGTTTTTATTGAGTCATGAGCCTGAGATGAGAGACGGTGCCAAGCTGAATATTTGCGGACATATTCATCCGGTGGTTAAGTTGCGATCGCGCACCGATAGCCTTCGTTTGCCTTGCTTTTTTCTAGAGCGCGCGCAGCGTCGCCTTACTTTGCCCTCTTTTGGAGAGTTCACAGGCGGTTATGAAGTTGACCTCACTGACAATGACTGTGCTTATGTTGTTTGTGAAGGTGACATTATTCCTTTTTCCCATATATCTCACTAATGTTAGGTCGAGATAACGTTTGTTGTTGATTCAGGGCTGTTATTTTCGTAGGGCGGGTCTCTCCGCTGTTTTCGTAGGGCAGCTCTCTCCGCCATACAACCCGTCTCAGGGCGTTTCGGTGGGGGAGCATGGGTGAGAGGATGCTGGGTGGGTGCGTTATTTTTGAGTTGTTTCTTTGGCTGATGCAATCATTTCTTGTAAAGCACTAGCTACTTTGCGATTGGCAGCTGGGGTAAGGTGAGTATCTGGCATAAAATTGTCGGGGTTGTCAGTGGGCACAAGCTCGTAGGTGCTGAGGGATAGGGCGTCGAGCGTTTGCAGATGGGGGCTGAGGATTTCGTAGAGGCTGTTGTCAAAGCCAGGGTCGCTAATTATCAAAATAATTGGGAGTTGGTCAGCGGCTCTGGCGGTGGCTACAAAGTTTGTGAGCATAACCTCGAGTGTTTTCATTTCGGGGGCTTCTGGATTGAACCCAGTCGCCGTGTCGTAAATCCCGTAGTCGCTGCGCTGGCGAGTGCGGTTGGCCCACCCCCGGCGAATGAGTCTGAAAAGGGACGATTTATCGGTCCAATTTTCGTTGAAAATGGCTGGGTCAAAAACCGAATCATACTCGGCCATCTGCTGCTGGAGGTGCTGCCAGGGTTTGCTTTGGCTGTTGAAAGCAGAGACAAAGTCAGCCGCAGTGGAAATAGCGGGTTCTGTTGCGACCAGTTCGCCTGCTGAGTTGAGATGATAGTGGGGATAGGTGTAGGGGGCGGGGTGCTCATAGTTCCAGCTCATGCCCGACACGCTACGCATCCGTTTGATGCTAGAAGCGAGTACGCCCATCATCACCACGTCGGCATTTCTGCCGGCTTCATCGGCGAGGTAAGCGGCATAGGAATGGCTCGGGGGTGCGGAGGGTGCGCCAATTCTGCGCAGGGTAATGTTGTTATCGAGTTCACTTAGGGCTGTGCTGATGTCATATGAAAAAGACATGCCGTAAACGGCCATTAGCAAATCATTGTCGTCTTTGGGTTCGCTCGGGAGCGATCTCCAATCCTGCGGATCGATCCAGCCTGCTTCAAGAATCGGGGCGCTGTTTTCGACCGTGTCTTGCACCATGCGCTGCAGCTTGCCTTCCGTTGAGCGGCCATAGTTAAAGTATCTCTCCAGCGTATTTGGAGTGCGCTCATTCCCTTCAGGATAGGCAAATAGATGATTGATGCCAATGTCTATTAGGGTTAGCCAAAAGAGCACCCACAGAGCCGTTTTGCCTAAAGCAACCCACTGTGCCAGCGGGGACTGGGCGAGCCGATGTTGCTTTGCGGCTGACTGCGAACTGATGCCGAATGTTTTTTGAGCAGATTTTGGTAGTTGGGGGACTGAAGCTTGGCCTGTTGAGGGCTGGGCCGATTCAGACCGCTGAAGTGTGGGAGCGTGGGAGCGTGAGCGCATTGTTGGTAATTGACTCGTTGATAAAGTTGAATAACCGAGAATTAAATGATTGAGAATTGAATAACTGAGAATGCTTCTTTAAAGAGCTGAAACCTCGTAAAGAATCCAAGCCCTGTCTTAAAACTGAATCTAAAACTGAAAATAAATAAAGGTGTTGCTGGTATTCGCTAGCCCCATAAGAAAGACAACGAGGAGCGACGCATAGAGCGCTGCTCGCCGGTACGTTGGCCACAGCCGATAAAACACCGACGTGCCAGACGTATATTGAGCGAGATCTATAAACAAAACCACGACAATCCCTACCCAGGCTGACAAAGGAATCATGGGCAGGGTCGGTGGGCTCCAAACGGGGTGCAAAAACAGTCGCTTTGAAAAAGCGACTATCTGCGTCCAAGACGTGGCCCGAAACAACAGCCACCCATAACAGGTCACATGGAAAAAGCCGACCGTGATGCAGACCCTGCGAATTTTATCGGTGAGCGTCACGACTGGCCGCACAGAGGGCTTAGCACCTGCTATCCAACGATGAATACAGAGAATGCTGCCCTGATAAAAGCCCCAATAAATGAAGTTCCAAGCTGCACCGTGCCACAGCCCGCCCAACACCATGGTGCACATCAAGTTGCGATAGGTTGTGCGATCGCCCTGACGGCTGCCCCCCAGCGGAATATATAAATAGTCGCGCAGCCAAGCCGAAAGTGAAATGTGCCATCGCCGCCAAAAATCGCTGGGGTTAACGGCCAAGTAAGGCGTATTGAAATTGATCATCAGATCAAAGCCCAACAGCTTGGCCAGCCCCCTGGCAATATCGGAATATCCCGAAAAATCGCAGTAAATTTGGACGGCGAATAAGTAAGTGGCCAGAATAATATCTAGCGTGCCTATCGTCCCAGATCCTAAAAAACTGGGCTCTAAAAAACTGGCAGAGTTATAAATCGTATCGACAGATTGCGCTATCCCATCAGAGATGGCGACCTTTTTAAACAGCCCCAACAAAATCAGAAAGCATCCCCGCGTCATTTGCTTAAAAACAAATCGCCGCTCGGAGGTCACTTGCGGTAAAAATCGGCTAGCTCGTTCAATGGGGCCAGCCACCAGCTGAGGGAAAAAGGCGACAAATAGGGCAAAGTCCTCAAGCCTGTCAACCGGCGCTAGCTTTCTGCGATAGATATCGATGGTGTAGCTCAGGGTTTGAAATGTGTAAAAAGAGATACCCACCGGCAGCACAATGCTGAGTAGCGGCCAGCTAGGCTGCCAGCCCAAAGGGGCTAAAAAACTAACCAGAGACCCCGTAAAGAAATTAAAATACTTAAATATCCCCAGCATTCCGAGGTTAACAGCTAAAGAAACCAGCAAAAGAGACTTTCTTTTGTCAGGTGCTGACGTGGCGTATATCCACTTGCCCAGAAAAAAATCAAGCACGGTGGAAAGGCCAATCAAGCCTAGAAACTTCCAATCCCATGCTCCGTAAAAAACATAGCTAGCGCCCAGCAATAACCGATTTTGCCAACGGCGAGACAGCAGCCAGTAGAGACCGTAAACCGTAATAAAAAAAGCGGCAAACTCGGTAGATGCAAAGTTCATGTGGGGGGTGTCCTCAATCCCATTGGGAACTCAATTCCCTGGAAGTAAAAACAGATTCGGGGCATAGCACCACTGACGTGCCTTAGCCGAAAATTGCTCCCCGATATGTAAATATTTTTTGATGCTTACTGCGAATATCGAATACGCGGGTCGAGAACGCCGTAGAGCACGTCGGCGATGAGGTTGAACACGACGATGAGAATGGCGTAGATGAAGGTAATCGACATCACCACAGGGGTATCGCTGCGGATGATGGAGTCGATGAGCAGAGAGCCGATGCCCGGAACGCGAAAGACTTGCTCGGTGACGAGTGCGCCTGTAAAAACAGTGGGAATATCTAGCGCAATCAGGGTCACCACTGGAATGAGGGCGTTGCGCAGAACGTGGCGGAAGATAACTTGAGCGCTACCCAGTCCTTTAGCGTAGGCGGTGCGCACGTAGTCCATGCTGAGCTGTTCGATCACGGCAGCGCGGATGTAGCGCATGAGCACAGCGGTTTGGAACAAGGCCAGCACACAGATGGGCATGATGGATTGCCTTAATTGCGCGATCGCACTCTCCACATCCCTCACTTGCAAAGTGCTGTCATAGATAAACGGCAGCCATCCCAACGTGACGCTAAAGAGCAAAATAAATAGCAGTCCCGTAAAAAACGGGGGAATTGAAAATCCGGCAAAGGCAAAGGTGGTTGCGATGTTGTCTATCCAGCTGTGACGCTTCAGTGCAGAAACAATGCCGAGCGGAAACGCGATCAGAATAGAGAACACATAGGCGCTGCCCACAACCCACAATGTCGTTGGCAATCGCTGAAGGATCAGTGCCTTAACCGGCAACGGACTCACAAAGGAATAGCCCATATTCCCAGAGAGAAAAGCCGTGGCCCACTTAAAATAGCGCACGTAAATCGGCTGATCGAGCCCTAGCGCGCGGCGAATATTTTCGCGCACTTCGGGTGTGATAGAGGGGCTATTGGCAAACTCTCCTAACGGATCGCCAGGTGCGAGCGCCAGCACCAAATAAATCACCATGCTAATGGCAACCAGCGTCGGAATAGCAATCAGAAGCCGCTTGAGAAAGTATTTGCCCATGATAGTGACTCTACTGTTTGCCCCACTTTTCTATTTGCCACGTGCTCGCGGCCCAAGGCGTAAAATCTAACCCCGTCAAACTCGAAGAAATCGCATAGGCATCGCTTCTTCTCACCAGCGGAATCAGCGCCACATCCTCCACTAACAGATCATTCATCTCCACAAATAGCGCCGCTCTTTTTTCTGGATCAATCTCCGTCGCCAGCTTGTCCAATATCGCATCGTACTCAGGGTTGCAGTAGCGAGAAGAATTCTCTTTTGACCACTGATTCTCTTTTTGCGAGATCTGATCGCAAGCGTACAGCTCCATATAAGAATCAGGCTCAGGCGTTTCACTATCAAAAGCAAATAGCTGCAAATCCGCATTAAACTGATGCACAGAATCAGGATTCGTCGAATCTCCAAAGTACACCCCAGCTTCCACGCTTTTCAGCTCCACCTCCATCCCAATCGATTCTAGGCTTTGCTTAATAATCTCCTGTGTTTTCTGACGTACCGGATTCACTGAGCTGGTAAAGAGAAGACTCATCTCCACCCCGTTTTTATCTCGCACACCGTCACCATTGGTATCTTTCCAGCCTGCATCGTCTAGCAGCTTAGCCGCTTTCTCTAAGTTAAATTCGTATGTTGTGTTAGAAGAGGCGTATTTGTCAGGGGCAACCACAAAGTTGGTCGCCACCGTCCCGGCCTCTCCATAGAGCTGAGTGGCGATGGTTTCACGGTCAATGGCGAGGCTCAGGGCTTCGCGCACAGGCTTTTCTGATAAAAACGGATGGGGCGTATTTTTCTCGGAGGTTTGCCCATTCACTTCTTTATTCGGATCAGAGAAGTTAATGTAAATGCGCTCCATTAAAGGTTTGAACACATAAGCCATCTCGCCGTTTCCACCCGATTCTAGCCCTTGAATCACGGCAGGTTCAGCTTGAATGTTCCAGCCGTAGTCAGATTCGCCGGTTTGCAATACGGCGCGGGCAGCAGAGACCGCATCGCCACCACCTTTGAGTTCAACTGTGTTGAAGGCAGGTGCGTCACCTCTAAAGTTAGGGTTAGGCGCATAAACAATAGTGTCGCCGGGTTTGAATTCGGTGACTTGGTAGGCGTTGGTGCCCACGGGGCTGGTGTTGCCGGGGGCGGAACGGGCGTTTGCGCCGAGGTAGTCTTTAAAAATGTGTTCGGGGAGAATCATGCCGCTGCCGCCGACAAAGGGGTTCATGGGGGCGGGGGTGGGCTGAGCAAAGGTGACTTTTACAGTGGTGTCGTCAATGGCTTCAACGGATTGGACTTCGCCGTAGAATTCGGTGGAGGTGGAGCCGACTTCGGGGTTGGTGATGAATTCATAGGTGAAGACGACGTCTGCGGCGGTGAAGGGTTCGCCGTCTGACCATGTCACGCCTTCTTTTAGTTTCCAGGTGACGGTGGTGTTGTCTTCACTGAGGCCGCCGTTTTCTTGAGTGGGGATTTCGGCAGCGAGGATGGGGATGAGGGTTTCGTCGGCGCTGTAGGCGGCGAGGGGTTCAAGGATGGGGGCGGCGGCTTCGCGATCTTTGGTGCCGGGGGAGAGGTGCGGGTTGAGAGTAGTGGGGGCTTGCCAGTACAGGAGTTTTAGAGAGTCGGTTGAGGCGGGTGATCCGTTGGTGGCGTCGGTACCGTCGTAGGTGGGGTTGGGGTTACAGCCGAGGAGGAGGGTGCTGAGGAGACCGGCAGTTAGGGTGAGCAAACTGGGTTTGTAGAGGCTGCGGGGGGTGTGCATTTTGCGTTCCTTCTGTCGACTGAGCAGCTGCGTTTTGAGGCAGTTTAGATGGAACTATAGCGTGATTTGTGAATTTTTCCCCAGCCTCCCTGAAAGGGGCGTTTTGGCGGTGCGATGGGTTTTGTTATTCTTTGGTTTCTTTGCCGCTGACAAAGGGCGTGTTCCAGTAGCGCCAATTTTCTTTGTTGAAGGGCGATCGCCATTTATAAATCAACTGCCCCTCTAGTTGCTGTCTGGCTTTACGCTCTTCAGGGGCGTGGGGCCAAAAGGCGATCGCCAATTCGCTCTCCAGTCCGTTTTCATAGTGAGATTGGCGATAGTTAGTCAAATATCGTTTGCAGTCGTGGACGCCTTTCCACCGCTGGTTAGATTTTACGGTTTCGCCAATGTATAGGAGTAGGGGGCGAGCTGGGAGGGCATAGTCGATGACAAAGTACATGGCGGCGACACCGACGTCGTCGAACTGCCAGCGCCAGAATTCGGTGTTTTGGCGGCGCAAACTAAACGGATCAAGGGTAGCGGCCTGTTCGGTTGGCTTTTTTGGGGTGGGTTCTGCTGTGCTGAAGAGGCTGCCTTGTTGCGGCGTAGGGGCAGCTCTAAGCTGAGTTTGAAAGCGGATAATACGCTGCTTCCAAGTTTGCAGCTCGGTGGGGCCTATGGAAAGTTGGGGTTGAAAGTTTTCATAGGTGGAGTAGCTGGCAGCTTTCATGGCCGCATCGGACAGGAGAAAAGGTTGGGTGTCTTTAGGCATGTAGGTGCTGACAGTTATATCTGTGCTGACTCTATATATAGAGTAGGATATCAGCCTTTTTTGATGTGTACCACTACCTGTTGAGGCTTCTTAAGATTGAGGCTTCTTAAGATTGAGACCAAATAACTAGCGATACCCAAGCGTACTCAGGTATCGCTAGTCAAAGCTATATTTAAAGGTGATGTCACTAAGAGCAGGCGCAAGTGCGATGGATTGTGCAATGACAACAAGGCGATCTTCATAGTCGGCATACAACGAATGTGTCACTAACGCCCTTTTTGAATCCAAGCTTTTTTGATAAAAGACATAAACAACTCTCTTAAGAGCACTTATTTAACAACAACTTATTCAAGCAGCGATGTGCTCACTTACACTGAAGATATGGCGGGTGTTATCACAGTTCAGCAATGCATCATATTTTTAAACAACAGATTTTCAAACAACAGACTGACAATGTCTATATGTTTCTTAATGCCGCGTACACGCTTTCTTAAGGTTTCTGTTGTAGTAGTGAAAATTTTCTTCAGAAATATAAAGAGAGATTGCCTCGCGACGCTTCAATCTCAGAAAAATGGCTAATATTGGAGTTGTATAGAAGTTGTAGAGCTAAAGAAAATTTTAGAATTATGGATCAGGCGTTCTCTAGCTCTTCGCTCTCGCAACGTCAATACTCTCAGCATCAACGCTATTCTCTCTTCAAAGAGGCTGACGCTAGGCTTCAACCCAATTCCCAGTCTAGTGTGCAGCACATTATGATTATTTCTGACCAGACGGAGCTGGTCGAGAGGCTTCAGTTAGAGATTACTCAACTAGGCTATCAGGTGAGCGTTATTCACGATGGCCTCAGAGGGCTACTGGCTGCGCAGCGGATAGAGCCAGATTTGATGGTTGTGAGCTGGTCGCTGCCAAGGCTCTCGGGGTTAGAGATTTGCGATCGCCTCATAACGCATAGCCATCGGCGCTCAATTATCCTCATCACTGAAAATGACAGTGCACAGGAGCGCATCGCAGGCTTGCAGAAAGGCGCGAGTGATTGCATCTCACTGCCCTCCTGTAACATGGCAGAGCTGATGGCACGCATTAGCCGCAAGCTGCCCCAGCGCCAGCCTGAAACCGCGACCGATGATTCCGATTCCCTGTTACGCTGCGCCGATCTGACGCTGAATCGAAAAACTAGAGAGGCCTTTAGGGGAGATGCGTTTATTCACTTAACGGCTAAAGAGTTTGATTTGTTGAACTATTTGATGAAAAACTACTTTCGAGTGGTAACCCGTGCTCAGGTTTTAGAGAATGTGTGGGGCTACAATTACTGCGGCAGTTCTAATATTGTGGAAGTGTATGTTCGATATTTGCGAAAAAAACTGACAGCCGGTAGCGATCGCAAACTCATCCACACGGTTCGCGGTATCGGATACATTCTCAAAGAATCGAATGATACGGCTGCCCTCGCTACAGACCCTGCTTCTCAGCCATCAAAGCGACAGCCGCCATCCAAACGCCAGCCATCAAAGCGACAGCCATCAAAGACGCTAGTGCCAGCAGATTTTAGCGGCGCTACCAAGACGATGCATTCGATGAAATCAAAACATTTGGCCAAACGGAAGGTAAACCGCTCACCCGAAGAGCGCTGTTAGTATCAAGTCGGTGTCAAATCGGTTAGAGCCAGTCGGATTAGATCCAGGCAATGAAATCCAGATTATATGAAATCCGTTAGAACAATACTCCGGACATAATTACGAGACGAGGACACCGTATTCACAGAGGTTCTGATAGTTGTGATGCGATTTAATTAATGTCTCGTCCAAGTCTAAGTTGTGAATAAAGCGTTCAAGCAGGTGCTGATTGAGTTTTC
>JBCCOO010000019.1:0-76536 GCA_039025345.1 Cyanobacteria bacterium P01_D01_bin.105 | reverse complement strand
TGTCATCTTCGCTCATCCCGCTGATGATTCCAGCCCCGACAAAGGCAGAAGCTTTGCCCCCGCTCCCCATCCAATTTAGTGCAGAGGCCGCGAGTCGAGGGCGCGTCGGTAGCGCTAGCGGAGGCTGTCATGAGCGCGATCGCAACGGGCAACACAGTGACCAATTCAATGGCCAATTCAATGGCCAGTTCAGTGAACAGTCAAGGGCGATCGCCTACACCTCTCCTGACACCCAAAATACTTTCGCTGCTCGCACCAGCCAAGCGCAGCCTACACTGTGGTTCTACTTATCGGCGCCTATCAGTGAAGCAACCGAAACCATCTTCGTGCTCAAAAACAGCCTAAATGCGCCCATTTACGAAGGCAGGCTCACGGGTCAAACCGAGCGCGCAGGCATCGTTGGCGTTCCGCTCTCAACCAATCTTGCTGTTGGTGACTTATACCAATGGTCTTTGACATTTAGCTGCGTGGGTAATGCGCAACCTCCCCTTTCACAAAATATCTTAAGTGGATGGATAGAACGACGCACCATTGACCCTACGCTCAGGCAAACGTTTGATGCGGTGGGCGATCGCAATCGCGCGGCCCTATATGCCAACTATGGTTTCCTGCAAGACACCCTCAGCCAGCTTGCTATGCTACGGCGCGCTACGCCCAATAATGAAGCGATCGTGCAAGACTGGTCAGCCTTTCTCAGCGATTTGAATCTCTCTGAATTGACTGACGTCCCGCTCTTGAGCTGCTGCCAACTGGGAGAAAAAGACGCAGAAGAGACAGAAATCACACAAGATTTGTTGCTAGAAGCGCCTGAGCTAGAAGCTACTGAACTAGAAACGACTGAACCAGAAACCCCCGAACCAGAAACCCCTGAAATAGAAGAACCTACCGCGCCGGAGGAGTTGATCGAAGAAGACAGCCGAACAACCTTACAGCGAGCTAGAGACAAAGGCTAAGGGAACAGCTGAAAACAACGCACCATCCTGTAGGGTCGTAGCATGCTAAGACCCTACAGGATTTCAGATATGAAAAGGGTAGAGAAAATCAGGATTCGTAAGGGAGAGGATCTTCCTCAGCATCTTCTACAGGAGGGCATAGAGAAATGCTATCGATGCTACCGGGTGCATTTGATTCGCCTTCAGCGGCTAGGTCTTCAGCGGGCTCTTCTATCTCTTGAAGAGAAATGGCACCGTCTTCATCAACCGTGAAGCACACACCTTTTGCATCAGCCTGCACTTGCTCAGCAGGCGCTTTAAAGGGTTGTTTAGCAAACTGCGTAGAGATGTCTGCGGTCACTTGTGGGCTGACCGTTCCGTCGGGCTGCAAAACGAGACGCGGCGCTTGCAAGTTGTTACCTGTTGCTGCTGTAGCGCTCGATGTAACATCGCTCGCGGCAAGATTCCTTTGACTCGGTGATGCTATAGCAACTGAACCCAATGCAGCCGAGCCCAACAACGCCATCCCTGCCCCAGTCTGTAACAATGCACCAAAAAGAGCAGCAGGTAGCTTAGGATTTTCACCGTCTTGGTTGTCTGGCATTACAGTGACTCCTGACACTGTTCATAAAAAAGGTTTTCTATGGGCGCTAGAGTAAGCTTTCTGTGTTGCCAAGCTTTCTTATGCCTACAAGTTTTCTAGGTTTGTAAGCCTTACTAAAGTCTTAGCGATGTCCGTGAACTTACTGAGCTTAGCAGTATCTTACTATCTCAAATGCAGTTACGGACAGTGAGATAGAAAATATTTGCATTCTATGACACGTGAATCGTTCAACAAGCTTTCAAGGTCAGATACCGTCTAATTCAGACAGCTTCTTGTGGTATATGTACTTAAATAGCTACAGCTAGCTGAGTATAATTTGCATCAAAGTAATTGTATTTAAAGTGAGCTTTTTGTATGTATGGGGTGAGCCTAAGTCCGCTTCAGCTGCCATGGGTTATCTATGCCATTGGACATGGGGAAGGGGCGTTAGAGCGAGCGATGGCGATCGCGACCTTAGCAGCCCACAATCGGCAGATTATCATCCTAACCAACAGTCCCTATGCATCTGTTGCTCGCAACCAAATATCACAGACGCCAGCCCTGCAGTCTCGGATTTCTATTCAGTCTGTTCCTTATGTCGTTAGTAGCCAAGACGCGAGTATTGGAAGTAATACTGCAGAAAGCAATCGTGCGGAAGCTGCTTTACAGCTAGAGCAGCTGTGTTCAATAGCACCGTTTGTTCTGATTGTAGATGCACCGCCAGATGGGTTTTATCAAGAGCTCACCGATATCTTAACTGCGCTCAACAACATTCCTAAAGTGCTCGTTCTGCGCGATTTAGAACCACAGCATATAATCGCTCGCGATCTCGAACACTTCATCAAAAGTCATTACGATTTAGCCATTGCACCCGGTGCCTACGAAGCGCCTTACACGGTAGAACAGCTTTTCTCTCTGCAACCCAATGCCCTGCAGTTTGACACCTCGCAATTTGACATCCCGCAATTTGACATCCAGCGAACACCGCCTTGGCTAGGAAAGTCAATATACACATCGGTCGCTCGTGCGGTGGCTAGGCACTTGCTAGGACTAGCAGTTAAGCCAACAGATGATGCAGACACTGAGCCAAACACCAATACAAGCACCGACTCAACGCCTGATTCAAACACCCGTTCAGCGCTAGGAAATAACAACAAAACTATTCTGGTTATCTCGTCCCAAGAGCCTGGAGAACGCTCAACATACGACTATCTTTGTGCAGCTTTAGTCCAGCAATGTCCACAGGTCATAGTGCGCTATGTTTCGCCCCTTCCGCCAGATGACTGTCCTGTTGACATTTGGTATAGCGACTGGCCAGCGACAAAGTTGTTGCCAGCTGCAGATCTGGTAATTGGTGCCGGTAACTATGCCAATATTTATGCTTGTCAGCTGCTAAGCATTCCTCTAATTGCTTTTCCTTGGATGCGCCAAGATGATCTGCAGCGGCAGCGACTTGAGCGGGCGGCGGCCAACCAAAAATCGTCAATTAAAATTGTCACCAGTGCAGCCTCTGCACTGAGCTGTGTATTCGAATTTCTAAATCAGGGAATTACCCATTCACCAGCGCCTCCATCATCCGCACAGCCATCATCAGACCTGCCACCATTAGCCCCACCCTCCTTAGATAATGTCGTAGTGGGTACGCAAATCGCTGTTGATCTCATTGAATCAATAGCTGTTCGCAAATGGCACCAAGCCGCGCAGATCGCGATGGAAAGTGATATCAACCAATTTAGAGAGCAGTGCAAAGCGCAACATCAAACACAACGATTCGACACTAGGCAGGAGCTTTGGTAGGTATGAGCGCAAAGGTAGATGCCTATCTACAACTGGGACAGCGCTATCACAGGCAGTCCAAGCTGGCGGAGGCTATTCACGCTTATCAAAAAGCTGTGTTCTATGGCTATCGAGAGGTTTGGTTGTTGGAGGCCATCGGCGATTTGGCCAGTGAAATTGGGCATTGGTCAGATGCGATCGCAAGCTATCAAACTGCACTTTCCATAGCGCCTGATCACGCCGATTTGTGTTATAAAACAGGCCGGGCTCTGGCGCAGCAGCATCGACATATGGCGGCTGTGGAAATGTATAGAGCCGCGATCGCACTGCAACCTGATTTTGTAGATGCGCATTTTTGGATGGGAAATGCATTTTGTGCCATGAATGCGCTGAGTGAGGCGATCGCGGCCTACACGCAGGTGACTGTTTTCAACAGCGCTTACCGCAAAGCCTATGAGAATTTAGCGGCTATTTTTACGGCTCAAAACAATGCTGCTGGCGTTGCTTTCTGCAATCGACACACTAAACGGCTATCTGAACAGCCGCCTGAGGAACAGACTCAACAACCCATCTCAGAATATTCTCCAGAGAACAAACTAGCCGACAGCATTGAGCTACGATATTCAAACAGATTAAAAACGTCAACGTCTATTTCCTCATCACACCTGTCTCCGTCCCCAAGCCATCGGGACTACTCAGCGCTAGTTTATACGCCTAATAACGGTACACCTAATATCCATAGGACTGAAGAAGAGGCCTCTAAAAAAGCACTCTCAGGCCGCTCAGCACATTACTTTCAAATAGCACAAGATTTGTTTGATGCGGCGCAGTACAGTGAGGCGATCGCCTTTTACAAAATTGCTCAGAAGCTCGCACCACAAGACTTCAGAATTGCTTTTCAGCTACAGAGAAGCGTGGAAGCCTTTCATCGAACCAACAGCGGCCAAAATAAGAGACGCCTTCAGCCAGAGAAGCAACCCAAGAACTCAAAGCAGAATCTGCCTCAACACGATGAAAAACCTGAGAGGATGCCTATTGGGAAAAATAATGACTACACCTTTATCACTCAAAAAGTTAAAGCATTTGTTCGTAGCCAGCAGCCCTACCATCTGCCTGTTTCCATCATTATTCCAACCTACAATCGAAAAGATAAGCTAGCAAAAATGTTAGCGGCTCTGACACATCAGAGCTACCCCTCTCATCTAATCGAAATTATCGTGGCCGATGATGGCAGCAGCGATGGCATTGAAACGGTAATCCAAAAATATCAGCCTCGGTTGAGGCTAAGGCACGCCCGACAGCCCGATGAGGGATTTCGGCTAGCCAAGGTTTGCAATCTTGGCCTTTCTTGTGCCCAGCACGAAAACATCATTCTGCTGCAGTGCGATATGCTGCCCACACCGCAGCTTGTAGAAGCTTACATGCAATATCTACACGTTTCAAAAAAGGCTCTGCTGATAGGAACGCGCCAGTTCGTAAATGCAGATGAAATCAGTGACGATCAAATCTTGCGAGATATGAAGGTGGCGCTTAATCTCCCGGAGATTAAGACTCAAAATGAAATGTGGAAGGGACGTAAATCCTGGCAGGATTGGAGAATTGCCGTCTATGAACAAACAGATGATTTGAAGGCAGAGCGCTATCCTTACCGTGCTGTTGTCGGCTCTAACTTGGCTTTTGCTAAGCAAATGGTCAGAGAGATCGGCGACTTTAGTGAAGATTTTCAGGCCTGGGGCGGTGAGGATCGTGAGTTTGGATACAGGGCCTACAATGCGGGCTATTATTTTATTCCCGTCAAGACAGCGCAGGGGCTTCACCAAGAGCCACCAGGCGGGGTGAATGAGAGCGATCGCAAGCAGGGACAAAAGCTAGCTGAAGCTGGCTGTGAAGAGAAGTGTCCGCTGCCACTAGAGAGAAAATACCAACCCCATCGAATTTACGAAGTCCCTAAAGTCTCTATCTATATTCTGGCGGTTGGAGTTCTGGCTTTTGACCAAACAGCGCGATTGGAAGCTGTCATAGAAAGTGTGTTAAATCAGACCTACACTGACCTAGAAGTATGTGTATTGGTGGGTGAGGCTACTGGCCACCAAAATCAGCAGTCAACAAACCCATACGCAGCAAATCCAAGGGTACGGTGGGTCTCTTCAGCCACCAAAACCGGAGCCGCTTCCAACGTTGCTTCCAACGTTGCTTTTAAACAGGCAAAGGGAGCCTATGTGGGTTACCTCAGATTAGGAGACAGCAGGCAGCTTACGGCTAACGCTGTTGAGACGTTGGTAAACTATCTAGACAATCATGACGATGGTTGTGCGTGCAGCGGCGATCCTGACAATCCATTTAGGCTATTTAGAAAGCGAGACTGGATGAGGGCAGCAGGCTTTGCAGAGCCAGTGTCTTACGATAGTAGCTTCGCAAATTATTCAGTTGAGAAAGATATGCTTTTGCAGCTCTCAGCCGTATGCTCTTTCGGACAGATTGATAAGTCTCTCTATGCGCCCTATCCCTCTAACAGTTCACCTAATAAAGTTTCACCTCATTTCACCTAACTGAAGTCTCATCTAGCCTGAAGTCTCATCTAGCATGAAGCCTCATCTAACCTGAAGAAATGCCGCTCATATTGAGGGCAAACATCCATCCGGGCGCAATGCCAGCGTAAGGATGCGGCAGCATGTTAGTGGTGCGAGGAATGGTTATAAGCGTGGAATCTTCTCGAATGGAAGGGTAAATATTGCGGGCGATCGCACACAAGCAACAAAGCCGATCTCGGCTGAACGGCTGCACCTGACTATATGGCCAGGGCAAGTTGTAATAGGGCAACAGCCACTGAAATGCTTTCTCCAAAGAGCCACCGCCTTTTGATTTGTAATGCCATAAGTCGATGCCCACCTGCTCAGCAATGTGGGCTAAATCAGACCAAACTTGGAGATTAAAGGTATGGTAGTGCAAAGTATCTTTGCGACTAAGTTCGTGAGGCTGAAGGCCACTAGCTTTGAACTGCATCTCAAACCTAAACTTGCTGTATTCAAGGGTTTTATACAGCGCGATCGCATTGTCGCAAAACCCACTCAGCGCCGCTTTTTGTAAGTCATAACAAGTGCCATGATTATTCTTTGAACAGCTTTCTGCTCGCCCTTGTGCGCTGTTGTTTAACCAGTCCAATAGTGCCCGGCACCAGCTTTGCATCGCACTATGGTCGCGCTCAGACCACACACCGCTTTGGCGCAGCAGCCGCACCGCATCTAGAAAATAGTAAAAGTCTTTAGTGTCTATCACCCCCCAACGCATACCCCGATTGTTGTTCCTTCCTAGCTCAACTTGAGCAAATTCCAGATGAGGATTCATCCGAGTTTTTGGGTCTAGGAACCAGGTCCGCACTAGCTTTGCGGCATGCGTAGCATAATCGGTATGGCCTGTAATATACCAAGCAATTGCTAGGACTGTCGTGTGTTTGAACGTATACTGCAGGCGCGTTTGGTCGTACTGATTGCTCTCGGCAGAGTACAACTCGGTTTCGGGCAACCGCTCACCATCTCGAAAAGTATACGGTAGGCCATCCGGTTCAGTTGGATCTGGCCAGCTAAACGCTGAGAGAGACCAATAGTCATGAATGTCTCCACTGGGCGCTGCATTTGCCTTTTGAACCACGGCGTAAGCAGGATGAGATAGCGCTTGGTCAGCCGCTTGCAAAAGCGGTTGGGCAATACTGACAGATTTAGAATTTCCTTTTTGAAACTGTTCGCGGAATTTTGTCAGCGTCCTCTGGTTAAAGAACAACAAGTTGTCTGCATCAAACCTGCAGCGAAAGATCCGCTCGTCTATTCTGTCGAGAAATTGCCAGACAGCAGCTTGCCGAGAGACCGTGCGACCGCTTATGCCTTTGATGCTTTGGTCGTAATCGAGCGGGTGTCCTGATGAGAGTCTAGCGATTCGGCCTAATGTTTTCCACTGTCCGGCTTCATCTGAAACACTCCACTGCTTATGCTCCCAGGGTTTGTAGTTCCACTGATCCCAAACACCAGGAACTTGCAGCCGCCTAAAAAGTTCTACTTTAGTAAAGCGGCCATACTGCAACGATTCATCAAAGCGGATAGCTGAACTTTTATGGACTGCGATTTGAGGTTCTTCCGTTGGGGGCGGAATCGTCTCTTTTGAAAAAAGCTGATCATTATGAGTGAGCCTAACCATGGGAATAATCAGGTGCTTACACTCGTGCTCACGCCTGTCATCAAACGATGCATTTAGGAGTTGACGCCACGCATTTTGAGTCATGAAGCAGCCGCCATCTAGCACCAGTGTCCAGTCAGCAAGCTGTCGGCCTTCGTCTAAGATTTGATTACGAACGGCGTTGAGGTTAATGGCGGTCAGGTTTTTGGGCCGGTAGGGGCGATCGCTAGCCCAGATTTGACTGTTGTGATCAAGTTTTTTGAACGCAGGCGATCGCAAAAAATCAGGTACCAAAAAGCTATCAAAGTCGTATGAGACTTGAGCATACACTTCTTCATCAAATGAAATATGCCGATAGGTTTGATGATGCGCATCTAGCGTTTCAAGGATCTTTTTTTCTTGTTGTTTATCGACGATTCTATTGACAATCCACCGTTTCTGGCAATGGTGCAAAGGCGGCTCGTGAGCTAAAATAAACTGAAGATTTTTCAGCGTTTGACCTACATAGTGACGCGGCGGGAGATCACTGCCGAGTATTCTGTAAAGAATGAAGCTGTGCTTTGCCTTGCTGTGCTTGCTGGAGATATAGCGACCAACAGAGGCAGAATAAACAGAATCAGAAAAATGACAATCGGCCCTGAGATCTGATGTCAGATCTGACGTGAGCATTTGTTCAATGAGTCTATTCCACTCCACTAAGTCAGTAAAGCAGTCCACCTCAAACAGATGTTTTCTCTGCTGTGATCTCTGTTGAAAGTATGTAATCCACTGTGAAATACGCTGAGCTGGCTCGCTCTTTATAAAAGAGGCTAGAAGAGACTGATGCATGACGCTATAGTCGCCTTTCCAGTAGCTCCACCAGGCCCGATCTAACGTCCGAGCTTGGGCTAGCTCTGTTTCTTCGGTGACAGCCATGGTTGGTTTACTCATGTTTATGATTGAGCTTATTTGTTATTAAGCCTATTGCTATTGAGCACAAAGATCACTCACAGGAATTGCGATCGCCCGCGCCGTTTGCGGACACTGCGCTTGGTAGTTGGCCTCATTATCCTCTCTCATTTTGGTGAGAACGCGGCTCAGCTTTCTGCGAACGTTGTCAACGTCAGTATCTCTATCAAGCGATTGAAAAATAGTAATCGACTGCTCTAAGTAGCTAATTGCTTGAGCGTAGTTTGTCCACCACTCATATAAGCCACCAACGTCTCGAAGTGTGCGCGCTTGCCCAACGCGATCACCTTGTTCTTGACTAATGGCGAGTGACTGTTCGTAATAGAGTGCAGATTGCTCGTATTCTTTTGTCGCTTTGTAAACGTCGGCAATGTGTTTGAGCGTTCTACCCTCTCCTCGGCGATTGCCAATGGCTTGGCGCAGCGCCAGTGCCTGCTGAAAGTAGTTTAGCGATTGCTCGTATTTTTGTAGTTTGAGGTGGCTGATACCCAAGTCATTGAACACTCTACTTTGACCGTTGCGATCACCTATTTTCTCTCGAATCTCAAGCGCCCGCTGATAGTAGTCAATGGCTTGAGCATAGTCTTCTTGTGCGTTATACACATTACCAATGTTATTGAACGTGTCACCCATCACATATTGATGCCCCACAGATTGGTTAATCTCTAGGGCCTGCTGATAGAATTCCAGGGCCTCAGAGTACTGCTTGCGTGCTGCATAAATTCGCCCAATGTTGTTTAACATCCGACTTTCACTAGAGCGATCGCCCGCTTCTCGCCGCTGTTCTAAAGACTTCTCGTAATAGTCTAAAGCGCGATCTAAATCACCCCAATCTTCGTAAACAAGGCCCATGCCGTTAAATGCTAGCCCAATACCGGCAGGGAAGGTGATTTCTTGGCTTATCTCCAGCGCCCGCTGATAGCTTTCCAAAGCCAACTCTTGTTCCCCTCGTGTGCGCTGGTTCAGCCCTATTTCAATGAGCGTATTTGCCTCAGCGATGCGATCCCCTGTCGATTGTTGAATAGCTTGTACTTGTCCCAATATCTCCAGCGCTTTATCGTACTGATTTAGGTACCAATGGGCCTCCGCTATGTCTATAAGGGTTGTCCCTTGGCTGCGCAAATCACCGATTTCAGTTTGGAGATCAACCGCTTGCTGGTAGTAATCTAGGGCGTCTGTGTAGTTGCCCTGTACGGCATAAACTCGACCGAAGTTTTGCAGCGCTTTGGCTTCACTAATGCGATCGCCCACATACTCTAGTCGGCTAATATCCAACGCCTGCTGATAGTAGGTCAACGCCTCCTCGTAGGATCCTTGGTGATAGTAGGCTTCGCCAATTCTGTTGATAGTTTTTCCCTGCTCAGAGAGATCTCCTGTTTCTTGATGAATGGCTAGGGCTTGGGCATACAAATCTCTAGCTTGCTCAAACTCGGTCTGAATTTGGTGAACCTCACCCATGCGTCTAAGGATTGTGCCTTCTCCACCCAAGTCACCAATTTGCTTAAAGACGGCCTGCGCCGCTTGGTAATGGCTCAGTGCCTCTTGGTAAGCGTACCTATACCGGCTCAGATCTCCCTTATTTTGCAGCGTTTGCCCTTTCCCTTGCCAGTCTTGAATCCCCTCGGCAACGGTTAAACTGCGTTGGAACAATTCTGTTGCTTGTTCAGGTTCCCCAGAGGCCAAATGCATCGTGCCGAGCTTTCTTAACGCAATGCCCTCACTCAAGCGATCTCGAATGTCTTGCGACAGCTCTAAGTTTTGCTGATAGTAACCCCATGCGGCTTCAGCATCACCTTCAAATAAAGCAATATCACCCATGTAACGGAGCGTTTCACTCTGGCCAAGTCGGTCTTTCACTTTGGCCGAAATGTCTAGGCTTTCTTGGTAGACGGTTTTTGCTTTTTCCAAATCACCAATCGCAAAATAGGCGCGTCCTAAGTTAGTGAGCGCTTCGCTTTCGCCCAAACGATCACGCACGTCTCGAGCAATGGTTAGATGCGCTTGATGGTGCTCAATCGCCTTTTGATAAATGCCTTGGCTGTGATAAACCTCACCAATGTTGCCTGTGGCCTGTCCCTCCCCCAAAATATCCTCAATCTCTCTGGCAATTCCCAAGTGTTGCTGATGCCTTGTTAAGGCGGTTGGATAGTCACCTAAATTACTGTGAACCACCCCCAAATTGCCATGGGCGTAGCCCACGCCGCGTGGATTGCCGAGTTCATTGGCTTGCTTCAAACTGCGAGTCAAGTACTCAATAGAATTTTCAAATCCGCCCAACTGATAAAAAACATTCCGCCAGCGCTGAATGCCCAGCGTTCCAATGAACGAATCTAGTGCGCTGCCAACCTGCTCAGCTTCAGCCGTCAAGGTTTCCACCTCTGTCGCTAACTGATCTCTTTGCGTTGTCAGTTCACCTGTCTCGATTCTAACTGCATTTAACTGTGTCTGTAGCGCTTCTGATTCTTTGTTTCGGATATTCAGTTCTTGATCTAACTTAGCTAGCTTCGCTGTGGTTTGAGCCGTTTTCTGCTGGGCCGCTTGGCTAGCCGCCTCTGCCGTCTGCTGCGCATCCTGGGCGCGCGCATTCTCTTTCATCAGCGTTTGGTTCTCTTCAGAGAGCTTGCTTGTTTCTTGCCGCAGGGTCCACAAGCCTGTCATCGCCGCTGCTCTACTCTGTTCTGCTTGACGGGTCTCCACCTGGGCCACGTCGGCTCGCTCCTGAAGCGCGTCAGCCCGCTGCTGATGTTGCGACGCCCTCACTCGGGCAAATACCGCACCCGTCGTCGATAGGGTAACTAACCCAACCCCCAAGGCTGTTATCCAGCTAGTTCGCTTGCGCACCCGAGTGAGGTCTCGGCGAGCGGCGGCGAGCTGGCGCTGAATGGCAGTTAGCTCCGCTCTAAAGCCCAGCTTCTGGCTCTCGACTAAAAATTCGTAGTCCTGTTTGCCTAGGCTCTGAGTTTCGGCCCAGCTCAGCGCTTCGCTGAGGCGTTCACCCTGTAGCAGCAGGACATCTTCTTGCTTATCACTTTGCAACCAGCCTTCAATTTGCTCTCCGTAGGGACGAATAGCTCGCAGGGCCTGGTCTGTCCAAGCCTGATCAAACACTTCGCGATAGATAGGGTTGTATACCTGCAGGGTGCCCTGACGCTCTACCACTAGGCCCGAGAGTCTGAGCATGACCTGCTGGGCGCTGCCGTCTTGTAAAATGCTGCCGCGATTTAAGATTTGTTGGTACAGGCCCAAAAGCTGACTGGAACGGTTTTCACTGTAGATGATGCGATCGCGAATCGTCTTTAAATGAGACGGCTGATCCTGCATCTCCCAGTTGTCGATGATGTACGTGCGCACGACATATTCCAACAGCTCATCGGGGCTGGGTTCAGTGGGACTGGATTCAGTCGGGTGCAGAGGAGAATGAGAAGAGTCTCTCTCCGTAACATGTTGAATAATCAGATGACAGACCTTTTGGGTTAAAAATGGCTGCCCGCCAGTCCACTTCAACACAGCTTTGAGCACCGCTTCAGGATCGCTGACTGTTGCCGCTAGCCCCGGCAACAGCGGCGCGGCTTCCTCAAATTTGAACCCGGTTAACTGAATTGCCTTGCCGATATTAAAAGGCGTTCGCAGCCGGTCCTGCATCAAATCTTCAGGTGCAGCAACCCCCACCATGGCAAAGGTTAGTCGGTTAAATGCTGGCCGTTCTGGGCGGGCATCGTAGCACTCGCGAATCACGGCAAAGAAGTCTTGACTGTCAAATGGCAAACTCAAAACGCTGTCAATTTCTTCTAAGAAGATGGCAATTTTTCCAGGGACTAGTTCTAGCAGAATGTCGCTGAGAAACTTGCCCAAGCGCTTCACTGCTGACAAGCGCTCATGAGTCTCCCACCACTCATCCAAGTCAAACTTAGGATCTAATCGCTCCAGCTTCAGGCGGGCTGCGATGCTGTCGATCAGGCTGAAATACCATTCTTGGGGCGTAATGCTGGTAGTGCCTAGCCCGCTAATATCAATCGAAGCGCAGGCAACGCCGTCGGCGCTAAGGCGCTCAATAGTGCGTACGCGCAGGCTAGACTTTCCCATCTGTCGCGAATTCAGTACCGCGCAAAATTCACCCGCTTGCAGCGCCTGGTACAGCGCCTCGTCAGCAGCGCGTTCTACATATGTGGTGGCATCTGACGGCAAGCTACCGCCCACCTGATATCGGTATTCACCTCTGTTCATTCAGCTACCCTCACAAACGAGTCTGAAAATACTGCCGGTAGAGTTCGCACAAAGGTACTACGCTGTTGCCTTCGTACTTTACAAGACCCATGCTATTGAGCTTAAAGGCCTCGGTAGAGCCAATCTGAACCGGGCCTTTGGCCAAGATGACTTGAGTAAATGCAGCGGCCAGTTCAGGATCTGCTTCGATGTTGAGCAAATGCCGTCGCAGATGATCGTTATACAGGCCCCCTTCGGTGGGGGCTTGAGCTAGCAGTTGCTCAAGCGTCATGCGCCCGCGGGCAATGCGATGGAGGGCCATGCGTAGCAAAAAAGGATGCCCGCCCACTAAGCTTAAAAGCTGTTGCAGCTCGGCGGCTGAAAACTCAAGCTGATGGCGGGCAATCAGATCTAGCCGTTCAGTGTGGTTTAGCTCCCGCAGCTCAATGGGCACGCCCACATTGAACGGAGAACGATTGATGCTCAGCGGGACGTAGACTTCTTTGGAATGAACAATCACCAAATGCAGCTTGGCCCACATCGGATCGCTTTTGCCTTCTTCGTGCCAAACCCGCAGCATGCCAAAGAAGTCTGTGGCGATTTTAGGATGCTCAAACACCTGATCGACTTCATCTAGCCCTAGCAAAATGGGCTTTTTAACTTCCGTGAGTAAATAGTTCTCAAAATAGCGCTGACATCGCCGCACAGTGCCCCGCGACCCTTTCCAGTAGTCAGCTAGCCTGTCAGGGAGATCGAGTTCTTCGGTGACGAGACAACAGAACCACTGTAAGAATTCGTTGAGATCGTCTAGCGCTTTTTCATCTGCGGTTTGCAGACTCATCCGCACCGTCTCATAGCCTTGTTGCTTGGCCTGATCCAGCACTCGAATCAGCAAAGACGTTTTGCCCATTTGTCGGGGGGCTTTGATGCGGATTAGCGAGCCGCGCCGCTGCACCGCCTCGTAGCAATCAGATTCAATAGGCGATCGCTCTATATAAAACGGCGAGTCCAGCGGCACCAAGCCCTCTGGCTCTTCCAAATCAATTGCTTTGATAGGATTTGCCGCGTTGTGTACGCCTGTAGCGCCGTTTGTAACTGGGGTCGTCTGCGCTGTCTGTTGAAGAGTAACAGGTTGAATCGGTACAGCCATATCGACTACTTTCACAGCCCGTTGCTCGCGGATCTCCAAGGCGGCTGAAGGCACTTCAACAGCGGGGTCGGCTGTGGTAGGCAGTGTCTGCGCTGCAATATCTCTTTCTGGCAGACTATCTAGCCGACTGTGCAAAACTGGCGTTTCTGATTCGGGAATGTTGTCTAGATCAATCGCCAACAAGCCAAATTCAAAGGCTTCGGCAATGGGTCTGCCATAGCCCAGAGCATCATAAAAGCCCACGGCAAATTTGATCGCAGCGCGATCACCAATGGCTTTACTCATCCCAATGACATAATCGACATGCTTTGCGATCGCACGTGACTGGGTTTTGGAATAGCAGGCATTGAGCACAACGCACTTCACGCCCGGACAGAGCTTAAAAAGCTTGGCTAGGGTACGGGCCTGAACCATCGTCGATTGACCTGATTCGTTTTCAAAAACCAGACCTTGCTGATCAGCGCCATGACCAGAAAAATGGACAATTTGCGGCTTGTGCTTGAGCAACGAACGACGCAAATCGTCTGGTCGTACGGCCCATTGAGAAATCACCTCAAACTGTTCTCGTCCCTCTGAAAGCGCTAAACCTTCCTGAATTTCTCGAACCTCCTCAGGCAATCGTAGCTGAGTCGTGTTAGAAGGATTAGCCGCGAGGATTAAGATTTTGGTAGGTCCCATCATGTCACTCCGCGCATGTCACTTGGTGCATGTCACGCTGCGCACATTACGCTGTGCACATCACGCGCTGCGGATATCACCCTGCGTTGGCATACCCGCAAAATGATCATATCGTTTTGCTCTGCAAAACCTTTGACGCTTTTCAATAATGACTATTAAGAATTAGAGCGTTGATAATGCAAAAGGCTATCGGCTCTTGTGCACTTTTTCTTCTATACCCTATTAATTTCACGTGCGGACTCTTCAAACTAACGCCTTGAAACTAACCCCTTGAAACTACCTCCTTCAAACCAACCCCTTAGAATCAAAACCTTAGAATCAACAACGGTTCTGTTGAATAATCTAGAGGTTGCGAGATAACTATTGCGAGATAACAGCAGCTCACAATTATAGCTTTGGTCGCTTATAGCTTTGGTCGCTTAGCTTACGGCATAGTGTAGGCTATGACCTTTGGTATTAAAGGGCTAAGCGACTAGCAAAGTGCGTAGGCGCTAGCCTTCTCCGCGAGTATGCAATCCGCCCTTTGCTATACCCAAAAGAGAAAGATAAAAAAAGCCCCGAACAAAATTCGAGGCTTTGGCAGCTGTTTAATAGAAGGAAGAACCAGAAAGACGGCGGTAACCGCTACCTTTTCAAGACCTTGGCCTGAAAATAGCAGACATCCCATAGGCCTTTTTGTGACCACAGCTACCTTTTAAGCTCCTTTAGACTTTTTATACCGAAAAATAGTGTGTAGCGCAGCGGTATCAGGTCTCTCTCAAGCTTTTCTCAAACCGCTTTCAAGTACCGCTGAGACCGGTAGAGCCAAAGCCACCTTCACCTCTGGCTGATGCAGACAGGCCGCTAACCACTTCAATATCGGCCCGCAAAATCGGCATAATCACCATTTGAGCAACCTTCATTCCCTGCTCTACCTGAAAGGGCGCTTGACCATGGTTAATCAAAATGACTTTAATCTCACCGCGATACCCAGCATCTACGGTGCCAGGCGTGTTTAGCACAGTTACAGCATGATTCAGCGCTAGACCGCTTCTGGGCCTAACTTGAGCTTCTGTGCCCATCGGAATTTCGATGGAAATGCCGATGGGAATCAGGGCGGATTGGTGGGGTGGAATGGTTTGAGGGGCGATCGCGACCAAATCCATACCCGAATCATCGACGTGGGCGTAACGAGGAATCTGGGCATCGGGATGCAGTCGAACCACCTTCATAGGAGTGGCCTTCATAGAAATGGCCGTCTGCCTGTCTGCCTTTATTTCTACGGAATCGCACATATAGCTTTCGCCGCGTTGTCTCGTGCATGAAGTTTAACCCGTGAAGTTTAACCCATGCCCTAAAGACCAAGCAAACACTGACCGACCTATGCTACTGCAAGCTAAGCTTGCCGAATAGCTGTCTTTTGGATTTGCTGCGAGCACTGCTCACACGCTTTGCTTCGGCGCTGTCAATATTCGCACGCCGCTCACGAATCTGATTTATGAAAAACTCTTCTAAGGTTGGTTTGGCCACCGTCAGCTTCACGATCTGCGCATTCATTAACCGAGCAGTAGACATAAACTCAAAGGGATCTTCATACAGCAAGCCTTGCCAATAGCCATTGTTGAATGTGATGTCGCGCAGCCACTGATCGAGAATATCTAGACTGCCGCCATGCCCTTTTACCCGGTAGTGTGCTGGGTTACCCAACAGGTCTTCAATCTTGCCGAGACAAACAATTTCGCCCTGGTCGAGAATCGCAATGCGATCGCAAATCATCTCCACATCTGACAGCACATGGCTATTGAAAAAGAGCGTTTTGCCTTGCTCCTTAAGCGACAAAATAATCTCGCGAACTTGGTAGCGTCCGGTAGGGTCAAGACCTGACATCGGCTCATCTAAAAAGACAATATCCGGATCGTTCATCAGCGCCTGAGCCATCCCTACCCGCTGCAGCATCCCTTTGGAATAGCGCCGCATTTGCTTTTTGGTGGCAGCTCGTCTGTCTAATTGCACCAAATCCAGCAGCTCAGAGATGCGTCGCTGCTTCGCGTGCCCTTTAATGCCAAAGAGTCCTGCGGTGTAGCTCAAAAACTCCCAGCCTGTCAGGTAATCGTAAAAATATGGATTTTCTGGCAGGTAACCAATTTTTGCCTTAGTCTCGGCATCGCCCGCAGGTTCTCCCATCAGCGTTGCAGAGCCCGCCGTGGGCCGAATAATTCCTAGCAGCAGCTTCAGCAACGTAGTTTTACCGGCGCCGTTGGGGCCCAGTAAGCCAAATGTTTCTCCCTGATATATCTCTAGAGAACACTGCTTCAGAGAAGGGGGTGCGGCTTTGAGCCAAAAGCCCGTACGGTAGACCTTACGTAAATCGCGCGTGGCAATAATGGTGGGCTTATGAACGATGGCAGCAGACGCCATCCCAGACACAGTCGTTGGAAAAGTGAGGTGAGGAGAAGGAGAAACCACGTTCATAAAAAGGCGACCAACTAGTGGGTAAACAGCAGGGGGAATAACGTATGCTTTTATGAAGAACCGTAGAAACTAGAGGAGATTAGATTTATGGATCGCTCAAAGGTTGTGGCCATTTTGACCGGCGCACTGTCCGTTTTGCTGGCGATCGCCTATCTCCTGCTGGTTCAAATACTAGATTTTCGCGGTGAAATGGTGCCTGCGCCAGTGAGTTTTCTAGGAATTTTTGTGTAGCAAATAAAAAGACCTGTCACGGTTTTCTCGGACAGGTCTTTCTAGCGCTGCTGTTCAAGCATCTCTACTCCCCCCAGCGCCTCTATCTCATCTAGCACACATACTGCCCCCCCGTCCCTCACGGTTCCCCTCCGGTGAAGCGGTAAGGCCCGTGTCGCTTTGCAGTGCTCGGGAATGGCCACCAAAACAGGGTTAGCCAAAGCGGAGCGGCGGTGGGGGGCCGCCAAGGATTTGCTTAAGAAGCGCCCCAAGAAATCCACCGCGATGATACTGTCACCGTTTCGCAGACGATATCAGTGGCTACGCCATCCATAACAATGCCTTCGCAATCGGTTGCTTCTAGCTCATTCACATCTATCTGAGCGCCCGTAAGATTAGCACCAGAGAGAATAGCGCCGCTCAATCTTGCTTCGCATAGGTTTGCACCTCGCAAATCAGCACCACTTAAGTTTGCAGCGCGTAAGTCAGCGCCGGCAAGGTTTGCACCAACAAACGTGGCGGTTTGAAGGTTTGCACCAATGAGATTAGCACCTTCGAGATTGGCACCGCTAAAGTTGGTGTCAACGAGTTCGGCATCTGTCAAGTTCGCACCTGATAGGGTCGCTCTGCTCAAGTCACTGCGGCTAAGATCTGTGTCACTGAGATCGCTGCGGCTGAAATTGGCACCGACGAGATATTTTCCAATCAAAGAGATTCTATGGAGAGACGTTTCAGAAAAATCGCGATCACCCTGATTGTATTCATGGAGCATTTGTTGTGCTGAAATGAGTTGATTCATCATAATGAGTTCGTCTCCTATAGTTCACCAGTCATGAACCAGAGAGACTGTTATCTCTAAAGGCGCTATCTCTTTAAGCGCTATCTCTTTAGGCAATATCTCTTTGGTCGCAATGCATTGGCCGAGAGGCATTGGCCACCATGTACTGGTCGGAATGTAAGAAGATCATAAATTTAAACTGTGAGGAAGTTGTGTGGAACCCTTGCCTTGCCGCATCCACACAACTTCCTCACAGCCTTGCTATAGCCTGATATCCAAAGTTTTCGCAAATAAAATTTTCACGAACAATATTTTTGTAAATCAAGAGGACTTTAGGCATGTCAACAACAGGGTTATCCGTTTTCGATAAAACGCTACAGGCGACTCACCTTTGGCTTAACGAACTTTCTCAAGAGCTGAATTGGAATAACAAACACAAATCTTTTCAGGTGCAGCGCATTACCTTGCATGCGCTGCGCGATCGCCTATCCGTCGAGCAAGCGAGCAAGCTGTCTTCCCAGCTCCCCGTTCTCCTCGTCGGGTTCTTCTACGAAGATTGGCAGCCTGCGACCTTTACTCATCCGGAGCGATCGCAAACCGCTTTTCTCGCTCACATTGCCGATCAATTTGAAAAATCAGGGATAAACATCAATACACAGCGTGCCGTTCGCGCAGTCTTCAAGCTCATTACCAACAAAGTCTCCGCTGGAGAAGTCGAAAAGATTAAGCATATGATGCCAAAATCAATCAGAGCACTTTGGGTAGAGACTGTAGCAGCAGAATGAAAGATCGCCACAATTGAGAGCGGCGTAGCTGAATCGCTGTGATGAATTGCCCACGTATCTGCTGGCATAGGGTAGGGTAGAGCCGTGGTGGATAAAGGCTTGTGTCTGTTTGCTTATGGCTTTGATTGAAAGCGCGATTAGTGGCATTGCTTGGTCGGTGGTAGAGACGGCGGGTAAGGCAGGTAAGTACGTATTGAAGCAGGGAAAGGGTGCTTACGATGATGTACAGCATAAGCAGCAGGTGCTGGAGGCATCACAGAATTACATTCGGCATTATTTGAAGCGGCACTGTGAAGTGAAGATTATGCCAGGGCTGACGAAAGCGCCTTTGGATTTGAATTCGATTTATACAGATGTGAAGCTGCTGGATGATGACAGCGTTCGGCTGTTTGCTGGGGTGCAGGAACTAGAAGAAGGATTTCGGGCGAAGGGCGTGCGTGGGTTTGGGCCACATGATGCTGAGCGCGTGCGAGGGCTTAAGGTTGCGAATCGTGAGCAGTTTTTGATGGTGCTGGGTGGGCCAGGGATTGGAAAGTCTACCTTTTTGCGCAAGATTGGGTTGGAGGCGTTGAAGAAGGACGGGAGTATTCAGCGCGAGTGTATTCCGGTGTTTTTAGAGTTGAAGAAGTTTCGTGAAGAGACAGTTGATATTCAGCAGGAGATTGTGAAGGAGCTGGATATTTGTAAGTTTCCTTCCACGGAGGCACTAGTGGAGTCAGCGTTGGAACAGGGGAAGCTGCTGGTTTTGTTCGATGGACTGGATGAGGTGCCGGTGAGCAATCTCAATGCGGTGATTGAGCGAATTGAGGACTTTGTTGATAAGCACAATAAAAATAGCTTTGTTGCATCTTGCCGGATTGCGGCTTACCGGAGCAGCTTTCGTCGGTTTAGAGATGTGACGATCGCTGAGTTTGATGATGAGCAGATAGAACAGTTTATCTATCGGTGGTTTAATGCTCAAGAAGATGAAGAGTTAGAAATCGCGCAGAAGTATTGGGAACTGCTGACGCAAAAAAAGCATGAAGCGACGAAGGAGCTAGCACAGACGCCGCTATTGCTTACGTTTTTGTGTCTACTGTATGACCGAAAACAAATGCTGCCCAGTAAGCGTAGTACTTTGTACGGGCGAGCGTTAGATATCATTTTGGATGAATGGTCTGCGCAGAAGCGGATTGAGCGCAATCCTATTCACGAACGGCTTAACCCTGAGCTAGAGAAGATACTGCTGGCTGAGATTGCTTACGACAGCTTTATTCAGGATCAATTGTTTTTTACGAAAGAGAGCATAACGGATAAGATTGCTGACTTTTTGACAGATACAGTGGAGAATCCGAAGTATTTAAATGCGGATACTGTTCTGAGAGAGATTGAGGTACAGCAAGGAATTTTAGTAGAAAGAGCAACAGATGCTTATTCTTTTTCTCATTTAACGCTGCAAGAATATTTGTCGGCGCTACATATTGTGGAGAATCGGCTTGAGCCGTCACTGGTAGAGAATTACCTGCCGAATGAGAGTTGGCGTGAGGTCTGTTTGTTGACGTCTGGATTAATGGGTAATCGGGCGTTGGATCTATTGATGGCGATGGAGAAACAGGCCAAGGCGTATATTGAGCCGTATCGGAAGGTAATTTCGCTTGTGCGGTGGGCTGGTAATAACAAAGTAAAACCGTCTGACTTTGAGCAGCGAGCAGGCATGCTAGCGATAGCGGTTGCTAGTGCCAGTACTAGCGAAAAAGCTATTAATCAAACATATGCCAAGGAAATTAAGTTGGATATCTATCGAAGCGTTGACAGTGCGAGGGCTTTTGATAGAGTAACTGCCATGGAGAGAGCCATAAGCAGTGCCATATCTATCACTACGACTGTCTCAGTCGCTAGTGCAATTTCTAGTGCAAATACTACTACCAATGCCTGTGCAAAAGCTTTGGAGTTTGATAGTACTGTCTACACTCCTAGATCCGTTGTCAGAGATATTGACCAAGCTATTGCCAGAGCCCATAGTAGTGCTGATGCTTTTAACAGCAGTAACGAGTTTAAGGTAGATGCTACTAATAGCACCATAAAAGGTAGTATTATCGCCAAAGCCATAAGTAGACTGACCATAAAACATCATTTTCTAAATGCATGGTCTATGAGGAAGATTGCTTTAAAGCTGGAAAAGGCAAGGGGATGTATTCCTCAGCTTGAGGCTAAAAAAGAAGAGTGGCGAAATTGGTCTCGTGAGTTACAAACGATCTGGCTTAAAGAGATTGGTCTTGAGCCTGTCTATTTAACACCTGAGGAAGCCACAGCTCTACAGTGCTATCTATACACAACTGAACTACTCATCCGCTGCGAGGAATCTGCTATTCGCGTTTCTCGCAACGAGTGGGAAAAGATAAAGCAGCGGCTACTGATGGTGTAGACCTATTCCTGTCTAACAAATATTAGAAATATTGCCTGATAGCGAGCCAGCATACCAATAAACTCAGACCGGTTTAGACCTGAAATTTCGGCGGCTTTCTCTTGTGAGACTGGTTCTAGCTCCCACCATTTAACAGCAGCAATGCGCATTTCCTGCACAAACTCATTCGGCTCTTTGCGTAACGCTGAAAAAGCACTGTCAGGTAATTCAACTTGAATGGTTTTCATGAGGATTCTAAGACAACTGATTTCGGGCCAGCCAGCAGCGAGGGGAAAGAGATTGCTGACAATTTTAGGAAAGAAGCTGACACTTACTGTCCACGCCCTGGTTTGCAGTCGGCAAAACTGATAGCTTCGGTATCAAGAAAGCTTGCGATCGCCATCTCAACAACAGCTTCAATCGGATATTAAATCTTAGTTGCATGAGCCGTAAGCGCCACCTGAATTCTCTCAGGCAATCGTTCGAGGATAACCGCTGCATCTGTGGACGAAAGCTGTTCCTGAAGCTTAGTCAGCATAATGTTTACTTTTCAGGTGGAGCTTGAACATTATAAGGCGGCTCCGAAGCACGCAAAATAGCAGACAATACAAGTAACGCTATCGCCCGTGCACCTCGCTCATGATTCATAGTTTTCGCTGCATACTTACTCGCTTTCTTACCCTTTGCCTTTGTCTAACGCTCACTCTCGGCTGCACCCCCACCGCCACCGAACCCACCGACGGCCCTTACTCGTACAAATCCCCCAGCTCCGACGGCATCGGCAAAATCTACTATGGGCGCGAAATCGCCAACGTTATGGGCTACCAAGGCGCAAACTGGCTCGCCCGGCCCAGCCGCGCCACCGAAGAACGCCCAGATATGGCGGTGGATGCATTGGGGCTAAAGTCAACAGATGTCGTGGCCGACATTGGCGCAGGGCTTGGCTACATCAGCTTTCAGCTAGCTGACTGGGTGAAAGAAGGCACAGTCATGGCAGTGGATGTGCAGCCCGAGATGATTGAACTGCTGGAAGCCGAGAGAGACAAGTTTGGCATCAATAATATCGAGACCGTGCTGTGCACAGAATCTGATCCCAACCTACCCGCAGAAAGCATCGATATGGCCGTAATGTTCGATGCATATCACGAATTTGCCTACCCCAAGGAAATGATGGATGGCCTGGTAAAAGCGCTGCGTCCAGGCGGGCAAATCGTACTCGCAGAATATCGGGCTGAAAATCCGCTGGTGCTGATTAAAAAGCACCATAAGATGAGCCAAAAACAGGTGAAAAAAGAGCTGACGGCGGTAGGCTTAAAATGGGTGAAAACAGATAATCGCTTGCCCCAGCAGCATTTGATGTTCTTTGAAAAGCCCTTTGAAAAGCCCGCTTAAGCCACTGCCCCGCTTAAGCAACTACCTCACCATCCATCTCAGCCGCCAAATCAGCCTCACTGATGTAGTCGTCAATGAGCTGATCCACCGCTTCTTTTTGATGGGATGGAATCGTAAGCGACACGTACCGGCGAGAAAGGGGCGTGCGCGGCACGACTCTTAGCAAAAGCGTATTTGGCTTATCGTCATCCCAGCCAAAGGCTTCTACTCTGTCCCAAGGTTGCCAAGCATACAAATAAGAAAGGCCGTTTTCTCGAATTTCTAAATCGCTGAGGCCAAGGAGCAAAAACAGCACCGCAGGTGCCCACCAAAAAGCAGTTTCCACTAAACCTGCCAGGAGGCTGCTAGTGGTAGATAGCGGACCACTCATTTTATCGAGAAGAGAAAAGGTCATGGCGATCGCCACCCCACTCAACACCAACCCAACCCAAAACAGCAACTTGTTCTGGCTCGTGCGCCCCACTTCTAACTTCAGAGCCCCGGTCTTTTGCTTACGCACTGGCCAGCTCAGCAGCCACGCATACACACTCACCGCATAAATTCCATACAAAACCAGCAGCCCATAGCGCCCTGCAAACGCCAACAGCATTGAGATAACCGCGCCAAACAGTAGCCATGCCCCACTGTAATACAAGCTTCTTCTCGCCGTCTGTGGCCCTAGCGTCGCCCTCGTGACAAGAAACCCCGCCCACAAAATGACCACAATCGCAGACAGCAAAATAGACAAGTATGCAAAGTTCAGTCCCACAGCCAAACGCTCCCTTTTGCTCGGTTTTATGTTTTACGGCTTTATGCTTTACGGCCTTACCTTGTACGGTTTTATACTGCTAAAATCACCCTATCACGCGGCCCTGACATTGCTTCAGCGCTCAATAGTTTCTTCCAGGGCAACCCGAATCTCCTCTGTGAGGGCCGCCACAGCTGCTCTGCCTGCCCGCCGATTTTGCTGATATCCCTCTAGCCTTGGCGTCACCTCAATTGGTGGCTGCACCGTCACCTGCACCCACCGCTGCCCCAGCCGGGGCCGTCCTGGCAGCTTGTCACCACTCAAGCGCCCTATCATGTCAGACATCAACAGCGACACTTCCGCACAGCGCTCAAACGAAGGCTTCTCACAAAGATAACGGCCATCAACAGCCACAAAGCTCTCCACAATCCGCATGTGCAGCTCTCGCAAACTCGCTTCCTGCGCGGCCCAGTCAGCCAAGCCCCTATCTAGCGGAGAAAGGACTTTCATATCTAGCAAATCTTCCCGATAAATGTAGTTCCAACTCGCCTCTTCTATCCGCCGACATCGATCCACCAGCGTGCCTTTACCCGGCAAGCTAAAAAAGTGTTCTGATACTCGCAAAGCCCGGTCTAAAAGTTGTTGCAGTCGCAGCGAAACGTCTTTTTCTAAACAACTCTGATGCAAGCCGTCTTGTGGTGAATCCCCCTGCGCAACTGCAGCACTCTCTTTCAAAGCCCAAGGGTAATAGCGCTGATAGAACTGTTCCATTTTCTCTATGAGATATTCACCCAGGCGCAAGATTCGCAGATAACAGTTTTTGTCAAAGTCTTTTTCTGGGCCTTTTTCTGGGCTTTTCTCTGATAAAGGTGCATGAGTTTCCATTGTCGCAAGGCCGCTCTGCGCTTCGAGCCGAGATAACAACTGGGCGAGTCTTGCCCAGTTGGGCGCCGTGTAGCGATATTGAATGCCAATAGGCACCACAAAAACGGTTTCAGCGCGATCGCGCTTTGCCAAATCCTCCGCACACCAAAATCCAAGCTGGGCAACCCCCGGCTCCAACGGCCCCAGCCGCTCACTATGCCCATTCGTCGCCCCTTCAGGCGCCACCACCATTGGCATCTCACCTTCTACCAGCAGCTTTCGCGCCGCCTTTAGCCCCACCCAATCCGGCTTTCGCCCCCGCCGAATCGGAGTACCGCCTATCCGCGACAGCATCCAGCCCAAGCCATTCCCGGCCCAAATCGTCATCCCTCGCTCATACACAAAATGAGTATGCAGCGGTTGCCTGAGCGAAATGCCCTTTGCCTTCGCCGCCTGACTCACCGCCCGCGAACACAAATACAGTCCACTCAACGGGTCATCCACTTCCACATGGCGCACCGCCATCAAAAACCGTGCCTTCCCCGCTTCAAACTGCGCGTAAAGATCTACCAACCGCTCGACATGCTTTACCTCAATGCGAGCAATACCAGTGGGCAACCAAGGGCGGATACGAACGCGCAGCAAAAAAGGCAGCGCCCAATGCACAACTCTCATCACCCAAGGATTATAGGCAGTGGGAATAAAGTGCAAAGGCGGCTGCACACGACGAATAAACTGAGGCATAGACTTCGAAACGCCTATAGAAAAAGACCAAGGCATGATTTTATCAACGCCTTGGCCTCCTGAAAGTTTAGATAGATAAAGGTTTAGCCCAGAGCAGTTAGTTCGGAACGACCTGAACCATGAGCGATCGCCGATCAAAGGTCTGGACCTTACTCACCTTAGAAAGATCCTCAACGACTCTGTTCAGCAAATCTGTGGCGCGATCACGGTGCTGGTGTTCACGGCCTCTTAGGCGCACCTGAAACTTCACAGAATCACCCCGCTCCAACCAAGCGAGTGCCTTATTGATTCGCACTGTGTAATCAGACTCGCCTACATTGGGCCTTAGCCTGACTTCTTTCACAGACGTGCGAGCACTTTGCTTTTGTTTCTTACGGCTTTGATACTGGTGCTTGCCGTAGTCCAAAATTTTCGCAACCGGTGGATTCTGGTCGGGTGAGACCACTACAAGATCAAGCTTGGCACCTTTGGCCACTGACAGGGCTTCCGACGTATCGGTCAGGCCGCGATTGTTCCCTTCATTGTCAATCAATAGAACCTGCGCGGCTCGGATCTGTTGATTGATGAGTGGTTTCTTAGCGATTGTATTTTCCTCTTAAAGAACGCAACAGAAATAATTAAGTAAGTGTTTTAGAACGGATTAGTTCAGCCCTACAGGTATAGACAACCTACACCCATCTGCACCATAGCAATGACTAGAGCTAAGCATTAGATAAAGCCAAGATTACTAATAGCCAAAATTATTAGGGCTAATCTTAGGCCATTCTAATCCACATTGCCAGAGAGATCGTCCCCTCTGGCAATGTGTCTTTACAAATTATCCGCTATCCCCTTCAAAACAGTCCGCACAGCGAAAGAACTCGGACAGCCCCAAGGGACACAGCTGACCGCTAGATCCGGACAGAACCACCATCAAACAAAGGCACCGTCATGCTGAAGTTCTCACCATAGGTCAGCTTTTGCTCTTCCAAAATACCGATAGCAATCTGTTCACCAAGCCGAACCGACTCGTAGTAGTCCGTAAAGAAGTGTACGCCTGCCCAGTCTCGACCAATCGAGATGTTAGCAGCCAGCTTGTTCAGCTCACCTTCTACCGTCAGTGCCAAGGCATGATCGACAGACTGCAAACCGATACCCGTACGAGAAATGACGTAGGGTTGAGGCAAGACATGACCGTGGTCAAAGAAGGCTTTGAGGATGGTGACACAAGCGCCTGCCACAGTGGCATGACCCGCACCATAAGAAGGGTGCATCGGCGAGCCTTCCGCAAATGCCATGGGCAGCAAATAAACATTATCAGCGCTGTATTCACTGATAGCTTCAGCACTGGGATCACAGATTTCTGAGAGGTAGCGCTCGTTTTGAGCCCTGTTGTGGAGCGAAACGCGATGCAAAGTATCGCTAATTTTGTCGCAGAGATCAGCCACTGGCAGAAGGCTAGACGCTTGGGTGCTGCGCCACTGGTGAAGGCGTCCCGCGATCGCCTCAGGACGGCAGCGGCGATGCACATTGAACTTTTGATAGCGGACGGCCTTGAGGGCGCGAGTCGCCACTTCAGTGACTAACGTCAAAATGTGAGGTCCCCCAAAGTGCGCGAACCCTTGCTGACGATCCAAGCGATCATCCGCCTGGAATGGAATGCCCGGATCAAAGGGGATCTTCATCGCGAGCATGGCTAAACATGCATTGAGATAGCTCTGATACAGCGCGTCGTGATGAACGTAAGTGGCCAAATCACGCGGCGTCGAAATAAAGCGGTATTTCGGCAGAGGCTCGGCGGCGCCTTGGGGCGTGCGGCTACCACTCTCGTAAGTCTCAGTGCCCAGTAGACTAGCGCCATTTTGCACATCCAGCCACCACTTCCAGGTGGTCATATAGTCCTTATAAGGAGTTGCCGTGCGCACTTTGTTATCAAACACCATCGCACCATAGGCAACGAGACCATCAAAAACACCGTCGCACGCCTCCCCTAGCTCAGGGGTCCCTCGCAGCAAAAACTGAGAAATGTACGGGCCTTTTGTATCCCCAAAAGCGTTGCCTCGGAACGCATTTTGCACATTGATTTCACCCCGGCGACGGGCGCGGGCTTCATCGGTTAGCGGCAGTGGAGTATTTTGGAACCACGCCAGGTTGTTGAGCCGCTCAATGGACGCTGCGACCTCTGGGTTAGTGTCAAAGTCTGCAAATGGCACATCGCGCAGCAGCGCCATCTCATAAACTTCTGCAACTTCTGCGGCATACTCATCGCTGTCTATTGTAGGGACAGGCGGCATCGTAATCGCCTGCGCATCTGGGCCCTGCAAATCAAATACCAGACCTGCGCCCGCGCTTTCCCAAGCCCGCAAGTCTGCTTCAGCCGCTTGGGCAAACTGAGATTTCCACTCAACTGTTGTTTCTGAAGTTGATGTCTTATCGGTTTGCGTCCCTTTAGGCCCTAACGGCGTATCTCGAAAATCGCGCGGATCCCCTGAGTCGATACCACGAACAAACTGTTGGTAATCGGCAGGATTACAAATAAGACCATCTTTCTCATCGTGGGGTAGCCCTTTGGTGTAATTTGCCAGATGAGAAGATTGACTGCCCCGTGGGGTATCTATTTCATCGAAGCGATAGCGCATCTCTTCGCCGTTGGCACGATGCTGCACTTGGGGGCGATCATACGCTAGCTTAGCCGCTGCGTTCCGCACATCTAAAGACTGATTCTTACGAGATTTCATAACGACGGTCTCCTTAAAAGACGTGTTGTGGGTTGAAGTTATGAAACCAATGTATGAAACATCTTCTAAGTGCCGCAGTACCCACCAGGGTTATTTGCAACCTCTATTGCTTATGTCGAGTTAGCTGTTGAAGTTCAGTTGTTCAGCTTAATATGTTCAGAGGGATAGAACACCCCAAGTACCCACGCCAGCCATCAGCCCTAGCACAACAACAGTGGGCGTTAACCAAGCAGATAACCGATCGGGAAAAGTATGGATGCGAGAAAAACCACTGTAGATGGTGAGCAGCGTATGGGAAAGTGCCCACAGCGCACACAAAAGAACAAAGGTATTCGCCATCCAGAAATTAGCAGCGGTGAGATATTGAATAGCCAGTTGTTGTGTAATCGCCCCTAACACACTCAGCATCCCCAGCGGCACTAGCGCCGTTGCCAACGTAAAGATATCGGCCACCCATAGGCCCCGAATACGCAACAGTATTCGCGCTAGTGCAACCACTGTCACCATGGCAACAAAGGTCATGCCACCCGCTGCCCACAACCAAGAAGCCACTAGCCAACTATTTGCCGTTGTGTAATGAATGCCGCCTGAAATGAACAACAGATTAGCGAATACCGCAAGGCCATAGCCAACTAACGCCGTTTGTTGAGGAGACAGCTGAAGATATAGCGGCACCATCTCCCCCGCTGGATTGCTAAGCAGGCGCAAAATGTTGCCCATCCCGCCCACTAAATTGCTAAATAAGTTGCCGGCACGATTACCGGCAGAGTTACCCAGGAGATGGCCGCGCGTAGATGCGTAACCTGTTAAACCAGCGTTAGCGCTGGGGCGAGAACTGACGCCGGGTGCCCAGTAGGTTTGTTTTTGACGCGAGTGTTTTTGACGCGAGTGCGGCGTAGCGTGGCCTGTGCCCGCTGCACGATTTTGACGACGGGCTGGATTTGGGTGATTAGCCTGACGGTGAGAAAGTTTTTTACGCGCAGATGGCCGCAGCATAGAAACGCGCGAAAACGTATGACTGAGCAGCTTGATGGGGAGCGATCGCCCAGCGCAGCCAAACTGCCTCAGATATTGATGTATTTGCTCATAGCTGCCTAAGTTGCCCTGGTTGCGATAGAGATGGGCCGCACGGCGGAGATCTTTGGCAGCGGCATCCATTTGATGAAGATCTTGGTAGGCAAGGCCTCGGCGGTAGTAGTACTGAGCATCGTCAGGATCACAGGTAATGGCATCGGTAAACGCCGCGATCGCACTTTGCACGTAGTCGAGGCGATAGCGAGCCATGCCCTGATAGAAGTAGGTTTTGGCTTCAGTAGAATTGAGCGCGATCGCCCGCTGACAGTCAGCAAGCACCCCCGAATCATCTTCAAGCAGATAGCAAACCTCTGCGCGGCGCAAATAGGCCTCGGCAAACTGCGGATCTAACTCAATCGCCTTGCTGTAATCCCCTAACGCTGCGCGAAACCGTCGCGACAGGGTGTAGCGAACCCCCCGCATATAAAACGCTTCGGGCGTTTGAGGTTTGGCTAAGGCCGAGGGATTGTCAGTCTGTAGCGGCAACTGACGCTCATCCAAACACTGGTCACAATGCTGATCGTAGTGCTGACGCTGAACCCGATCCATCAAAACTTCGTAGGCTTCGCGCAGACCGCGGAATTTTTTGATGGCACCCGGTTGGTTAGGATGCAAGTCAGGGTGATACTGACGGGCCAATCGTCTAAAAGCATCCCTTATCTCCTGACGACTCGCATTAGGAGGAAGGCGCAGGCGTTGGTAGTAATCACCAGGAGACTCGGACATGAGCAGAACTGTTTAGTCAAACAAAGGCAGTGTAAAAAGAGCCCGCATCAAAGGCCCGCACAAAAAACCGCAGGAAACCCGCTGTCAATAGAAACTAAATTCTGAGTGCATTGATCAGAGATCTAGATATCAGAAATCTAGATAATATTAGCGGGTTTAACGAACGCGTGCTATTCAGATATACACCTGCTTTTAGCTAAATCCACTCACTTTTTTATACGGGTTGCATCGACGCAGACAAGCAGACAGAGCACATAAAACGGCTCAGTCGAAACTCAGCCAGCATCGATCAAACCAACATCCATATATTCGTAAGGCTTACTCTGCAGCGACTTTCTTCCCTGCGCCAAATAATCCTTTAACACTGTTGATAGCGCCTAGCAACCCACGCTCAGAGCGATTACGTGGCTTTTTCGCCAGCTCAATATCATCGTCCTTTTCACCCTTGAGCCGATAGCCATACTCCAGATTATCTTTGCTCTTTTTCAGCACCGAAAAAGCTCTAAACGCACCCTGCAGCAAGTCTGCTTCACTGTGGTAAATTGCACGACTAATTTGGCTAGAGCGACGAACCGCGATCGCCCCAATCGGATACCACTGCTTTTTGCCAACTGGGCGCACATATACTTCGTACTCAGGCAGGCCGTCCGTCTTCATTTTGTCGTACTGCACAGACGCTTGCTCGCGCTTCTTCGTGCGCTCAGACTTAGGCTTTTTCGGAGTTCTCTTACCAAACCCGACAGGGTTAGACATAATGGTTCACTGCTAGCTTGTTTACACAAGTTTACATTATTCTCAGGCAGTCTGGTTCTCTTGCCTGCCCCGCGGCCTGCCGTACATATTTGGCCCGATAAACAGGCAAGCCTTTTTCGATGCCCACACGCTCACGATCAGTCTTAGCCGGAAAGGGACTTGCCCCTAGCCAATCAGTCCCTTCTCGGCTAAATGAGGGGTTTTCATCAAAGCGATCGCACATCTGCGTGCAAACCGCTTCAATATCCGACTGCAGCCACACCCATCCGCCCGCAGGCATCAGCTCAGCCAGCACAGTCACTAATGCTGGCTGCACCACCCGCCGCTTTTGATGGCGCTTTTTAAACCACGGGTCAGGAAACTGAATACTCACCCGCTGCAACTCACCCGGATAGTTCATCAGCACAGGCTTTAGTGAGTTATTCGCATTGCAAAAAACAAAATGCAAATTCCTAGCGGCCCCTGAGCGCACTGCTTTTTCATGGCGCATCAACGCCCTTTCCACTAAAGGTTCACGAATCTCCAAGCCCAAAAAATTCCACAGCGGTACCTGCTGGGCCATCGCCCTCACAAAATCCCCCTTTGCACAGCCAATATCCAAATGCAGGGGCCGCTGTGGGTGATCAAACATATCAGCCCAATTCGGCGCCTGCGCGGGCTCTGAATATTTATTACTGAGGGGATTAACATGTTGACGAACGCGGCGAATGGGCGGCATGGCCTATTGACCTCCAGACTCTGTGTGGCACACATCCAATGAGTCTGCCATACTCGCATTTTTTAAGTAGGGAAGCGGCGCACTTTTTGAAGGCCAGCTACGCCACACAAACCACACCAAGAACGGTAGGGAAACCCCAACTAAAATAAGGCTCATCCACCACAGCTGTTGAACATCATCCACCGTAGAGGTCTGCCCGCCTGCCGTCACCCAAGATAACCAGTCAATCCCAACAGCCGCCAGATTATTCAATGCGTGGCAAGCAATGGGCACCCACAGGCTGCGCGTCCTCACATACAAAAGCCCCATCACCAACCCAAATAGCGTTAGCCCAATCGGATTGTTAAAGTGCAGCACGCCAAACAATACCGAAGAGGTGATAACCCCCAGTCGCAGGCCCCACTTTGCGCTCCATCGCTGCAGCAAAATGCCCCGAAAGATCAGTTCCTCGACAATGGGCGCATAGACCAGCAGCAAAAACAGCATGAGCGCCTCATACAGATGGGGATAGGTACTTTCGTTCCCCTGGAGAAGATTGCCGTTTTCTAATAGCTGACTAACATAGCCTGGAGAGATGAGAGAGAGAACATAAAAGATAATCGAAGATATTCCGAGAGAACACAGCAGCAAGCTAAGAACAAGTACCAAGCTGTAGGCAATGGAGAATTTCGGCTTTTTTTGACCAAATAAATACTGGGCGTTTAATCCTGTCTTACGACCTGTCAAGAAAATGGCGATCGCCATCAGCGTCAGCACGGCAATGGTCAGCACAGGCGTCGAAATAGGATCTTCGCTGGTCTTAGGAATCAGCTGCCACTCTCCCAACAGTGCGTACACAACGCCGGTAATGAAGCTCGCTATCAAAAAAGTGCCAAATATCAGATATCGACTTTTAATCGCCAAAAATGGATTAGCCACCAATGGATTATTTTGAGTAGTCAATGGTCTTGTGCACCCGAACGTGATGGGCCCAAACATTATAGAAAGCTTTGCCGTTAGGCTGCCTGAGAATTCTGAGCACTCGCTGAGGGTTTCTTGGCTTCTCAGCAGGACATTGCCCTAGCCTTTCGCGGCCGTCTGCCAAATTCTGCAGTTGAGTTCTTGCATTAACTCGTATTCATTAACTCGCATTAGGTAATCCTCGAGTTAGCCGGTATTTTCTCTGTCAGGCAGATTGCGTAATTACACGGCATCCGCCCTAAAAACTGCCACACTTTAATCAAACGCTCATACAGACTTGCTAAAGTAACTGGGTATCAGAAGCATCAGCCTTATTTAATGCGTTTGCATCGTGTCGCTCAACATAGCGTTCCTCGGATGCATTCGAGGAACGCTAGTCACTTGACCGGCTACCAAAGTAAGGCTTTCAGACTGAATACTGTAGCTCAGTCAAGTGAAAAACCGGTATAGTGCCGCCGCCTAATTCCCGTCAGTCAGAATCGCGCTTTCCCTGGAGATGGCTCGGCGCGTCTATAGGTATCTTGTTAAGCGCAGCGGGATTGGGCCTCGCAGCGTGGGCTTGGTTTTTCATTCATGACGATCTCTCCCCGCTCATTTCTAAAACCCTGAGCGAATCGCTAGAACGTCCCATCGAGTTAGGGGATGTGGAACAGGTAACGCTGGGGAGCTTACGAGTCGGGCCTTCATCGCTAGGGGCTTCTCAAGCTGACCCAACCACGCTGATAGCCGAGTCGCTGACGGTTCGCTTTAATTTGCTAGAAGCGCTACTGACTTCGGAGTTAGGACTAGCGCTGGTGGTTGAAGATGCGGACGGGGTGTTAGCCCAGGGCGAAGAAAAAGGATGGCTGAATTTTGACATTCCTGAGCAGGAACAGGAAGAAGAAACGGCAAGCCGCTTTGAAGTTCGTCTCAATGATATTCGCGTACGTGATTCACGGCTGACGCTCATTCCGTTGCGGCCAGCGGCGGCAGCCCCCATTCCTTTGAACGATGTCAATGGCTTTGTCAACTTTGAGAAAGTGACCGTCGCTGGAGAAGCAGCTCGCCAAGTTCGCTTTGAGATTGAAGGCGATCCCGAAGATGGAGGTAAAATCGTCTTCAAAGGCGAGGTTCAGCCGATTGAGGCAGTCTCTAATCCCGCTTTGGCAGATAGCGCTGATAACGACAGCGCTGGTAACAATGAGCAAGCGATCCAGTCAGCCACTAACATGACCGTGCAGGCAGATAAAGCGCCGCTTGCAGACATTCTCAACTTCACGCTATCAACGATTGATCTCGCCACTGACCAAGTGGAGATTACGTCAGGTCTCGTCAGCGGCACGCTCGAGATGGCATTTCGCCCCCAGCAACCAATAGACTATTCGGGCGTCATTAGCGTTGATGAAGCCGGTATCGAGACGGCTTTTTTGCCCCTACCGTTTGAAAATGTGGACGGGCAAACCCGATTTCAAGGGAATGAGTGGACGATTGATCGGCTCAGCGCTGACTACGGTGAGATTGCGGCGGTTGCCGAAGGGCTAGTTGATTTTGATGAAGGCTATGCCCTAACAGCTAAAGCTGATCAGGTCTCGGTTGAAGCGTTTACGAATACGGCGGGCTTTGAGCTGCCGGTACCTACGGACGGTGTGTTTGATGTAGTGGCCCAAATGGACGGGGCCATGGATAGTCCGCAGTTTTCAGGTAGTGCGATCGCCACTGAGCCCTTACAGGTAGACAAACTTACCTTTACCAGTGCCGCCACCGATTTTCTCCTCAGAGATAACAATCAGCTCTTCCTCACAAACATTGCCGCGACTCCGAGCACAGGCGGGGCGCTCCGGGGCGCTGGCCAAGTCAGCCTCACTGAAGACACCCCGTTCACCTTCCAAATAGGCGCTCGTAGTCTGCCTGCCGAATCACTCGCGCGGATTTACAGCATTGAACCAGGCTTCAAAATTGGGTTAGTGGCTGCCGATGCCCTCGTCATCAATCGCGGCGGCACCGTTCAAACGACCATTGATTGGCAAGCGCCGAATGCCCTCTATCCAGGATCTGGCACCGTTGCCATCAGCGGCGATCGCTACACCTTTACAGACAATGTCTTTCAAATTGGCGGCGGCACAGTTACAGGCTCTGGCCGCTTGAGCAACGGGCAGTGGCAAAGCGATGTCACCTTACAGGCAGTAGCACTCAAGGTGTTTTCTGACGAGTTAATCGGAGATGTCAGCGGCCAGTTTAACCTAAGCGGCAATACTGCCGATACTCGCGTTGGCGCGATCGCAGGCAGCGGCAATGTCCGATTCTCAGACGGCCTTTCGACCTTCAATCCTCAAGTTTTTGCCAGTCTCAGTAATCCGCTCACAGCTCAGGTCACTTGGAACGGCAATACGCTCAGCATCCTTGAGGCCAACACCGATAGCATTACCGCTAGCGGCACCCTAACACCCGTGTTCGATAGCGGCTTTGAAGGGCTAGAGCGTTTGGATTTAGACGTGGTGGCACAAGGCTACGAAATCAACGAAATTCCCTTCGTCACGATTCCTGAGCCGCTCGCACTATCGGGGACAGCAAATTTCAACGGCACCATTAGCGGCAATCCCACCACCCCAGACATTCGGGGCAACGTGCAAGTCTTAGATTTAGTGGCGAATCATCTGCCCTTTAACGATCAAAGCGGCACATTAGATTTTGGATTTAACCGCGGCCTCTCGCTAGATTTAAGGGGTGGGACCGATGCGATCGCCCTCAACCTTGGGCCTAGCACCTTTCAAATTGAGGGGTCACAGCCTGATGTAGGCTTCGACATTCAATGGCGCAATACCACCGCAACAGGGCAAACCGAAGGGGATATTCTGACCGCTACCGCCGATAACTTCCCGCTCTCTGCCCTCAACTTTCCCCCAGGCGGTGCAGGCGACATTGGCCAGCTCCGCGGCACCCTCACTGACACCAACGTTGCCATCAACCTCAACACCCAAAGCGTCAACGGCAATATCGTCATCGATCAGCTCGGCCTGGGCTATTTGGGCGCAGGTCAGCTCGCGGGTCAAATCCGTTACGCCAATAACCTCGCGACCCTCACCGGTGGTCAACTGCTGCTCAACGACAATCTCTACACACTGGAGGGCTTGCTTGAACTAGGCGGAACCGCCCCGGTTTATTCAGCCACGCTTGCCACTGAAGAAGGCAATATTCAAAACCTTCTTTCGGCCCTCTCGATTTACCGTTTAGAAGATATTCGCCGAGGACTGACCCCGCCAGACTGGGTCGCAAATCCCCCCTCTCAAAACGTATTGGATAGCGTTCTATCCACCCGCCCAGCGGCTCCAGCCGGTTCCGACAACCGGGCCACCTTCAATCTAGTTCAACAGCTTCGCCGACTAGCCGAAATTCAAGCCATCCAGGCAGAGCAGGCGATCGCCCAAGAAGCGGCCCCTCTACCGCCGCTACAAGAATTAGAAGGGCCTTTCAAAGGTGTTTTGAACCTCGAAGGTGCTGGCAGTAACTTTGAGCTAGGGTTTGATCTATCTGGCGAAAATTGGGCTTGGGGCCAAGACTATAGCGCGGATGAAGTCATCGCTACCGGCAAACTCACCCCAAATGTCCTCACGTTTGAACCGGTTCGTTTTGCCTCTGTCATCCCCGTTCCAACATCAGAAGACCTTAGCTCAGACGTAGAACCTACCCTAGCCGCGGTTACCCTCTCAGGGCAGCTAGTTTACGGACGCAACAGTGCCCTCACCTCAAATCTGCAGGCAACTGCTCGAAATCTCAACGTCGAGGCTTTCCGTGACATCCTCCAAATTCCTCTCGACATAGACGGGTTCGCCAATGCCAGCGCCACCCTCGGCGGCACGCTAGCCAATCCTCAACTGCGCGGCTCTGCAGCGCTCGATGCAGTCACTATCAATGACACTCCAATCACAGCCGCTACCGCCCAGTTCCTTTACCAAAACGCCCGCCTCAGCCTCTTTAGCGAACTCATCGCCACTGACCCAGACTATCCCCTTAAGCTCTCAGCTCAAATTCCCTATGCGTTTAACTTTATGGACGTTCGCCCAGAGAGCGACGCTATCTCCGCAGACATCACGGTGCAAGATGAAGGGCTTGCTCTACTCAACATATTTACCGATCAAGTTGCCTGGGAATCGGGCAGCGGAAAGTTCGAACTCACCGTTGGCGGCACCCTCAGTAGTCCTCAAATTGAGGGCAGTGCGACGGTAGACAATGCCGTTGTCAGTGCGCCCATTCTCCCAGAACCGCTGAAGGCCGTTAGGGGGCAAGCCATTTTTTCAGGGCAACAAATCATCGTAGAAGACTTGCAGGGCCAGTTCAGTAATGGCCAGCTCAGGGCAGCAGGCACCTTTCCCCTGCTGTTTCCCATTATTAGCGGCCCTCAACTCAGCCAACTCACGGACGCCACCGAAGCGACCGAAGCACCTGAAGACCCAAACTTTGATCCGCTCTTCGCGCAGCCGCTTTCTCCCGAACGACCGCTGACCGTTAATTTTGAAGACATTGCCCTCAATCTTTCCGATTTGTACAGCGGTGGAGTAAACGGCCAAGTCGTGGTCGGTGGCAGCGCCCTGCTCGGGGGCCCTCAAATCAGCGGCCAGGTTGTTTTGTCTGAGGGTCAGGTCATCTTGCCCGAGGGAAATACTGCTCGCCCTGAGAACGATAATGCCACTTTGATTGATGGCGGTTCTCTGCAGCCTGCCAGTGCCTTGAATGCAAATAGTGCTGGTGGTGGGATTACCCCCGTTTTCCGTGATTTAAAGCTTACGTTAGCCCCCTCTACACGCATCGTTCAAGGCAATTTACTCAATTTTGCTACCGATGGCACGCTTCTGCTTAACGGCCCACCTAGCGATTTAGAACCTGACGGCATCATCAATGTCCGCTCTGGTCGAGTCAGCCTCTTTGACACCATCTTTCGACTCAGTGGCCGCGAGAATACCGCTATCTTTACACCGGTCTCGGGCTTACAAAATCCGCTACTGGATATTTCGCTGCGAACATCTGTTCCAGAAATTAGAAGCAACGGCTTTGGCCCCATCGCCAGTACGCCCTTTGCCAGTGCAGAAATTGCTGACGTTGACCGGAATGCATTTTCTACTCCAGGATCTCTACGCACGGTACGTGTGCGCGCCGATGTGCAGGGGCCGGCCAACGCTATCTTTGAAAATTTGGAGCTCTCTAGCTCTCCGCCTCGGAATGAGGATGAATTAATTGCGCTTTTGGGCGGTGGCTTTGCAAATGCAGTCAGATCGACCGTTGGCAGCCTATCGGGGCAAGACGACGATGACTTTAGCGGTCTTATCAACCTCGTAGGCGGCAGTTTACTCACCCGCGTACAGGATTTGGTCGTTAATACGCTCAATGTTAGCGAGTTCAGTATTTTCCCAGTCACCGCCGCTAGCCGCACTCTATCCGATGAAGATAGCGAAAACGAGACGGGGTTAGATGTCGGTGCCACAATTGGCTTTGATGTCACTCAAGATGCATCGGTCTCGTTCACTAAAATTTTGACAGACGACACCGATCCAGAAATCGGTCTTAACTATCGACTCACCGATGCCCTCACCGTCAGAGGTGCGACTAACTTTGACGATGTTAACCAGTTTTTATTGGAGTATGAGATTAGGTTTTAAACGATTAGCGCTAAATCATGATGTGCAGATATGATCCAGCCAGTCTGGTTAACCAGACTGGCCAACCAACTTATTCAAAGTCATGCGGAAAAGGGTAATACTAGCTGAAATCCTTTTGATACGATCTGTTTCTTCATATGCCCAAGTTTTATATCACGCCCTAAATATGACTCATCGATATCCCTATCTTTAGCCATCCCTATGTAGTTTTAGGGTGCTGTTCACGTAGCGCCCTTTCAAGCAAACTGCGCTTACAACTCTTTATTTCTTAGGCTCTTTTTTCAGTTTCTTTGCTGTTCACTTACTACCCAACAACCTGTGCTAAAACGAATCACGCTCTCACTAATCTTGCTACTAGCCGCTGGGAGCCAAGCAAAGCCCGCATCTGCTCAGGCGCTGCTGCCCTATACGCTGCCACTTGATGAAGATCGACTGCAGGCAGATGGTGAAAGCCTAGCGAGAGATGCTGCTCTACAAGCCCAGTTTCAGCAGTACGATGAAGCCTTGGCCCGCGCCCAACTTGCTGCTCAGCTGCTCCCTAGCGATCCAAATGTACTGACGCTGCTAGGGAGTCTATACCTACAGGCCAGCAACCCTCAGCCGGATAAAGCCATTGAGACTCTAAATAGAGCCAGAACGCTGCAGCCAGACAATGCGCCGGTTATGTTTGCCCTGGGCAATGCTTATTTCATTCAGGGACTATACCAAGAGGCCATTGGCGCTATCAAAGCGGGGCTAGAAATGGAACCTGATACAGCAGGTGCCCTGTTTGATTTAGGCAACGCCTACTACAAGCTGAATCAGTATGATGAGGCGATCGCGCAATATGAAGCATCCATTGGCAAAGACGCTAGCTTTTGGCCAGCGGTGAACAATATCGGCCTGGTCATGTACGAAGCGGGTAATGTAGACAGCGCGATCGCCCAATGGGAAGAGGCACTTGAGCTAGCTGGACAAGAAGATGGCTCAGAACCTCAGCTGGCGATCGCCGTTGCTCAGTTCACACAAGGCACTCAAACCCTCGCCGTTAGCGACTCTGCGATAGCAGCCCTAGAACGCAATCCTCGCTACGCCGAAATTGATTACCTCAAGGAAAACCTTTGGGGTGATAAGCTCATCGCCGATACGCAGCAGTTTTTCACCCTTCCTGCTTTGCAAGAGCTGATGCGCGCCCTCTAAAGGCTTATCTTTGCCTGCATGGCAAAACACATCAAAAGGCGATGATCTTCGCGACCATCGCCTTTTGACATGCACGTACGTTTAGACTACGGAACAAGCGAACTAACTTGCATCCGGAATCATTGCCCTAATATCATCTACAAACTTTTGATGGTCGACAACGGGCTTAGAAATATACCCATCTGCACCGCTTTGTGTTAAAAAGCTCTCGCGATCGCCATCCATAGCGTGAGCAGTCACCAAAATCACCGGCACTCCAGCTGTTTCTGGATTTCCTTTTAACATCTGGGTAATTTCAATGCCATCTACTGGCTTTCCCTTATAAACGCTATGAGAGAGCGAAACATCCATTAAAATAACGTCTGCCTCCTGCTTCTGAGCGATGGTGATAACTTCATCGACATTCTCAGTGTGCTTTACATTCAGCCCACCTCGCTTTGTCAAAATTTTTGAGAAGACACGGGCATTTACCATATCGTCTTCCACAATCAAAACGGTCTTCATGATTTCTCGAGTGACTGTTTGCACAGACTCCAAAAAACGAACTGCAAAAAAACGCTGAAGCTAAACTACTGAACACAAATTGACAAGCGGTGTCCGGCAATATAGAACCAGTATGGTGGCTTTAGTAGCACCGATTGCACCCCCTAATCTACCTGTTCACCTAATCTAACTATTCAAAAGGTCTGTCCAAAATTCGGACAGACGAAAGGGCAACCATATACCAAAAGCGCAAACTAACAAAATAAACTTACGTTTACTTCCACTATTTCCTTTCAACCCTTCTTGGTATAACAGTCGACGGATGCATACTCTGCGAGAAGGCTAACGCCTACGTCGATTGAGAGTCAGGTTAGCGGTTGTCCTGTAATGGTTTCGACCAAAAATAATGCCCCACCTAATCTGACAGATGCCATATGTACAGTAACAAGCTTCCCAAAATTGCACCCTAAAGTATTGCCGTCAAGTATTGCAGTTTTTCAATGGATGCATGTAACGTACAGCATTAAAAGGGCCAAACCCTCCCCTTTCTGCGTACTTTAAATCCGGCCACTATCCCGGCCTTTCAGCCGGTCGGCCAATTCATTAGGACTTCTTTCATGGCCAAACAGTTGGACTTTTCCAAAGAACAGATTGTCAGCACCGCCCTCCATACTGAGGTGCAGCGATCATATTTGGAATACGCCATGAGCGTCATTGTAGGCCGCGCGCTGCCGGATGTTCGCGATGGACTTAAACCTGTCCATCGCCGCATTCTCTATGCGATGCACGAGCTAGGACTCACACCCGATCGGCCTTTCCGTAAGTGCGCTCGCGTCGTCGGTGACGTCCTCGGTAAATACCATCCCCACGGCGACCAGGCTGTCTACGATGCACTTGTTCGCATGGTACAAGACTTCTCTAGCCGTTATCCTCTCCTAGCTGGCCACGGTAACTTTGGCTCAGTAGATAACGATCCGCCCGCAGCTATGCGCTACACCGAAACGCGCCTTGCTGAAATTGGCAACAGCGCTCTTCTCGATGAAGTGAGTGAAGCTACCGTCGACTTTGCCGATAACTTTGATAGCTCACAGCAGGAGCCCATCGTCCTCCCGGCTCAGCTCCCCAACCTGATTCTCAATGGGAGCTCAGGCATCGCCGTGGGCATGGCCACCAACATCCCCCCCCACAACTTGGGCGAAGTGATAGACGGTCTCATTGCCCTCATTGATAGACCCAATCTTTCCAACGAAAAACTATTTACGCTCATCCCCGGCCCCGATTTTCCCACAGGTGCAGAAATTATTGATACCCGAGGCATTCAAGATGCCTATCGCACCGGGCGCGGCAGTATCCCTATTCGTGGGATCGCCAGCTTTGAGGAAATTCGACCGGGTAAAGGCAAGCGCAGCCGTCAGGCAATTGTTGTCACAGAACTGCCGTACCAAGTCAATAAGGCAAGCTGGATTACTAAAATTGCTAGCTTGGTCAACCAAGGGAAAATTGAAGGCATTTCGGATATTCGAGATGAGAGTGATCGCGAAGGCATGCGTGTGGTCATCGAAATCAAGCGGGAAGCCCAACCCCACCTCATTTTGAACGATCTGTACAAAATGACACCGCTGCAGACCAACTTCGGTGCGCTCATGCTCGCCATTGACGACGGCCAACCTCGCCAGCTCTCACTGCGCGAAATTTTAGAAGCCTTCCTCACCTTCCGCGAAGACACCCTGATTCGTCAGTACAACCACGAATTGGGCCAGCGCCAAAACCGCGCCCACGTCGTCGACGGGCTGATTGTTGCCCTCGACAATCTTGATGATGTCATTGAAATCTTGCGGAATGCGCCGGATGGCACAACAGCGAAGATCTTGATGCAGGAAAGGCTTGACTTGAGCGATCGCCAAGCCGACAGCATCCTCGCCATGCCTTTGCGCAGACTCACAGGCTTAGAACAGCAAAAGCTCCGCGACGAAGCCGAAGAACTCGCCGAGCGCATTGAAACACTCCTAGAACTCATCGAAGATCGATCTGTTCTCATGAAGTCCCTTAAAAAAGAGCTGCGCGGCCTCAAAAAGAAATTCAACGATCCACGTCGCACCCGCATCCAAACTGACGCTGAGCGCCAAAAAGAAGAAAAAAAACTCGCCCAAATCGCAGCGGAAGAAAGCGAAGTTGAGTTTGTTCTTGAAATCACTCGTAAAGGCTACATTCGCCGCACCGCGCCAAAATCCTACAGCCGCCGAATAGCCAAAGCAGACGCCGCTGGGAGAAAACTGCAAGACTTTGACGATGTCTCTATCCAAACGGAAATCACCAATCCCACCCAAGAACTTCTCGTCCTTACCCGAGATGGCAAGGGCTACACCGTCAAAATTAACGACGTTCCACTGGCACAGCGCAACAACAAAGGCATTCCCTTAATCAACCTCCTGCCGGCTTCCATTGGCAACGATCCTGACAGTATCGTCACCCATATTCTGCTCACGCAAGAGCGCCTTAACGAACAGCTTATTGTGGTCTCTGCGGAAGGTCGCATCAAGCGCCTAAGCGTCAAAGATATGACCCATATCAGTGGGCGCGGCCTCACTGCGCTCAAGCTCAAAGGCAACGATACGCTTCAGCTAGCCCTCACAGCACCCATGGGAATGGATCTGGTTCTTGCCTCATCTGGCGGCAGGCTCCTCCGCTTCCAAATCAACGATGAGCAGCTTCCCGAGATGGGCCGCGCTGCGCAAGGGAGCAAAGCCATTCGCCTCACCCGCCGCGAACACCTCGTCGGGTGCGTAGCGGTTCGCTCTAAAGACGCACTGCTGCTGATTTCGGAAAAAGGCTATGGCAAACGCATGCTCGTGAGCAATTTTAAATCCTCCAACCGAGGCGGTATCGGCTCACAATCTTTCAAGTTTGACTTGAAAAGTGACCAGCTAGCCGCGATGATACTAGCCGAACCGGAAACGACCTTTAGTGTCCTGACCGACCAAGATAGATACGCGCAGCGGGCAATCGCTAACGTCCCCCTTCAAGGCCGCAGTCAACCCTGCTCTCGCCTTTTCACCACTGCCCGCAGCGAAATTATTACGGCAGCCCGCCTCACTGAAGTTGATCTCATCGATGCATAGCCCTTGGCCCACCTCACCCTAAACCACATCACCAAAACCTTCGCGGCCTCTCCTGTCCTCAAGGACATCAGCCTCGCTATCGAAGACGGTGAGTTCATGGTGCTCGTCGGCCCTTCTGGCTGCGGCAAAAGTACGCTGCTGCGCCTCATTTCCGGCTTAGAAACCCTATCTAGCGGAGAAATCTTTATCGAAGATCGCCGCATAAACGATCTGCCTCCCAAGCAGCGCGACATCGCTATGGTGTTCCAAAGCTACGCCCTCTATCCTCACCTCAGTGTCTACAATAACCTTGCTTTTGGCCTCCGCCGCACCCGCCCCCCACAGTCAAAAGCCAATATTGAAAAGCGCGTCCAAAGCGTCGCGAAAATGCTTCAAATCGAAGATCTCCTCTCTCGCCTCCCCAAACAGCTTTCCGGCGGCCAAAAGCAGCGTGTCGCCCTCGGTCGCGCCATGGCCCGAGATCCGCAAGTGTTTTTAATGGACGAGCCACTCTCTAACCTAGACGCGAAGCTACGCACCGAAACCCGCGCTCAGATTGTCAGCCTACAAAGGCAATTAGGCACCACCACCATCTACGTAACGCACGATCAAACAGAAGCGATGACCATGGGCGATCGCATTGCTGTACTCAATCAGGGTCAGCTCCAGCAGGTTGCTTCACCCCTCGATCTCTACAAAACCCCAGCCAACAAGTTTGTCGCCGCCTTCATCGGCTCTCCCCCCATTAACTTCCTCCCCGTTACCGTTAAGCTAACAGCAGCGTCTGTACAGCTGATTCATGCTGCGTTTGCGATCACACTTCCCCCAACCTGGCAAAACAGCCTCGCCCCCTATGCCAACAAAGCCTTAACCCTCGGCATCCGCCCCGAACACATTGAAATCGGCCAAACGCCTACCGCCATCCCCGTCACAGTCACCCATTTAGAAGCCCTTGGCAGTGAAACCTACGTCCTTGCCAATCTCGCCACTCAGGCTGAGCCACCTAGTCAGCTACAAATTCGCCTTTCCGCAGACCAACCTGTGACCGCAGACAGCACCCTACAAGTCAGCTTTCCACCCGGCAAAATCCATCTATTCGACCCCACCGATACCGCTATTCGCCCGTAGGGAAAAGCTCTAATGAATGGCAATCGACTTTACTCGTCCTCGTCCGTATCCACCATATTCGGGCTAATCAGCGTAATATCAAACTCATCTGGGGCTACACCCGAAAACGTATCTCGTTCTAGCTGGTAAAAAATAGCTCGTGCCTGCGGCCCAAATACAATCTCATCCTCGTTCGCCAAATCCCGGGCCTGCACTTTCCGCCCGTTAATTAGCATTCCATTTGCACTCGGCTTACCCTTCAAATTGCCATCTACAATCCGGTAGTAATTCGTCTCATCATCCTTCGGCAGCTGCACCAGTGTCGCATGGTGCCGCGACACAAATTGTGACGCTAACCGAATATCACACTTCGGATCACGACCCAGCGAATAAACAGAAGCTTCTAACGTAATCTCTCGCCGCCCCTGACTATCCTCAACAATCAAAATACTGCTGAGCTGAGAACCTGAAGACATAGAACGAACCCTTATGAGATAAGCAACAAAGCGAACGAAGCCAACCTAATCGTGCCCGTCCAATCAAGGATACTTTACAACCCCTTTACTTTCAATTCAGGCAAAATCACTCAAAATCATTCGAAATTTTTGCCTGCCGCCTTCTAACCTGTCCTAGCCCCAAACTCTCAACCGCAAAAAAAGACAGATGCGACCAATCAGCATCTGTCCCTTCTCTTCTAAATCGCATTCATGCCCTGCGCCTATGGCTTCTATCGCTAACTATTCTAATCAGCAATAGAAGCCCTCAAAAGCAACCGCTAAAATGCGCACCTAGACAGCGCGCCTAGACAGCAGACCCAGCAAGAACCTTCTCGCCAGAAGTCAGCAAATCATACGTTGCCCGCATCTTGAGACCCACCAAAACCTGGAACAGACCGCTACCGTTCTTGGAGCCCGGATACTCACTATGCTTCTGCAAAAGCTCAGTCATTTCTCCGTAGTGCTTCGTTGAGGTGTTACTTAAATGACTCTCAATATAAATAACCTCCTCCAAACGATCAAACTCGCCGTCCAGCTCTAGCACCGATACCTCGTTACCATAGTAGCTATCTGGGCCATAGTGCATCCGCAACCCAGGATAAGAGCACGTCAGCTTACGACCACAAGGAATCCAGTCGATCGTTGATCCCTGATCAAACAAATAAACCGGGTCAAAGCCCTTGACGCCTTCACGCTGTATCAAACGAACCCGCAGAATCTTATTCTCCTTATCGTCGGGAATCAAGTTCGTTGGCAAAATCTGGATCACGACATCCGCATATTGCTTCTGTACATCGATATACGCTTCAAAGTCGGGCTTGCGCGCATTAACAGCAGCTAACACATCTTCATACGTATGGCCTCGCTCAGCCATATCCCGCTGAATCTTCCAGTTGATCTTCACCTCATCACTGATATCGAGGTAAACGCTAAAGTCCAGCAAATCACGAACACGCTCATCGTATAGGGGGTGCAACCCTTCGATCACGATAATCTTATTCGGTTCCACTTTTTCCGGCGGATCGAGCTCACCTGTCTCATGGTTGTAGATAGGCTTATCAATGGTGTTACCTTCCTTTAGCGCCTTAATCTGCTCGTACATCAGATCAAAGTTGTTTGCTTTTGGATTTAGGGCGGTTACTTTTTGCTCTTTACGCTGCTTACGATCCAAGCTGTGATAGTCATCCAAGCAAATGACCGTGATCAATTCCTCACCAAAGAGATCCGACAGGCGACGCAAAAAAGTGGATTTGCCGCATCCAGAGTCTCCAGCCACACCGATCAAAACTACTTGGCTTTCTTTACTGGTCATAGGGTCCTCTACAACAAAATCAAAATTATTTTTTAAGACATGATCCCAAAAGCAGCCACAACCGCGCCTAAACGCCGTAGGCAGACAGCAGCAGACGAACTCAAGCGAACACCCACAAATCTCAAAGTTTCAAATCACAAACCTTTATGAATTAAAACTTTTAATTACGTATCTTGAATATTATCAGACACCACTACACGCAAACAAGCCACCTAAAGACCTCGCTGGGTCTGCCTACATTCGTTTAGGCGGTTAGCTTTTTATGCACCACAGATTAACCAAGAAAAAGCGCCCTAACGTCAGTTAACCCTGACCAAGCAGCCTACTCAAAACTTTTTTCTTGATTAACATGTTGTTCGTAGCTTGAATGGTTCAGTTCCACAAATAATTTTTTTCTTAAGCGCTGTTCAAAGGCAGCGTGCTTTCAAAAGAACTTTACAAAGAAAATTGCGGCTTTGTATTCATTCACTATCTAGCCGTGAAATCAATCAGCCTAGAATGATAATCTATTCCTTATAAAGAAATATCAAGCCATTCAAGGCCGCTATTAAGAATGTACAATCCCAGCACAACTGGCAGCGTCACCAATAGTTCAGCAAACAGACTCTACGTCTACGAAGTTGAAGGCTTAGGTCAAAATGGCCAAGCAAGTGACATGTCTGCCCCGCTTCGTAGCAGCGGCACCTACCTAATCACCGTGCCGTACAGCCGCATGCAGCAGGAAACGAAGCGAATTATGCAGTTGGGTGGAAAAATTGTTAGCATTCGCCCTGCTGGTAAAGACGTACCGAAGGCTTCAACCAGCACATCCAAGAGCAAAGCTCCTGCCCAAGCAACTAAAAAGAAGTCCATGACTCAAGCAGCCGCAAAAGATAAAAAGAAAGTCCCCGTCAACATCTACAAGCCCAAGAACCCATACGTAGGAACGTGTCTATCCAATGGCGAACTTGTCCAGGAAGGCGGCATCGGTACCGTTAAGCACCTTAAGTTTGACCTCTCGGAAGGCGATCTCCACTACCTTGAAGGACAAAGTATTGGCATTATCCCAGACGGTACTGACGAGAAGGGCAAGCCGCACAAAATTCGCCTCTACTCTATCGCCTCTACTCAGCATGGCGATGATGTGGATGACAAAACCGTTTCCCTTTGCGTTCGTCAGCTGGAATACAAAGATCCCGAAACTGGAGAGAACGTCCAAGGCGTTTGTTCTACGTTCCTGTGCAACCTAGATGTTGGTCAAAAGGTCAAAATTACAGGTCCTGTTGGTAAGGAGATGCTCCTTGCCGATGATCCTGAAGCAAATATTGTCATGATGGGCACAGGCACAGGCATTGCGCCCTTCCGCGCATATCTGTGGCGCATGTTCAAAGATCGTGAGCGCGAAGCTAACCCTGACTATCAGTTCAACGGCAAAGCATGGCTTATATTTGGTATCCCTAAGTCAGAAAACATCCTCTACAGAGAAGAACTGGAGGAAATGCAAGCCAAGTATCCTGACAACTTTGAGATTACGTACGCTATCAGCCGTGAGCAGAAGAACTCAGAAGGCGGTCGGATGTATATTCAGCACCGTGTAGCTGAAAATGCAGAAAGACTCTGGAAGATGGTTCAAGACGAAAAAACCTACGTCTATATCTGTGGCCTAAAGGGTATGGAAGATGGCATCGATGAAGCCATGGCGGCTGAAGCTGCGAAAGATGGGGTCGAGTGGTCTGACTATCGCCGCACACTGAAGAAAGCACACCGCTGGAATGTAGAGACCTACTAGGGGCTTAACATCTAACGGTTTATCAAGTAATAGGAAGGAGGGGCGTTCTTAGTGAGCACCCCTCCTTTACAATTGAAAAGCTAATTTTCGTAGGTTCAAAACATTGGATTCACAGTCGGCGCTCAAAGTAGGACTACTGGGGTTAGGCACCGTTGGGACAGGTGTTGCCAAAATCCTTTTAGATACCGAAGGCCGTCATCCTTTATTAAACCAAATTGAAATTGTAAAAGTGGGCGTTCGCACCCTCAAACCACGCAATATCCCCCTTCCCGAAACCATCTACACCACTGCTCTAAGCAGCATTGTCACCGATCCGGACATCGATATCATCATCGAAGTTATTGGAGGGCTCGAACCTGCCCGTACTTTAATTCTCCAAGCGATCAAAAACGGTAAGCATGTTGTCACTGCCAACAAAGCTGTAATTTCCCGCTACGGTGAAGAAATTTACGAAGCCGCCACGGCTGCAGGCGTCTACGTCATGATTGAAGCGGCCGTTGGCGGCGGTATTCCTATTATTACCCCTCTTAAGCAAGCCCTTAGCATCAATCGCATTCAAGCCGTGATGGGCATTATTAACGGCACCACTAACTACATCCTTACCCGCATGCAAAACGAAGGGGGTGACTTTGAAACTATCCTGACAGATGCACAAGCTCTTGGCTACGCCGAAGCTGATCCCACCGCCGATGTAGATGGGCTTGATGCTGCCGATAAAATTGCCATTCTTGCGGCCCTTGCCTTTGGTGGACAAGTTAATCGTAAAGACGTTTACTGCGAAGGGATTCGTAACGTCAGTGCCGCTGATATTTCATACGCGAAGGAGTTGGGGTTCGTCATTAAGCTACTGGCGATCGCCAAACTTCCCAATTGCTCAGACAATCCAAGTTCTGACAGTATTCAAGTTCGAGTGCATCCTACCCTCGTCCCAACCGAGCATCCCCTTGCCAGCGTTAACGATGTCAACAACGCTGTCCTCGTCGAAGGTGAGCCCATCGGTCAAGTGATGCTCTATGGCCCGGGAGCCGGAGAAGGCCCTACTGCCAGCGCCGTCGTGTCCGATCTGGCCCTCATCGCCGCTAACCTCAGTAACGCATCCCCCGAAACATCACTCCTCAATCCGCTTCTAAGCTGCATTCACACTCGTACCCTTAAACTTGTTCCGACGACAGAAGTTGTTACCCGTCTCTACATCCGTCTCCTTGTCAAAGACACACCTGGCGTTATCGGCAAACTCGGTACCTGTTTTGGTGAATATAAAGTTAGCCTAGAGTCCATTGTCCAAATCGGTGCAAAAGACGGCCTTGTCGAACTCGTCGTCGTCACTCACGAAGTTGCTGAAAGTGCCTTCCAAAAAGCCCTTGCCGATATTCGTCAATTTTCCGAAGTTACCGATATTCCTAGCCTTTTCCACGTTTTATAGATAGATAAGTAGATAGCATAAATACGTTTCATAAATGGCTAACTCGATTGCTGGAGAAGCGCTCTACCAATGGAAACAGTGGGCAATTCAGCGAGCGCAATCAAATGATGTTGATGTTTACGAAGTTGAGTGGCTACTGCAAGGGCTTACTCCATTAACCCACCTATCAATAAGGCTCGATAGCTATCGTGAGCAATCCAATGTCTGGTGTGAATTGTCACTAGCTCAACTCACTGAAAAGTGGCAGCAAAGGGTCATCAATAGAGTTCCGGTTCAATACATTGCGGGTAAAACACCTTGGAGAAACTTCTCTATCACGGTCTCTCCAGATGTTCTCATTCCTCGCCCTGAAACCGAACTCATGATTGACATCGCTGAGGGACTCATTACCCAAAGCCCCATCGCGGATCAATGCGACAGTGGTGATTGGGCCGATTTGGGTACAGGCAGTGGAGCGATCGCGCTTGGCCTAGCGTACTGTTTTCCCAAAGCGACTATTCACGCAATTGATATCAGCCCGTCTACACTAGACATTGCTAAACGCAATGCACGACAAAATCACTTAGCGCACCGCATTATCTTTTACCAAGGTAGCTGGCTTTCACCTTTGCAAGCACATATTAAAGGCAAACTCACCGGCATTGTCTCTAATCCGCCTTATATCCCCAGTAATGTCATTGCTACCTTACAACCAGAAGTTACTAATCACGAACCTCATCTTGCCCTCGACGGCGGCAGTGACGGTCTAGACTGTATCAAACACTTAATTGAGATTAGCCATCACTATCTAAATTCTGGTGGTATTTGGCTAACAGAACTCATGGCAGGCCAAGCTGAAACGGTTGAAGATTTGCTTAAGCAGCACGATAGCTATACTCACATCAATATTCATCCAGATCTATCGGGTATTGATAGATTTGTGTCTGCGCGCAAAGCCCTATAATCGCTTTGATACCAACAATAAAAGAGCATGGAAACACCAACGGGTTCTTTAGATTTGATTTTGGGTGTAGTTGCGATCGCCATTCTCCTCGGCGGCCTCTTCCTCCTTTTCGATGGCATCAACGGCAGCAACGATTAGAAAATTACAAAAGTCAGGTTAATAACACAACTTGCCGTCTTGAGGTGTAGGTTGCTCTCGAGACTTTCTCATTGCCCCAATTAATGTTGAAACAATTACACAGCGTTTAATACCAGGAATATCTTTGCTGGAGAGGGTAACGCGTCCAAGACGATACTGTACATTACCGTCTTCATCAAATCGAACGTAGTAAACCCCGCTCGATGTTGCAAAAGTGGTTTCGTCATCTACTTGAATAGACGACGACTGAAGTATTTCCCACTGTTCTGATGACGGAGACACTGATTTTGGATGCGCTGTCCATTCGATAAATCCATCACTTTCTCTAAGGCTAAATTGCCAATCTCTCTTTTGACGTTGTGCCTGCATTTGAGCAGAGCGAATGCCTAAGTAGATTTCATCTCTGCCAACCGTGAGCCGGTTTCCTTCTGTAAAGCGAAGCCAGCTTGGCGCCAAAATCGCAGCCAACAAGCCAATCATTACAACAACTATCAGGGCTTCCAACAGAGTAAACCCATTCTGAAAATCAGACTTAATTAACTTCTGTTTTATCTTGAGCATTCTGAAATAAGTGACACTCAGAGCAAAAACAATTACTTGCAAAAAACGTTTTTTGTTCTGTGTGATCGTAAGCGAATGGAACCATTATATGGGACTCCCGTTGAAAGTATCGCATTCATCTCCACGAGCAGACTTTAGGTTCCCTAACAGTGTAGTTACAATGACGCAGCTCTGACTAGACGAATCACTATTGACAATCTTGACCACATAGGGAGCTGTGCCTGCATCGATTTGCCCGTCATGATCAAAAACGATAGATGTAGAGGCTATCAGATTAAAATTACTGCTGACTTCGTCGTTGCCTAAAGCTGTTGTAACGCCACCCGTACTTGCAGACTGATTTCTGACCGTCACGGTTAAATCAGTTGATGAAAACAAGACTTCCTTACTCTGTTGCTTACTCTGAGCCTCTTCTTGAGCCGCGCGCAGAACATTGAACAAGTCAGTGGAAACGGCATCCAAGCGTTGGTTGGTCAAAAAACTCAGCCAGCTAGGAGCGGCGATCGCAGAAAGAACACCTACCATGACGATCACCACTAACATCTCAATCAGGGTAAAGCCAGCTGTTACATGATTTTCACGCGTTTGATTAAATTTCATAGTCTGTATTCTTCATTAAGATAGGGAAAATCAATATTAATTTAAGTTCTTATCAATAATGCCTTTTACTAGGACTTGAGTTTCAAGCATGGGCAATGAGCTTTCTTCTGAATAGGCATAACGTTGAAAACTTGACGCAGCCTGAGCACTGCCCCTTAAGAATACATAGACATCTTGATTCTCTCTATTAGTAGTACTCGGATCATTGTCAGGATCAGAACTACGAACACAGGCAAAGAAGCTAGTATTCGCAGTTGTTGTCGCAGTACTTGGTGAAACGTTGTAGAAATTGACGCCAGCGTCCGAGCCATAGCTACTACAAGCGGCCCCAGCATCCGAAAGAGGTGCACGATTTAGCTCGATATCAGGTGCTGCAATAAAATCAACTAGCACCGCAGAAGTTCCACTAGGCGTTCCATCAGCTGTCCACACTTCAAACGGTGCATTTTCATCTGTTGGATCTGTTGGATCCCGGTAGCCAGATCTAACTGTGAAAGTAGATAGGTCTGAGTACTTTGAAAGCTCATAACGAATGATGCGAGATTGGCCTGGCCAATTACTATTTCCGTTATTTTCCGTTTGGATATAGACGACCAGCGTATAGGCAGCTTGCCGAATGCTTAGCACTTCACAGGCCGCCGCAGTAGAAGAGCCGGCGACACAGGCGGGAATGTTATCTTCAATGGGATCAATGCGCCAAAAGGAAAGCACAGGAATATTTCCAGTTCCATTTGGGAAATTAGAATCTGAAGCTAATTCAGTGGCTATCCGCGAAGGATCTTCGTATACGTAAACCGCTTCTTGCAAATCGTTGGTGATATAGTCCATAGCTCTCTTAGTATCGAGCTGCACTTGATCAAGCCTCGACTCTTGATTATCCAGTGTTACCAGCTCTACCACAACGTAGAGTAAGCCAGAAATAACAAGACTTGCAACAACAATAGAAATCAGCAACTCCAGCAGCGTAAATCCTTTGGAGCGAGGAAATCGCTTGAGTGTAAGCAGGCATTTGTATAGAAGCAAAGTTGTAGAGCGCATCGCCTTAAGAGAAAAGAGACTAGTGTTGCCTAGGTAAGAAAGTCAGTGAGCTAGTATTTCGTATGGTTCTTGCTTCAGAGCGGTATTTCCACTGAAGAGCTGTGTTTTTAGCATTTTGAAGAGAGTTTTTCCAAATTCACTGAGCGAACTCATAATGGAGTACGTTAATTGCAAAGTAGGCTAGTTGGCGTGGAGCCCGTATACTCCCAGTACTGACAAAGTGCGCCCTCACGATCACCCTGAGTAATTTGACTATACAACACAGCCAACGGGCGACTACTTCTTTGCCCATCTCCGCTGGTAAACGTCAGTGAGGCTTCATCGCTTAATAAAGCACCTAAGTTGTCTTCTGCGCGCGCATCATAGACGCGTGCGCCGACTTCAAATGCCACCGGAGTACTAGCTGCACCTGTTGCTTCAGCAGCCACTTCTATGCCTGTTGTTCTAAATAACTGAACGGCAAAATCAGTATCACCATCGCCATCAAGATCTATTCTGCGGGCATCTGTGACTGCGTTTACACTGGTTGAGGCATTGGCAACAAAGGCAGTTGGGGCTGGAATAACCACAGCAGTAGACGCTGTACTTGCAATCACTGATAGTTCTTGCAGGCGATCACCATAGTCACCTCCTTGCTCCACCGTAAGGCGCACCTTATCAATTTCACCCTGAGCAAGCTGTAGCGCCTGCTCTACCTTTTGGTTTTGTATCCGGGTTGCGACGGTAAACAACATAACAGGTGCGATGGTTGCTGTTGTTAATGCAATAACTATAATGGCCACTAAGCACTCAATTAGGGTTAATCCCATTTCAGAAAAAGGTAAATAGTTTTTTCGAATTTCTGTTGAGATCGTTCTTTTTAGCATTGGGTGCATTCTGCCTATTCTCCAAAATTAGCCTTTCACCTTTTCAGTATGAGTCTCTACGAACAATCTTCTGTTGAGAATATCTGAACCCAGGTACTCCCACTGTCTTCTTTTTTCGCACAGCGCAAATTCGTAACGTAAGGATCTTCAATAGGAATCTCTCGATAGTGTTCACTACGAGGCCTTTGTATTGTGACAAATCGCTGGGCAATGGGGCCAGCTGTCACATACTGAAGAGCAACATCATAACCCCAACGACGATCTGGCGGATCATAGTAGCCAATGTTCTGACTAGAGGTACTGCCGGTTTGTCCTGGATCCCAAGAATCGGCATCAAAAGGCCCTGTGGAAGCCGTACTAAAGTTCAGCTGTAAAAACGAGCCTTGAATATATAGAGCTGTTCCATTGTTGTCATCCTGCTCCCATCTTTCCTGAAACCTTGGGAAGTTATGCAGTCCACCGTAGCCTTGCCCTCTTCTAGAAGGCACAAGACCAGAAATAATAGTTGTATTCACTCTGGGTGCCAAGGCTGGCGTAACCCGAATCAGGTCTGCTCCATTACCACTGCGCTCACTTGGCTGCTGGAAATCATTACCACTGACAACATCACCAGCAGTATAGGCTTGAGTATTGGCATCAAAAAAGGAATTGCCTTCGGCATCATCAAACGTTCTGAAAAATCTACCACTTGACTTCTCATCTTGGAGTCTTGACTCGCCATTACGTCCTACCCAAATGGGAACTGCGTAGGATGGACCACCTGTAGAACCGCTACGGGTCCAGCCAGTACCATCATAAGAAGGATAAATACCGTCGATTCTTAACCATTTACCAGCAAATCCAAAGCGACCGCTAGAATTTTGCAAAGGCCGCTGCTGGTTGTGAAAAGATGTTACGGAAGCATTACCAAATGCATTCGTAAATTCGGTTGAAGTCTCACCTAAACCGCGAATGAAGCCTTCCTCAACTGAACCATCCACAAATTCAGGCGACAAAATGGAAACTGCATCTGCCAAAATCTCTGCGACTCGCCAGCGGTCTGCTGTATCAGTTGCAAATTGGTCTGTATTTAAGGTTGTTCTTGCATCGTAGAAATCAGCACCGTAGTCCACTGAACCATCAAGCAAGGTTTCATCAAACTCTTCAATGGTGTCTGTTCCATTGGTGGTATGAGGGTTAAATTCACCCTTAACATAGGCTGCATTGTCGGAGACGAATGTAAAACCCCAATCGCGAGCAAAATTATTGCTCAAATCCCCATTATTTGTACCCAAGTCAGCATTAAGGCGGAACCCATAAGGTCTGCGATCCGGATCTGGAGCAAAGTCAATGGGTTTAAGGCTAATGCCTACAAATGTTCCATCGCTTCTACGGCTCAATGGCGGATCTTCTGGGGTAGTGCTGCTGGTGTCCATTCGGCAAGCACTACTCACCAGCTCAGTTAGGCTATCGCAGTTGGCCCATGTATCAGCGGTGGGACGTACGATAGAATCTTCCCGTACAGCATCTTCACGAGCTGCATAGAGAACGCCGCTGACAGACTCTTTGTCATCAGAAACCCAATAGTCTGTTGAATTGGTGTTTTGTGTCAGCTTGGCTAAGTCAATATCGAGTACTCGCACGGCCATCTCTTCCCGACCGTTGTACATAACCTTATCCAACATCGCCAAGCTGGCAAGCTGCCCATCAGGAAGCTCGATTTCCATCGTCTCTGGATTGACTGGGTCGTTACTGACATTTGAATCAACTGTCGTTGGCAGTACCCATGTAGATAGTGACGAAGACAACACGGTGGCTGCCTTAGGTGTAAATGCAATAGCAGCAATACCGGTGTCACTAGCATCTTCCACATCAGCCGTAGCCCCATCATCGCCAACGACTTCATAGTTAACAAGGGCAGAGCGATTGACACCATTAGTCGAATCTGTAAGGTAAGACTGGTTAATGTAATCCTCTGTAGAAGGCTGCGTATAACTACCGCCACCGACTTGGCCATGAGAAGCCTTAGGGAAGAGATAATATAGAGACGGATATTGTGAGGCCTCTTCATCAGCCTTTGCACAAAAAGCATTGGCCAGGGAGGTTTGCTGAGCACTGGTAATGCTAGGAACGCCTTTGAAGTCAACATCACTACAAACTGTTGTGCCGGACACTAATGCCGTATCAGACAGAAAACCAGCCGTTCTGTCTCTTGCAACCTGACGGAAAAGTTCGAGAACTATTTTCTCATCATTAGAGAATGTAAAGCTAGTAGCTCTTGAGTCAATTTCATCAATTCGAGCGCTTATAGTCGTCATCGCCTGAAGCGCCGACAAGTCAGCATCAATCGCTGTAACAATATCACTTAAATGATCACCAATTATTTGATTAGCTTCCGCTCTGAGAGCGTCCATATTGTAAGCCAGTAGACCCAACGTACAAGCCGCCGAGTGCAAAGTAGATTGGTCTGCAGGGCTTAAACTTGCATACGCCACACTATTATCTAGATACTCATCAAAGATTCTACGAAGAGTAGAAAAGTCACCCCACATTGCCTGATATGGAAAGGGATGCACAACTGTGCTGCCATTGGCTTCTTGAACAGGCGTAAAAGATGGCGCCCCTCCCTGCGGATCACCCGCAAAATAAGCCAAGTTGCGAAGGGCGATACCCAAGGAATTGATGCTCCCTACTTGAGTCCCAAATTCCGACTCTGTGTCAAATGCCGAAGGGAAAGAAAACTCCCACCCGTTTGTTCCTTGTCCATTGAAGAAATCTGTTTTCAATCCACTAGAAGAGGCATAGTTACTAAAAGTACGGCTATCGACCAGAGTTTGGAAAGTTCCTGGATGGGCAGTATTGGCAATACAAGCCAGGGGGTAGGTTCCACTGTTGCTTTCGTAGTGGTAAACCACCATTCCTTGTACTGCTGCTAAATTGTCCCTGAGGGTAACTCTCTGCTTCTGTTTATTTTCAGTACTACCTAGACTATTGGGAGGATAGATGGGGTCAGTATTAGACCCTACAGCATCTGCAGTTGCATCGTAGTTCCATCCATTAGAGTCACCTAACTCCAGTCGTTGACCTACAACAACTCTCATCCCATTTTGAATGGACTGTCGCTCCCAGTAACCATCCAAACCAGATATGGTGTTTAAAAGATTGTCACCGTTTGGATCTGAATTCAGAATGTCCTCACCTAAGCTCTTGTCATAGGCAGCATCACTTCTGTAAGTACTAGCATCTGATTTATCAGTGCCATCATCACTATCATTGACCCAGTTCGTTGTGTCGTATGCAGGCTGAGGTCCATATCGGTTATCAGCTCGATAGAAATCGTCTAGATAAGGTGCACGAACTTCTTCATTAACAACTCTGTTGCCCGTATTGTAGGCATTAGTGTCCCAGGCGTCGGCTCTCTTCCAGCTAGTTGTTGTGCGGTGACGATGAACATCTTGAGAAAATAGAGCAACTGGATCAACGGCAAGTTCAGTCGGTTCATCTAGACTCTGACCGGACTTATTAGTAATCGAATCATTAGAAGTGGTCAGCTTGGTTGTGTTATCCTCTAGCAGCTTAGGCTTGGCATTGTCCGACGTAAAGATGTGAATATCTGTAATGTCACCGGCTTGTCCATAGGCACCGTAAGACGATGCACCGTGAATTAACTGCCCCTGAAAGTCTCCTGAATCGACATCAATAGTGCCATCAGTGTTATTGTCATGCTGCGCCATTGTCAGCTGAGAAGAGTCTTCTTCATACAGGCAGGAATTATGAGAACTCACCATGTGGCCACGATATCTATTGGTGAGCATGATGTTGCCTTCTGAATGAATAGCACCATTCCAGTTGAAAATGGGGCCCGGGTGAATTTCTATATCATTCTTAAACCAAGCGCCCCAGCGGTTGCCCCTAAGGGCCCGACGTACCTGTTGAAGCTCAATAGCACTATTCGCCCGACCAAGATCTTTACCGTTGCTCACATATGCAGTAATTTGGAAATTCTTTTCCAAAGCGGCTTCGCTAACGGGTAACCAGCCTTGTTCAGGCTCCCGGGAACCGCCACAAGCCGATAAGGTCTCATCTGTGTTCAGCGGACCATTCCTGGTCACTAAGTTATTTGCCTTCAGCTTATTGTTTGCAGAGCCTGTATCTTCTAGTTTGATGTCATCATCTCTCGTTGAGGTTGCAGTCCCAGAACCACCAACAGCATTAGCTGGATCTACAGCATCATCCATTAAGAGCGAGTAGGCGATAACCTCTCCATCGTCTGCCATACCATCCCCGTTCAAGTCATAGGAGAAAGACCAAGCGTTATCAGCAACACCGTCATCATTGATATCAAGGCGTGTTTCATCCGGCAATGTGTAAGGATCAGTGCCTAGAGCGCTAATACCCAATCCACCTGCGCCCACACTGGTAATATTTCGCACAAGAGTCGCCAAAACATCACTAGAGGGCGTTCCTGTCCCTGGTAGGCGAGTATCTCTGGTAAAGAGATACTCTAGTTTTGCCTTAGCGCGATCAACCGCAGGGGCTGCAACATTATCGATTACCTGTTGCTCACGAGCTAGGAAAGTGGACTGTGTACGGCTGAATGTGCGGAAGCTCATGGCCCCTACTGTCAGCGTTAAAACAAGGAGCAATAACACAGTTGTTGGTAAAACAAAACCAGCTTGGCTGCCACGGACAGGTTTATTAATGAAGAATAGACTTCTTAGCAGGCCGCTCATAAAACGACGGCTGATACGCTGGAAGTCAGAGCGGGGTTTACGAGGTTTGTTATGGCGAGTCTGCGGATTGGCGGACATTGCTGGCTTCCTAATACTCGAGGATGGGAGATGCAAAAGGGTAGGAAACTGCTTCCCGGACACTTTTGTGGAGGTTATTCGACCAGATTACCCAGTGGGATCGGTGAGGCTAATCCGTAGGTATACCCATCTGTAAGTTAGAAAGCGCGTCGTTTCTGACGGTGAGCGCTGCTAATTGACTGTGAATAAAGGAACTTGGCTGTACGTAAAGTGATAAACAAATCGCCCTCAGTGGACTTCACTGAGGGCGATTAAAGAAATAAAAAATTGTTAGATTTTAGGCCGCTCGATTTTAGTACTTATTTAGATTGATACCGGCTTCCCGTGCCATTGCTTCGAGACCTTTCTTCTCTAGGGTCTTGAGCGCTTTTGTGGAGACGCGGAGCTTAACAAAGCGCTTACCTTGTGGCCACCAGATGCGCTTGTCTTGGAGGTTGGCCTCTTGGAGACGCTTGGTGCGGCGGTGGGAGTGAGAAACTGAGAAGGCGTTGTTGGCCTTTTTGCCGGTGAGGTCACACTTCTTAGACATGGATTCGCTTGCTAACAGGGCTAACTATTATAAACAGTAATGTGCAAAGGGACAAAGCGTAGATGACAGCAATGGCAGCTTCCTTAACAGGCACCTACGCTTTGTATGGTCTGAGTAGATTAACTGTCCTCCCACGGCAAAACCGCTTTAGCGCTCAGTCAGTTGGGTCAGCAAATTAGTAGAACGCTCTGTAAAGGCTTTCATACCATCAGCATCGAAGCCCTTTTGGGCCATGAGGGCGAGGTCGTATACCTGCTCACAGATAAGGTTTGCGAGCTGGGCAGAAGGGGAGTCACTGCCGTCAGTCTGGACGATACTGCCTTGATTGAGGTTGGCGACGTTTTGGATAAGGGGATGGGAGGTATTGACCAGCAACGTATGGGATTCGGGAAACTGGACACCTTGCTGCTGGAGGAAGGCACTCATTTCCTGCATCCGACGGAGTTCTTCGGGGATGAGAACGATAGCTGGGGGGGCTGCACTATCGTTAGATTTGAGAGCTTCGGTGCGGACAGTCACTTGGGGACGGTTGAGCGCTTGGGTGAACACCTCTTTAATCTGCTCACTGCGGGTTTTGTTGGTGGTCGCATCTACGATTTCGCTGTCTTGGTCACCGTCGATGAGTGTATCGTCTAGATCGGCATCCACTCGGGAAAATTTTACGTCTGAATATTCCTGCTCCAGGAAGGATACGAAATGTGTATCGATAAAGGAGTCCATGAAGAGGACTTCGAGCCCTTGGCCCTTGAGGAGGCTGATGTAGGTTGCTTGTGAAACTTCGTCAGTAGCGTAGTAGATTCGGTTTTCGTGTTTTTCTTGGTTACGCTCTAGGTATTCAGTAATGGTTGTGTAAGCTGCGCCGTTTTCATCGACGGCGGGCTTTTTCACCTCTGACCACTCATCGCCTTCGGTTTCAACCTCGACTTTAGGCTCCTCGGAACCGGCTAAGTCAGCAGTGGAGCGAAAGATCACGTAGTCTTTGACTTGTTTTTTGAACTTATCGTCGTTGAGAGAGCCAAATTTTACGAAGGTGCCCAAATCTTGCCAGATACCGATGTACTTGGAGATGTCATCTCGGTAGAGTTCTTTAAGGCGATCGCCCACCTTTTTCGCGACATAGTCTGCAATTCGACGCACGGTGCGATCTGCCTGCAAAAAGCTCCGGGACACGTTCAGCGGAATATCAGTGCTGTCAATCACACCCCGCAGCGGCGTAAGAAACTTCGGAATGATTTCTTCACAGTTATCGCTAACAAAGACCTGATTGCAGAAGAGTTTAATTTGGCCTTTGTTTAGCTCAACGTCAGGCTTGAGCTTAGGGAAGTAGAGAATGCCGTTGACAACGAAGGGGTAGTCGGTGTTGAGGTGCACCCATAGTAGAGGCTCTTCCTCAAAAGGATAGAGATACTTATACAGATCAAGATAGTCTTGATCTGTTAGCTCGCTGGGGGATTTTTTCCAGGGGGCCTCTTGCTTGTTAATGACTTCATCGCCCAGCTTGATGGGAACGGGCATGAAGTCACAGTAGGTTTTGATGAGCTGTTTGATGCGAGCGTCTTCTAAATATTCGGCCTCATCATCATTGAGGTAGAGGGTGATGGTGGTGCCGCGTGTGGTGCGATCGCTTTCACTAATTTCAAAAGAGGTGCTGCCATCACACGACCAGTGAACCGCTTTGGCATCATCACGCCAGGAGAGTGTATCGATATCTACGCGATCAGCAACCATAAATGAAGAATAGAAGCCGAGACCGAAGTGACCGATGATTTGCTGGTCGGTGTTGTCCTTATATTTAGTGATGAATTCTTCAGCACTGGAGAAGGCAACTTGGTTGATATATTTTTTGATTTCCTCAGCAGTCATGCCGATGCCGGTATCGCTGATGCTGAGGGTTTTTGCATCTTTATCTACCGAGATAGTAATTTCAGCTATGGCTTCGCCATTGTATTCACCAGAGCGGGAAAGCATGCTGAGCTTACTGATGGCATCTACGCCGTTAGAAACGAGCTCACGGACGAAAATCTCATGGTCGGAGTACAACCATTTTTTAATAATGGGAAAAATATTCTCGGTATGGATGCTGATGTTGCCCTGTTCCAAAACCGTTGTCATAGTTAGACCTTGCCTTCTCTTAGGCGAATAGATATTGCTATTCATCAATTTTGCCGACTTTGAGCGAAATAACAAGGGGAATGGCTATGACGATTGGGTGCGGGTTTCCCTACCTCGAGTTGCTTTTAGTTTTGTTTTTCAACTTTAGTGAGCAGGTTTGAGTATGACGAACGGGATGCCTGATTTTTTGGTTATTGGTGCGCCTAAATCAGGCACAACCTCGCTATATCACTATTTAGATCAGCATCCAGGCGTATTTATGAGTCCGAATAAGGAGCCTCACTTTTTTGCTTTTGAGGGAGAACCGCCAAGCTTTATGGGAACAGGTGACGCGCAAGCTTGGATCAACACACGCTCGGTAACGGAGGTGAATGAATATCGGGCGCTATTTTCAGACACATCGTCGGAACAGGTGTGCGGAGAGGCTTCAACGATGTATTTGTATTTGGAGGAAAGTTGCGATCGCATTTACCAACACAATCCCAATACGAAGATAGTTGCCTTCCTGAGGCAGCCGGTGGATCGCGCGTATTCGCATTACATGCACCTACGGCGAGATGGGCGCGAGTGGGAAAGTGACTTTAGGAAGGCGCTTGAGCTAGAAAATGAGCGGATTGGCAACCATTGGTCGCCCGCTTGGCATTATCGCAATGTGGGGCTGTATTGCGATCAGGTGCAGCGGTATATAGATAAGTTTGGCAAGGCGCAGGTGCGGATTTATCTGTACGATGACCTACTGCAAGACGCCCCAGCAGTTTACAGAGACATCTTTGACTTTATTGGCGTGGATTCAGCCTTTGAGATGGATACATCGGCGCGGCACAACACCACAAAATCTGTCCGTAAGAGTAAGTGGCTGCATGACTTTTTAATGTATCCAAATGGAGTGAAGTCTGCGTTGAGGCAGGTGATTCCGGCGAGTGTGCGAAAGCCACTGTCTGCGAAGGTGTACCGGAAGAATGCAGCAACAGCCCAGAAGCTTTCGGCTGAAGTGCGGCGTGAAGTAACCGCTTCGTTTGAGCCAGAGATTTTGCGATTGCAGGATTTGGTCGGGAGAGATCTGTCAGCTTGGTTGGCTTGCGAATTGGCTTGTTAACCCATGCGAATGCGTTCTGGGCTGGGATGTTTGGCGTGGGGGTGGGCAAATTTAGAAAGGAACTCTATCAAGCTTATTTGATGAAGGAGACCTGCAGAATATACGAATTAGCTCGGACAACCTACTCATGAAGGTGATTGCTTGGCCTGCCTTTAAGACTCGCTATAAGAATCCTTATAACTGGCTGCTGTATTCAAATATGCCAGAGTCGGTGTCGGTGACTGAGTTTTCGACGAAGCGGCTTTTGTTAGACCGGTTTGATGTGTTTCATTTGCACTGGCCGGTAGAGACACTGGTGCGGCACCCGAATATTTGGGTGGCGCGGCTGCGAGTGATTACGTTTTGGCTGCTGCTGAAGCTGAGTAAGCTACGGGGCACCAAAATTGTGTGGACTATTCATGATGAGAAGCCACATGTGGTGGTTCATGAAAAACTGGCGGACTGGTTTCAGACAAAGCTGATTGCGCATACGGATGGGTATATCAACTTATGTGCGGCGGGGAAGCAGGCGGTAGAAAAGGCGATGGCAGGGCTGAATGAGCACCCTGGATTTGTGGTTTCGCATGGTCACTACCGAGGATGCTATGCGGACGAAATGAGCCGGGTAGAAGCGCGAGCGCATTTCAATTTATCGCCAGACACAAAGGCGCTGCTATATCTCGGCTACATCAGTCCCTATAAAAACGTACCTCACCTTGCTCAAACGTTTCAACAGATTCCGTCTGGTGAAAAAAACATTACGTTGCTAGTAGCTGGACAGCCCGACAATGACGAACTAGAAACAGCGGTTCGCACGACGGCGGAAGGAAACAACAACATTCAATTGCATCTGAATTTCATTCAAGATGATGAGCTACAGCTATTTTTTAAGGCTGCTGATTTGATCGTTTTACCGTTTGAAGAGATTTTGAATTCTGGCAGTTTGTTGCTATCGCTTTCATTTAATCGGCCTGTACTAGCACCAGATATGGGGGCGGTTTCAGATTGGAAAGAACGGCTGGGAACAGATTGGATTAAGACGTATGAGGGCGAGTTAACGCCTGAAATTTTGATGGGCGCGGTTGAGGATTGTAACAGAGACATCGGGCAGGCTCCAATTGACTTTTTGGATTGGGAAGCGATCGCGCAGCAAACCCTCTCTGCTTATAAAGCTGTGGGTGCAGAATCAACAGACTTTTCTGAAAAGACTGCTTCTCAACTTTCAGCTTCTTCTACTACTAAGAAAGCAGTTTAGAGAGCGGCTATGAAAATTGCGTATACGACGACCTTTGACATGCAATCGCCTTCAAGCTGGCCCAAGCGGCATTTGGGGCTATATGGCGCAGGTGCAAAAATTGTTCGAGTATTAGAAAATGAAGAAACAACAGTTGAATATTTGGGTGCTTTGACCAAAAAGCGTAGCCCGATTACTCGACTGAAGTGGATGTTTTATCGCAATGCGTTTAAACAAGACTTTTATAGCTGGGCTGACCCGATTGTAGGCCAAGGCTATGCCCGTCAGATTGAGCAGAAGCTGTCTGAGTCAGATGCAGATATTTTGCTGTGCCCAGAAAATGCGATTCCCTTGGCCAACGTGAGGCCGGATCGACCAATGGTGCTGTGGACGGATGCGACATTGGGAAGTTTGGTCGATTTCTATCCTTACTTAAGCAATTTATGTGGGGAGACCCGCCGCAATTTGATGCGAATGGAAAAGCGAGTATTAGATCGCTGCAGTTTACTGATTGTGAATTCTGAGTGGGCAGCGCAGCGGGCAAATGAGCTGTACGATATCCCGCTTTCCAAAGTTGAGGTGATTCCTCGGGGGGCGAATAAAATTCATGATTTATTAGCTGATGAGCTAGCGCAAATTATTCACGAGCGGAGTAGTCAGGTCTGTCAGTTACTGTTTGTGGCAGTGGATTGGGTGCGCAAAGGAGGAGATACGGCTTTGGGTGTAGCGCGATCACTCAACCAGAGCGGCATACCCACTGAGCTTCACGTCGTGGGTTGCCCCCCTCCCACAGGTAGCCCAGACTTTGTCATCGGCCATGGATTTATTGACCGCACCACAGAGACAGGACAGGCAGAAATGGACAAACTGTTTCGTAGGTCTCATTTTTTGATGTATCCAACGAAGGCAGATGCACTAGGGATGGCACTCAGTGAAGCAGCGGCGTTTGGAGTACCGGCTCTGGCGAGTCGGATTGGGGGCATTCCTGGACTGGTAAAAAGCGGTGTTACAGGAGAGACGTTTCCAGTAGATGCAGATTGGAAGGAGTACTGTCAGTTCGTAATTCCATACATCAAAGAGCCGGGTAAATATAAGGATTTAGCGATGAGCACGTTTCGTAGCTACCGAAATCACATGAGCTGGCCTGCAGTTGGAGAAAGGGCCAGAAACATATTCAAAGAGCTGTTGAACTAAACCTATTGAGCTAGAAGCGCTGAACTAGAACTGCTGCACTAAAAATATTGAGTTACAGTAACGCTTGCTGTAGAAACACTATTATGTAGCGTTTTAATCAAGAAAAATATGCTAGGGTCTATCTCTATAACACCCAGATGTGGTGTTTATAGCGTAGTGTTTGATTCCTTGAACGCTACATCCGCTGATATTCCTGCAATATATCCCACCTACTACAGTCATGGTTCAAGAACTTGAGCGTACTCGCCTGAGAAATAAGCAGAAAAGTCCTTTTCCTGAAACTGCGCCTGCAGCGTATCCAGTCTTTTATCGAACCTACAGCCGCCGGCATGATGGAGGGCGACGTGAGGCTTGGCAGGATGTATGTGATCGCACACTCAAAGGATTAGTAGAACTCGGTAAGCTCACTGATGAAGAGCATAACTTGGTGTCTAAAATGCAGCGCGAGCTGAAGGCGATGCCTTCGGGCCGGTGGCTGTGGGTAGGCGGCACTGAGTGGAGTAAGCAGCCTCAGAACTTCTCGGGGGCTTACAACTGCACGAGTACGAATGTTGTGGATTGGCAGGCATTTGGCCTAATGATGGACTTGGCGATGATGGGCTGCGGTACAGGCGCAGTGCTAGAGCCGAAGTATATTAATCAGCTACCGGAGATTCGCAACAAGATTACGGTGACGATGCGTGGTGAAGTTGGGTCGACACCGGACTTTTTGCGCCGAGAAGAAACGGACGTAGTGGTAGATGAAATCAACAACCATGTGGAGGTTATCGCAGGCGATAGTCGGCAGGGCTGGGTGAAGTCTTATCAGACGCTGTTGGAGCTTTCGACGGATGAGCGCTTTGACGGTGAAGTTGAGGCGGTGATTGACCTCAGCGATGTGCGTCCAGCGGGCGAAAAGCTGAAAGGATTTGGCGGCATGGCAAATCCGGTGAAGCTGCCTGGGCTATATGAACGCTGCGCCAAGATTTTGAATACTGCAGTGGGTCGCAAGTTGAATTCAATCGAGTGCTGTTTGCTGATTGATGAGGCGGCGGCCTGTGTAGTTGCGGGTAACATTCGCCGATCGGCGGGGATGCGGCAGTTCGATAGTCATGACGAGATTGCGACAGGGGCAAAAGAGAACCTGTGGCAGCAAGATGAGAATGGAAACTGGCGAATTGACCCGACGCGAGATGCGCTGCGGATGGCTAACCACACGCGGGTGTATCACGAAAAGCCTTCTAAGGAAGATGTGATGGCAGCGGTGCGTAAGCAGTTTTATTCCGGGGAGGGGGCGATTCAGTGGGCCGGGGAAGCCGAGCGCCGAGCGCAGGGGAAGGGTCGATATGGATTGAACCCTTGTGGCGAAATTCTGGGACAAGATTTCCATTGCAACTTGGCGGAGATTCACCTGAATCAAATTTCACCGAATGATGAAGAGGCTCAAAACGAGGCGTTTAAAGCGGGCGGCCTTGCGGTTGCAGCGCTGTTGAACCATCAGTTTATTGAGGAGCGCTACCAAAAGTCTCGGGAAGAAGATCCGATTGTGGGTGTTTCGTTCACAGGGTTCTTTGACTTCTGTGTGAAGGCGTTTGGCGTGGAGTGGCTGCAGTGGTTTGAAGCTGGACGACCTGACACGATGAAGGGGTTGGAGTTTAAGAGCCGGGAACAGGCCTACTTAAGTCGGTGGAAGCAGGTAGTACATGAAACGGTTTGGGAGTATTGCGATCGCCACAATATCCGCCGGCCCAATCGCTGCACCACTGTGCAACCTGCGGGCACCAAGAGTTTGCTAACCGGTGCATCTTCTGGCTGGCATCCGCCCAAAGCGCAGCGCTTTATTCGCCGCATTACGTTCCGAAAGGACGATCCGGTAGCGTTGGCCTGCATTGACTATGGCTATTCGGTAATTCCTTCTCAGTCGGACAAAGATGAGAACGGTAATTTACTGAATGATCCATTTGATCCGCGCTGCACAGAGTGGTTGGTGGAGCTACCAGTAGAGGTGGACTGGGCAAATTTGCCTGGCGCTGATGAAGTGAAGATTGAGCAATTCTCAGCGCTGGCGCAGTTTGACTTCTATATGCAGGTGCAGAAGCACTATACGGCACACAATACATCGGCAACGGTGGAGCTGCGTGAGCACGAGGTAGAGCCACTGGCGGAGCGGATTCATGCGGCGATCGCCAATGACGAGGGCTACATTTCAGCGGCACTCCTAGCTCGCTTCGATGATGTGCAAACCTTCCCAAGGCTGCCATTTGAGCCGATTAGTAAAGAGCGGTATGAGGAGATGCTGAGCGAGGTGAGATCGCGCAGAAAAACCGATAACTTCCATGCAGCGCTGGAAAATCATGATGCGGGTGAGCTAGTGGAAGCAGGGCCAGCGGGCTGTGATTCGGACAAGTGCCTGATGCCGGAAAAGACACCAGAGAAGAAATCAAACTAAGTCTTAAACTGGCCTAAATTTCGGGCCTAAGTTTCTGGATAGATTGGCCCTGGATAGATTAAATCCGGACAAACATCACAATCTATCAAGTTTGTTTAATCTGATGAACCATAAAGGGAATGCTCTTGCGAAAGGGGATTCCCTTTTTCTGTGCGATTTTGAGGTTCTTTTTGTAAAGGTTTTCTGGAATGGTGTCCGTATTTGCGGTATCTACTTACACGATAAGGTGGGCTTTTTCTAGGAGCTTGTTCTAAGCCCTGTTGATTTAATACTGAGAATTAGCGTGCAATCAGTTTATTGGTTTTGTTTTGCTGTTGGCGGTGTATTTGTTGCGCTCTCTATGGTGGGTGGCGACGAACTATTTGGAGAAGGAGACGCTGACTTTGATGCGGATCTGGACGTTGATCTAGATGCGGATGCAGATATTGATTTCGAGGCTGGATTTGAGGCTGAGCTTGATGGCGATGTAGATGCGGCTGCAGGCGATCTGCAGGTAGATACTGACCCTGAACTGGCCAGATCAACTCGGCGAAGAAGACGAGTGCCGGGGCTACTCTCAATTTTGACGAGCTTTAAGTTCTGGACGTTTGGCGGCTGCTTTTTTGGCTTAACTGGACTGCTGATCGGCGCGTTGGAACCTAATTTGCCTTCACCTGTCCTATTTGTGATCGCACTGATTATGGGCATGGTCTGTGGCGGAGTTTTGGTCAGTACATTGCGGGGTCTGAAAAATAGACAGGTAGATAGCTTGATACGCAACGAGGATTTTGCGGGGCTACCCGGCACGGTGGAATTGCCCTTTGATGCTAGTAGCAAAGGCAAGGTGCTTTTAGAAGTGGGCGGCAGCACTTTGCATTTGGTTGCGCAGACTGACGAACAAAAGGCTTTTCAGATAGGCGATCCGGTCTTGGTTGTAGGCCGAACAAACAACAGACTATGGGTTGTTTCAGCGCAGGACAGTAGTTTTAGACAAAATAACAATGACAGCTAGGCATCAGGTTATCTAGACAATATTTAGACAAGCGGTCCTATTCTGAATATTTCATTCATTCTTTTTCGGAGTTACGGAGTTTTATTCATGAGTCAGTTTACTTCTCAAGAGAGTATGGCAGAACGCGCTGAAGCTGAATCATCGGAGGCTTATTTAACCAAGACCATCTCACCAGAGACCGTCAGATCTGCTGAAGCGCCCCTTGCGTTAGCCCAGGCAACTTCTACTGCAGATCTAGCGACGCTACCCAAAGGAATACCTGGTGGGGGCGTTTCGACAGCGGCTCAAATTGGGCCTGGATTAGTGGGTTCTATCGCAGTGGCGCTCATTGTAATTGGCGCCATTATGACGTTGCTGAAAGCGACGCTGAGAATTTGTAAACCAAATGAAATTTTGATTGTCTCGGGGCGAAAGTATCGGCAAGCCAATGGTAAAGAGGTCGGCTACCGGGTTATTTTTGGCGGGCGAGCATTCGTGATTCCCATCATTGAGCGGGTGGAGAAGATGGATATGACCACGATGCCGATTCCAGTAGAGGTGAATAATTCTTACTCGAAAGGGGGCACACCGCTCAATATTCAGGCAATCGCCACCGTAAAAATCTCCAGCAAACGCAGCGTAGTCGGCAACGCGATCGAAAGATTCTTGGGCCGCAACCGCTCCGAAATTCGCCGGGTCGTTCGCGAAACCTTAGAAGGCAACTTACGTGGCGTGGTTGCCAATCTCACCCCTGAGCAAGTGAACGAAGATCGGCTTAATTTTGCCGAACGGATTGCCAATGACGTGGCCCGTGACTTGGGCAAGTTGGGCCTACATTTAGACACGCTGAAAGTACAAAGTGTGACAGACGATGTGGACTATCTCAGCTCGATTGGTCGCCGTCAGATCGCAAAGATTATTCGCGACGCCGAAATTGCCGAAGCGGAAGCGTTAGGGGAAGCAGAACGGATTGAGGCAGACTGTCAGAAGCGAGCAGAGATGTTTAAGTCTCAGGCACTGACGGTTATTCAAGAGAAAGAAAACGAACTGCGCAAAATTAAGGCCGAGCTGGATCAGCGATCTAAATCTGAAGAAGAAAGAACGGCAGCAGCAGCAAAAGAAGCGCGGGCACGGGCTGAGCAACAGCTGCAAACGGTGCGAGCAAAGCTAGAGAGATTGCGTTTACAGGCGGAGCAAGTGCTCCCGGCAGAGGCGCAAAGAGAGGCCCAATCGCTACGAGCGAAAGGGGCGGCGGCTGAGCTTTCAGAAAATGCAAAAGCTTCAGCGGAAGTGAATGAGATGTTAGCGCAGGTATGGCAGAAAACAGGCGCAGATGCGTCTCAGATCTTTTTGCTTCAGCAAATTGACATGGTGCTGAAAGAAGCCGCAACGATTCCACACAAAATGGATTTGCAGAAAATTAATGTAATTGACAATGGGGATGGAAAGGCGATCGCAAGTCTTGCAAACGTATATCCAGAGGTGGTGAAACAGTTCTTGGTGCAGGTGGAACAGACGCTGGGAATTGATGTCGCGGCGACGCTGAGTAAGCAAACAGTCGCTGGACAGGAATCGTAAGCGGCCACTCCCATCCCACCACTGCAACCGAGCGGGGTGTCAGAGCATGGCGCTAGAAAAGACTCGATGCAACGACCCAGTACAACGACTCAGTGCAACGACTCAGTGCAACAACCCAGTGCAACGAAAAGAACCATAAAAACGTTTCAGGAGAACAAACATGTTTGGTGGACTTTTACTCTTAATTGGCCTCGCCTCTGGCTCTGGCTATTTCATCATCAAGAACCTGTACTACATTTGTCAGCCCAATGAGGTGCTAATTTTCGCGGGGAATAAGCAAAGACAAGGCAATCGCATGCTGGGCTATCGACTTGTGAAGGGTGGCAGCAGCATTCGCACGCCACTGCTTGAGTCCGTGATGCGAATGAATCTGACCAATATGATTATTGAGCTGAAAGTATCAAATGCGTACTCAAAAGGTGGCATTCCGCTACAGGTAGAAGGGGTTGCCAACATTAAAATTGCGGGTGAGGAACCAACGATTCATAACGCTATTGAGAGACTTTTAGGGAAACCCAGAAAAGAGATCGAAAAGATCGCAAAAGAGACGCTAGAAGGCAACCTGCGCGGGGTGTTGGCGAGCTTAACACCGGAGCAAGTGAACGAAGATAAGACCGCTTTTGCAAAGAGTTTGCTGGATGAGGCAGAAGAAGACCTAGAGAAGCTGGGTCTAGTATTAGACACGCTGCAGATTCAGAATATTTCTGATGATGTGCGCTACTTAGATTCGATTGGTCGCAAGCAACAAGCAGATTTGCAGCGGGATGCACGGATTGCGGAAGCGGAAGCAAAGGCTGAGTCGGAAGTGCAAACGGCTGAGAATAAAAAGATTACCTCCGTGCGTCGGTTAGAGCGTGACATTGGCATTTCGCAAGCGGCGGCAGAGCAGCGGACACAGGATGCTTTGACAGCGCGGGCGGCAGTGGTCGCTGAGGCAGAGGCCGAGATTGCGGCAGAGCTGGCTCGGATTCAGGCAGATGTACCCGTGCAGGAAGAGCGAATTAAGCAGGTAATGCAGCAGCTTAAGGCAGATGTGATTGCACCGGCAGAGGCGGACTGTAAACGGGCGATCGCACAGGCCAAAGGCGATGCTTCTAAAATTCTGGAAGAGGGCAAGGCTCAGGCTGAAGGCACCTTACGGCTCGCCGAATCTTGGGTAGCCGCAGGTGACAGCGCCCGCGATATTTTCTTGCTACAAAAGCTGGAAAGCTTGCTGAAGACGCTCAGTTCCACAGTACCGCCCGTCGCTGTGCAGAACGTAACGGTCATTGACACAAACTCAGGCAATTTGGCTACGCAGGCAGCTGCTTTTATGACCCAGCTGAAGCAGACCTCTGGCGTGGATGTGGCAGGTGCGATTAACGGCTTTGCCCAAAAGCAGCCGGCGGATACGCTAGCCATGGCCAATGGGCATTCGACAGATGAGGAATTGAAGCCAAAATCGTAAAGCCAAAGTCGTAAAGCCGAAACCGTACAATATATACCTTTCTGGTTAGGAGCTTGTTGCTACAATTGTTCCTCATTATTCGCCTATCTCTATGAGACTTTCTCCGGCTGGTCAGCGCTTTTATCAAGAGGTTCAAAAAGGAGATGGGCGCATAAATTTGGCGGCAGCCGCGCTATATATTGCGCAAGAAGATTACTGGGAGATGGACGCTAGCCAGTATCTTGAGCGCTTGGATGAGATGGCTAGAGAAGTGCGATCGCGACTGCCCAAGGGGCGCTATCCACTCAAAGTGATTAAGGTTATTAATGAATATCTGTTCGAGGAGCTGAAATTTTCAGGCAACAGCACTGACTATTACGATCCTGATAACAGTCATTTGAACTGTGTGCTAGACCGGCGACTAGGCATTCCCATCACGCTGTCGCTGGTGTATTTGGAAATTGCGAAGCGGCTGCGCTTTCCGATGGTGGGCGTCGGTATACCAGGGCATTTTTTGATTCGCCCGGTGGTGGATGAGATGACGGTGCTGGTAGATCCGTTTCATGCCGGTGAAACGATGTTTTTAGAAGACTGTAAAGAGCGGTTTCATCAGCAGTTTGGGGGAGAAGCCACCTGGAAGGATGAATTTTTGAGCGGGGTTTTTCCGAAAGCGTTCTTAGCCCGGATGCTCACGAATCTAAAGGTGATTTATCTCAACAATGAGTCGTTTAGTAAGGCAGTGACGACGCTGGATAAGCTGTTGCTTTTGATGCCGAGGGAACCACGGTTGATGCGCGATCGCGGCCTTTTGCACTACGAACTGAAGAACTATGGCGCGGCGCAGCAAGACTTGGCAGGGTATTTGCGCTCATATCCCCGCGCCCCAGATAAACCTCAAATTCAGAAGCTACTGAACAGAATTGGCCAGTAGGGGCACTGCATGCGATGCCCCTACTGGCCTAACGTGCAAGCCCCCTGCTTATACTGACCTGCTAAATATTGATGCTCTGCGGAATATTATTAGGATGCAGATAGTCATAAAAGGTGGGCCGCTTTGAATTGCGCTCATCAATCGTAATGCCCACCTTTTCAAGCTGACGCTGAAATGCCTGTAAGGGCTGTTTAACTTGCACGTCCTCAAAATGGCCTTGAGGATAATCCCCCAGGCGCGTGTAATACAAAGACCCGAGCGGATAGGTCATATTCATTTGCACTTCTGCCTGGGCGAGTGACGGCAGCAAATCTAAATAGTCTTGAGCGGTTGCCCCGGTTGCGGCAGTCGGTGCTGGACGATAGCCCGCCAGCGGCATGTTGGGGCCGTAGGTCATCAGTCTAGATTGGGGGAAATTGACGGCGGCATGTTGGGCGCTACCAGTGAAGATAATCAAGGTCAGCGCGTCTACCAGATAGCTAACGGTTTGAATCAGGGGAGAGGTGCTATCTGTTGCTTCACCAAAGCCCTGCACTTTACCGCCTTGGGCAGAAACCAGTTCACTGGCCCAAGCCTGCAGCTCACTGTCATCCAGCACAGCCGCATCGTCGGCATAGTATAGGGCGAGATAGGCCGTCACCCAGTCATGGATTGCATCCCAAACAAGGAGCGCATCGTCCCGGTAAGGATAGTCTGGCAGCTGAGCCGCGTCATCGACCCCGCGCGCAACCAGGGTCTTTGGCAGCATTGACGCGTTGAAGTCGTAAGGGTAGCCTTTGACGCCTTTGGCCGCTAGTTGTTTGGATGCCTCTATGGTGCCGCTAAGGACTTTATCTACGGTGCCTTTATCCTCAATTAATCCGGTGAGCGCAGAAGCGTTGATAAATAAGGTGCCTTCAAAGTGAGGCCGCAGCAAAATGCCCACCGGATGATAGGGGGCAAGCTGACGCTCAGTGGCCACCACAAACGCTTCGATTAGCAGGTGAGTGCGGCCTAGGTGAGAAATGAGTTCGTGATAGTTGCCATCGGCAATTTGCACAATGGTTTTGGCTATCAGCCACGACCACTTTTCCGATTGAGGGGTGCAGATAGGTGCAGGGGTGAAGATAGGATTGGTAGCGCTGGGGGTTTGGCCGCATTGGATGGCAATAGGAATCAGCGAGCGGCCTTTGCGCTGACCAATGGCAGGCACCGCAAACAGCACAAGCGGCGCACTCAGATACTTTTGGGCTTCTGGAAAGTCACCTGTAACGACCCCTTCAAGTACTTTGTAGTCAGCTAAATACAGCCGCCCCTCAGCGCCTGCTGTGGCGAGGGAGTCTTGATTGCCCATGACGGCCTGAAACTGGGTATCTGTGACAGGAAAGTTAGTCGGAAGGGTCTCAATTTTTTCGATGACGAGTGGATTGGCACCGGCGACGCGCTGAGCAGCGAATGCTTTGTCTTCGTGGAAGTGCTTACTAATGCAGGGCAGGTGAATGAGCTGAAATAGGTCATCGTAAATTTTGAACAGGGCCTGATAGTCTGTCATGCTCGCCTTGGACAAATCCACCAGCAGATCGCCCACAGAGGCGGCTTCGGCAACAGTATCTACGGTACGTGAGGCCGGCGTTGGCGTCATTTTGGCCGGACGGGCAATACTCTCTGCTTTGGGCAGGTGCTGGTTGGGCTCTTTTAATACATTGACCATACTGCCGACCCGCGTTGCTACCGGATTGGTCTGACCCGCGGCAATGTCTGCCTCAATGTTTTCAGATCTGGGTTCGCCAGCAATGCCGCCCAAAGCCCCCTGTACTTTTTGCACCAGCGAGAGCACGCTGCGCAGGAGCTTTAGCCAAAAGCCGGAATCTGCGCGATCGCTCATCAATCGATACAGCCCCAGCGAAGCCGCCAGTCGCCAGATGGATAAAGGACTCAACCCCTCTTCATTAATCTCTTGTAGGTTTTTGTTCGATCGCGCTCTGAGCACCAGCGAAATAGCATCCCTTGTCCAATCCAAATTATTGAGCGAACTATCTTGCTGGGGCACCTCGTTAGCCATGGCGATGCCCGGTAGATGCTCGTGGTTGAACTGATACATTTTCCGCTTAGCCCGCAGTGCTACTTGGCGACGCTCAGGATTAGGATCGTTTTGAGGTAGAGAGGGGCTGACCATAGGGATGTTTACACTGCTGTTTTCATCAAGATTAAGAGGCAATTAGATGAAAGCAACGCAGGTTTATAGAAAGTACGCAAAATCTGCCGTTTTTCCTTCCAAATGCGACATCTTTCGTAATCATCTCTAACTCAACAAAAACGACATTCGCTGGCTTCGCCGCTCACAGACTACACATTAAGATTCGAGAATTTGGTGGCGTACTGCGATCGCAGGCATAATCGCTACTGGGCCAACGCCCCCGTCCCTGAGTCGATGGCTGTGTGAGGCTTGTGTGTAGGGCTTGCGTGTAGGGCTTTATTGCTACAATTTTGACGCCAAACCCCATCTGGACTTCACTTTCTTATGAACGTTATCCCCGCTATTGACCTGCTTGAAGGGCGCTGTGTACGGCTATTTCAGGGCGACTATGACCAGTCTCAGGTGTATAACGAAAACCCAGTAGAGGTGGCGCGGCAGTGGGAAGCAGAAGGGGCGAATCGCCTGCACCTGGTGGATTTGGATGGGGCCAAGGCGGGGAAGCCAGAGAACTGGGCAGCGATTGGGGCGATCGCCAAAGCCATCAGCATTCCGATTGAAGTGGGCGGCGGCCTGCGCGATGCGGAGCGGGTGAGCGCCTTGTTTGACCTGGGCGTGCAGTATGCGATTTTGGGCACGGCAGCGGTGGAAAAACCTGAGCTAGTGGGCGAGCTGTGCGCCAAGTTTCCCGGGCAAATCATTGTAGGCATCGATGCGAGAGAGGGGAAAGTGGCCACGCGCGGCTGGCTAGAGACCTCTGAGGTGATGGCGATTGAGCTGGCGCAGCGGATGGGTGAACTGGGCGCAGCGGAGATCATCTATACCGACATTAAGCGCGATGGCACCATGAAGGGGCCAAATATGGAGCAGCTAAAGGAGCTGGCGACGGCGATTGATACGCCGGTAATTGCTTCGGGTGGGGTGAGTTCGGTGTCGGATTTGATGCGGCTGCTGACTTTGGAGCCTTCAGGGGTAACAGGGGCGATTGTGGGGAAGGCGCTGTATACGGGAGATATTTCGCTGAAGCAGGCGATTCGGGCCGTGGGGAATGGTCGGTGGCAGGATGTGCCGCCTGCAGGTGGTTCGGTGATCTGTTAGGCGAATTTGTATAGGTGAATTTTTACCTATGGATTTGTATAAGTGAATTTGTACCTATGGACATAGGGTTAACTGCCCTGCTGGGCTTGAATGCATACTAAGCTATGTAAAGAAAAGTTACAGAGCCGCTGCACCCATGCCGAACATTCGCCGCCTATTGCCCGCTGTTTTTACCGTATGTCTTGTCGGATTGTTTGCCTTCCTTGGGGTTAATTCTGGAGAATTAGGCCAAGCAGGACAGGTCAGCTACATCACGAAAGAGCTGCCCAGTGAAGGTATGCTCTACATTCAGCCTCGCTTCTCCAGCTATTTGGATCTCAGCGCGGACGAATATTTCAAGGGCTTTGATATTCAAGCCCTTGGCTACATTGTCGAAGAAGAGCTGGCTAAGGATTACGCGATTAAGAGCACTTCGTACCATACGCATCCTGTACACGGCAATGAAGTTCCCGGGCTGTTTGTTTTTCTGGATGGAGAGCAAGACAGCTAGATTTTTCCAGTGAGCACTGTTTCGGTAGTGAGCTTGCGTTCAGGGAAAACGACTGAGCGAATAGGGGGAGACCCCCTCATCCTAAATCCTTCTCCCCGGGGAGAAGGACTTTGAATTTGGCTCCCTTCGCCCTCAGGGAGAAGGGCTGGGGATGAGGGCCACCGGAAATAGCGGTGACAGGTGTTTCATTCAGATGCGACGCCAACCGAAATCGCCCTGAACAGCGAAAATTAGGTGTATCGTGAAGCTGATTATTGGCGTTTGGATAGCCTTCAGTTAATGCTTTTCTATCTATGCTTGGAGATTTGCCGTCAGAGAAGCTGTCACCAGAGAATCAGGATGTGCTGGATGACCTACTGGTGGCGATAGAGGCGAGCGAGCGGCGGCTGGGAATTTTCATTGCAGTGTGTGATGACATGCGGCGAAGAGAGCAAGTTGTTGCTTGTTACGAGCAGGCGTTGTCGCCTCAGTTTCGGCATTATCGGCTGATGCTGAGTAACAATGCGCTGAGCCTAACGGCATTGCTGAGGCAGCAGGTGCAACAAGAGAGTTATTTACAACAAGGTAAGCGAGCCGTCATTAGCGTATTGGGCGCTGAATGCCTGCGGTCACTTAACCCAAACGGGAACCGGTCAGAGCAAGCGATATTTTTGGGTTATTTGCAATGGACAAGGGAGGCACTGCAAGCGTTTCCATTTCCTATTGTTTTATGGATAACTTATGACTTGCAGAAACAGCTTATTTTGAAAGCGCCAGATTTCTGGAGCTGGCGGCGAGAGGTGATGCGGTTTTGATCTGCCGATCAAATAGCTCCTTTTGAACATCTTCAGGTTTCTTCTATATTCTGCCGAAATGAGACTTTGGAAAGGTGTTGTAGGGTGTAGTTAATCATTTCAATTTCTATCAATACTTTCTAGGGAGCCTAACGAATGGATCCGTTAACGATTGCTGTTGGTGCGCTTGTTTTTACGGCGAGTGGGATTGCTGCGGGGGCCACTGGCAAGCTTGGCGAGGATTTGATGACAAAGGCGCAGGCATGGCTGGCGCAGCTTCGGGTGCATTCGCCGGAGACGGTGCGGCAGTTGGAAGGGGTCGGCGATCCAAATGTGATTGAGGCTGAGATTTTAGAAGAGGTGAAGCAGGTATCTGGGGCGCAGCCGGAGGTGAAGGCGGCGATGGAAGCGACGGTAGAAGCCGCAGCGGTGGATAGCGCTACGTTTCCGAACTTGACGCAACTGGCAGAAAAGATCGGCAATGTGAACTTTGGCACGATTGAAAGTCAAACCATCAATCTTTGACTACAGCCGCCGGGAGGGGCACCGCCAAAGTTAAGCACCCCAAACAATTTGCCCGTTAGTAATGTTGTTGAATTTGTCGGACGTGAGGATGACCTAGCGGCGGTGGATGCCCTGCTGAGAGAAAACGAGCGTGTAAACATTGCGGCAGCGGTGGGCATGGGCGGCGTGGGCAAAACGGAGCTGGCCTTGCAGTATGCGCTGCTACGGGGCGATGCCTTTGCAGGTGGGGTGTGCTGGCTGCGGGGAACAGAGCCCATTGCGCCGCAGATGGTGAGCTTTGCGCAGGACTATTTGAATCTGACGGTGCCAGAGCAAACCGAGAATCCGGTGACTTGGTGCGTGCAGCGGTGGCCGGGCGCGGGCAACGTGCTGCTGATAGTAGATGACGTGCAAGACTACGGGGCGCTGAAGCGGATGCTGCCGAGTCGCGCTGCCGGAAACGGGCGGTTTCGGGTGCTGCTGACGACGCGGCAGGCGATTTTGCCAGTGGGGCAACGGCTGGCGCTAGAGGTGCTGATACCAGCAGCGGCGTTGGAACTGCTGTCGAGCTTGATAGGCAAAGCGCGAACTGAAGCAGAACCCGAGGAGGCAACAGCGCTGTGTGAGTGGGTGGGACGGCTGCCATTGGGGATAGAGCTGGTGGGTTGGTACTTAGCCGAGCAGCGACCGGAATGGACAATTGCGAAGCTGATAGAACGGCTGGAGAGTAAGCGGCTGGCGGCAAAAGCGTTGCAGGCAGCGCATCCAGAGATGACGGCTGAGCTAGGGGTGGCGGCAGCGTTTGAGGTGAGCTGGGAACCGCTGAGCGAGGAGGCGAAGCGGCTAGCGGGACTGCTGGGGCTATTTGC
>JBCCOO010000018.1:0-80036 GCA_039025345.1 Cyanobacteria bacterium P01_D01_bin.105 | reverse complement strand
GTCAGTATCGGCATTTCAACTATTATTGGCGCGGTGAGCGGCTTACTGGTCATCATCACCGCCAAGCAACTGGAACGCTGGAAAATTGATGATCCGGTAGGTGCCATCCCAGTTCATTTTGTCTGTGGCGGATGGGGAACGTTAGCGGTTGGGCTATTTGCGAGTTCTAGCTCTAGTGAATACCAATTAGAAAACTATCGTCGGATAGCACAACTTCTCTATCAAATTTTGGGTTGGCTTAGCGTTTCTCTCATGGTTGGGGCGCTCAGTCTGCTGACATGGTTAGCCATTGGTCTGGCGCTATATCTATCCGCGCCCAGCCGCGAAAGAGTTAGCAAACAACAGCTAGAGGCCATGCGAGAAGATGCCATTCCTAACGCCGTAGGCAAACCGTCCATTTCGCCCGTTGTCTACTGGTTTTATATTTGCCGCCAAGGGCTCAGGGTGCCTGTTGGTTTAGAAGAACAGGGCCAAGAGCCGACCCTGACTGTGTAGGGATTGCTGAAAGACTGTACGCTTTAGAGGCTGCGGCGCCAAAACTACTCTTCTAAAGGCACAAACCCAGCTCCTTCTATCAGCGCTTTAGCCTCTTCTGTCAGCATCAGGTTTGCATAGGCTACACCGATTTGCTCTTCCTCTTCCCCATTCTCCTTGACAATCACAAATAGTTTACGCGTCAACGGATACTCCCCAGACTGAAACGCAGCGGCATTTAATCGGTTGCGATATCGAGGGCAGTCTGACGTTTCCACATAGGGCGGCTCATAAGGGGCAACAAATTGGCCACCTTCTCCTAGCGGCAAGGGTTTAATTAAGCACTGGCTTACGATTTCGGGCGCAGAGGCATAGTAAATGCCACCTTGATTTTCTGCAACCCGTCGAACGCCTACGGTAGTATTTTCTACAAACTGAGTCCAAGGTGCATACTGCTCCTCATCTAAAACAGATTCAGTAAAAAACTCAACTGTGCCAGAATCTTCTGCGATGCGGGTATACGGCAGAATAGCTAAATCAGGGCCTCCTAGCTCGCGCCAGTTAGTGACTTGTCCCGTATATATTTGTTTGAGCTGCGTCACTGTCAGCCCTGTAATGCCCAGGCTTGGGTTAACCGCAACTGCAATACCATCAATGGCAACCGCAACCTGTTTTAACTCATTGCCTTGCCGCTTTGCTTCTGCTCTCTCTTTTTCTTTTAAAGGTCTAGAAGATTGAGAAAAGTCCAGCTCTCCATCCAACAACATCCGAATGCCCGTTCCTGAACCTGCCACTCTGCCGCTATCGGGTGCAGGTGAGGTATATTGCAGCTGGAACGCTGAGAAGCGCTCCATTAAAGCCGGATCTAGCACCTTTCGCAAAGGGGCCCAAGTTGTGCTTCCTCCGTAGTTAAACTCACCGTCAGGAACATTGGCAACTTCCTCAAAAGTTGGTTGCTGGGCCAAATTGTTGAGCGTGTCTGTGGCAGTTGAAGAGGCATCGCTACTGCTAGCTGTCGATTCTCCCCCGGCTCCGCTTTCGTTCTCCTGAAGGGCAACATCAGAGGCCTGCTCAGCATTTTCAGATAGCTGTGCCCACCACAAATAGCTTTCTGAGATAACAAACCAGCCGGCTAATGCCAACAGCCCAAAGACAATTACTCTGTTATTTAGTATCTTTTCGTAGCGATTCATTGATATCTCCTAGCAGGGGCAATCTCTTACTTTTATTGAATAAGCACAAATTGAATAAGCACAAACATTTGAGCAAAAACAGGCATTTCACACTACCTATTTCAAGTCACGTATCTCAAAACAGGCCAAATTTAAAGCAGACCTTAAAACAAATCAGTAGGCAGTACGGAGCGACGGCTGCACAGAGAGCCTGAGGAGATTGAGCACTTAGAAGTAAGGCCCTTACAAAGGCTTGAGCAGGACAGTTGCTAAAAAGTTAAAAGTATTAGTGGCTAAAATCAGTTCTCAGCAGGACTCTCATAGATTGCGCACTGCCCTTGTTCTGCAGAGACAACGTCTATCGCAATCACTAGATCTTCTCGATATAGCTCTTTCCAGCGTGCTAAGTCTTTCTGCGCAGGTGTGAAGTAAACAGAGCTAGGCGAGATGGCGCAAAACTCCCTCATCATCTTGATCCAGCGGCTATTTTTAGCGTGGTCTTCACCCAGATCAAATCGCTCTCGGTCAGAGGTGCCTACTGCAGATTCAGGCGGGGCCACCGAACCATTAACGCCATTGGTGAGTGGAGACGTGCCGGCTGTTGCAGGTGCTGTTGCAGATGCTGTTGCAGGTGCACTGGAGGCACCATCAGAGACTGAGCCACTAGCGGCAGACTCTATTAGTTCTTCAGGGGTAGCCATCGCCTCTCCACCAGACTCTCGGATATAAGAAGAAACAGCAGCGCCGAAAAGCGCTAATACGCAAGCTGCGATCGCCAGCTTGGAGTATAGCTTTGCAGAAGCTGAGGGTGCGCTTCCATCCGCTTGCTGCTCATCCACAATCACCACAGGCTTTGTAATGCCTGGAATCTGATTCTCTACCCAAGCTAGATTAAACACCTTGGCGTAGAGCTTGTTTGAAACCCTCAGTCTTCCGTCATTAAACCGGATTAAACCAGAGGCCAACAAATCGGCCTGCTCTACGCTGTTATCCGCTGCCAACTCGCCCTGCTGAAGAATCCGAATGTAAGAAATCAACAGAGAATCTCGGCGGCTATGGCTCAGCACAGCGTCTTGAATCTTACGGAGGTGAGGGCCGGCCAAACTATTTTTCCAGTCCTTCAAAATCTCTTCATGAACTACCGTATCCACGGTAGATTCAGCCCGCCCCTCAGTCATTTGAGGCGCATACTTAACTGCGTACTTGCACAGCACTTCGGTCAGTTCGGGTTGCTTGCCCACCCAATCTTCTATCCGTCCTTGAATAGCTGGAATGGCGTAAGCATCCACCTTGGGAGAGATTTCTTTCCAAAATGCTGCGAATATTGCTGCAAGCTTATCTTTAGGGTTAGACGAACTCATATTTCCTGTCGGTTCACAAACTACACGCTCATATCAGTAAGGTTCTTCAAATTAAGGTTCTGCAAGTAAGACTCTCCAATCAAGACTCTCCAATCAAGACTCTCAATGGCAGCCTTTAAAACCCGCTTTCAACACTTGTTGAAGATATGGACTCAATCAACACCCTTTTGTGGAAATACACTCGCTTACTTAAAAGCTACGTTGGTTCAACGGATCAATCAGACACGTAATGAGTATTATCGCCCACCAATCATCGGGCAATGTCGCCCAAAATTCAGTGCCACCCCTTAAGCTCAGGCACTAGCGAAAATCATTTTCTAAGTGTTATTACTTAGAAAATTTATATATTTAAGTATAAATAAATACTCATCAGCTCTTTGGGAAAGAAAAAACACAATGAAAAGGCATAAAATCTTCTATAAGCCTTATATTCACTACCTTACACGCTTTCAATCGACTTGAGCACTAGCACCTGACCAATAATCTTGTTTTCGGCAGAGAACCCATACGTTGATAGGGCTTAGAAGTTTTATACGCCATTTCATTAATGCAAATACGCAGGGAATATTCTCTCCGTATACGGCTACGTATGATAGCCAAAACAGGAACGTTGCCCAACCGATTTAGAAGGCTTCGTAAGCGAGTTTAATGTCATGAAACGACGACATTAAACTCGCTTTTTAACCAGTGTTCTTACCTGAGAACATCTTATTACAATCTGCGAGGTAAATCTAGTAAGCGTCAAAGCCTCTTGACGTCAGGGCATACGAGTCCCATAGGATCTTTCTAAAGAAGCAACATAAAAAATATGATTTTTGTACAGACAGTCAATTTGTTCGAATCTTCGTATTTTTGTTCAAGAAATAACTTAATCTTTGTATTATTTGACACACTGCCAATTAGGCAATTCACATGACTAGGTGATTCAGATCACATGATTTTTTCGGTCGTCAAAGATTACGGCCTGTACCGAGTCCTTGCGACGCCTTTAAACACATAGCTGTGTAGCCAAGCGCCTATGACTAACATCAATCCAATTGAAATCAGGCTGCTACGCCAAGCAACCGTCTGAGAATCTTGCAGCGCCTCTTCTAAAAGCTTCATGCCGAGTCCTGTTGCTAAGCCCCAGTACAGATAAGCCGCTGCATTGAGCAGTGCCCAGCGTATCCGTCGATTTTGCACTTTCCCCAGCAGCCAACCACCCAAAGCACCCGATATTATCCAAGAGAGCAGCCATCCCGCCACCACATAGCGATCAAAAGAGGCCTTTGTGTTAAAGCTAGGGTCGTTTGCGATCGCCCATAGGGTCGGAGCCATCATCCCAAATGCCATGCCAATGACGTTGGCAAATAGCCATCCCAGCAACTCCAGTCGGCTCAGGAGCAATACCACCGTTTGTAGGCCAGAAACAATAAAGCCCTGTACCGCACCGCAAGCTGCTAAGCGCAACAGCACTCTTACTTGGTCTAGCACAACGCCGTCATAGCGTATGGCCAATAAGGTATAGAGAAAGAAAGCAACTAGCGTTCCTGTGATAATGCCAACAAAATTTACCAGCACCCATATCAACGAAACTTCAAGTTGCTTCTCACGGCCGAGCATATCTTTTCCGGCGCTGTCATCAGCGCGACCTAATAGGGACTCATAATGGGGACTATTTCGGAATAGGATGCCCGCCGTAGATGTACGTAAATGCATCTATCCTTCAAAAAGTAATATTACTTAGGAACTTCTGCTGACTCTTTCATGGTTGTCTCTCTCCAAAAACACCTTCAAACCCTGCGCCAAACATTAACCCAAAAGCTGGCTCAAAAATCATACTTACGCTCAAAGCAGCCGCTCACTAAGGAAAAAATACAATGGTTTTTCGGACTGCCATTTGCGGCTCAGTCCTACCGCACCGATGCAATCACGTCGTCCCAGCTGACAAAACCAGACCCCGACAGTCAGACCTCTAAAGTGACTCATGAGCCAGTGACAGGCGACATGCCTTCGGATATGGCCTTAGAGATAAAGGGTCAAGCACTAGACGCTGACATTGCAGCTGATATCGAAGCTGACATCAGAGCTACGCGAAAGTTCTCTCTCGCGGATGCTATTGGTAAGGAGGGTGGCGGCTTTCTCCGCAGTGGCTCGACGATTCCACGACCGCTGCAGGCAACGAACGTCATCGATCACTTTATCCAAACGCACACCCGTGAGCCCACGAGTGCATTGGCGACCACGCTTCAGCAATGGAGTCATCACGATATTCGTCTGAGTCAGCGTTTGGATGCGCCGCTGAGCGCACTTGCGGCTTTAGTCGATGCGCTGCTTACAGAACCAACGACCTTTTATGAGTTCGCGAGACAAATCGCGATCGCCCACGGTCAACTCACCGGCGAGCGGCCCCATTTTCAGCAGCCTAATCACCCGCCTCATCCAGACGCTGACTACACCCACGACTCAATTCGCACTGAGCTTACCCACTTACAGTGCCAGCTTCAGTCGGTATCCCGCTAAGATCGTTTAAAGGGCAAGCGCACCTACTACAAGGGCACCTCCTACAAGCGCACCTCCTATCGGAGGAGGCCGCAAGGTTTAATAAAAGGCTTACTAAGCCGCCACTGCTTTGGCCACTGTGCCATATAGCGTGTCTCTCTGCCGTGCCGGACGCCCCAAAGACGTAATCGCGCCCACCAAATCTGCCTCGCTCTGGCAGGTTCCGCCCACCGCGCCAGCCATCGAGGTAATATGCTCCTCCATCAAAATGCCGCCGATGTCGTTACATCCCCAGCGTAAGGCTTCCGTTGCCCCGTCTAAGCCCAGTTTTACCCAGCTCGGCTGATGGTTCACAATCCAGTTTCCCAAAAAAATTCGCGACACCGCCGTCAACAGCAGCGTATCTTCGAGCACCGGCTGATCTCGACCCACCCGTCTTCTCAGCGGCTTCGGCGCTTCTGCCCCAACAAACGGCAGCAATATGAACTCAGAGATTCCGCTGTAGCCCGCTGCTAAAGACCGTTTCTGAAGATTTCTCAACAAACTGAGATGAATGGCTTGCTGCTCTAGGGTTTCGATATGTCCGCACAGCATTGTGCTCGTTGTGGGTAGTCCCACGCCATGCGCTAATCCGACAATCTCCACCCACTCCGCCGCTGTCGTCTTCTCTGGACATAAGATTTTACGGACGCTGTCGTCTAGCACCTCCGCGGCCGTTCCGGGCAAAGACCCTACACCCGCCTCCTTTAGGGCAATGAGCACTGCCTTCAAACTCAGACCATCTTCTCGGGCAATAAACTGCACCTCCTGGGGAGAAAATGCATGGACATGCAGATCGGGCGAAGCGGACTTAATGGTTTCTACGAGCTTGCAATAATATGCCAGCGAAGATCCCTCAATCTTTGCTTCAGGGTTTAAGCCTCCCTGCATACACACTTCTGTCGCACCCAGCTCGGTAGCTTCTGTGGCCTTTTCTAATATGCCGCTCCAGTCAACCCAGTACGCCCCTTCTTGATCAGCGTCTCGCCGAAACGCGCAAAAGCTACAGTGCTGCTCACAGATGTTGGTGTAGTTAATGTTTCGATTTAGGACATAGGTGACCGTATCGCCCACTTGCTGGCGGCGCAATTCGTCTGCCGCACTGCGAATGGTTTCTCGTTCAGATGGCGTCTGTACTTGCAATAAGCAAACGGCCTCCTCTACGGAGATGTCCTCCCCCTGTAGCGATCGCGCCAAAATCTGTTCAATGGTTCGCATCGTTTGCCAGTCCGCCTTCTCACATTCGCTTGCCCCGTTCATCCTACCAATTTCCGTAAGAGGCCTTTAATCACAAGAAAAAAGCACAAGAAAATGCGCTGCAAGCCGTTTTAGCCTTTAGTTTTGCGCTCTAGAATATACTTTTGCTTTCTGGAATATACTCTAGTAACTGAACGGAAAATAAGGACCGCAACCGGCGTGGAATTGAAATACAGCCCAGCAGATATTGAAGCAAAGTGGCAAGCATACTGGGCTCAGCATGAACTGAACAAAACAATCGATGCCAGCGCCGACACCGACGCTGAAAAGTTCTATGCCCTTTCTATGTTTCCATATCCTTCGGGTGATTTGCACATGGGCCATGTGCGCAACTACACCATCACAGATGTGATTGCCCGGGTGCGCCGGATGCAAGGTTACCGGGTGCTACACCCCATGGGCTGGGATGCCTTCGGCCTACCAGCTGAAAATGCTGCGATTAAAAGAGGCGTGCCCCCTGCTGATTGGACACTCAAAAATATTGAGCAGATGCGCGAGCAGCTCAATACACTGGGGCTTTCTTACGATTGGAATCGAGAAGTTGCGACCTGTCTTCCCGATTACTACCGTTGGACGCAGTGGATCTTCCTTCAGTTTTTTGATGCGGGTCTTGCCTATCAAAAAGAGGCGGCCGTGAACTGGGATCCTATTGATCAGACCGTATTAGCCAATGAGCAGGTCGACAGTGAAGGGCGCTCTTGGCGCTCAGGGGCAAAAGTTGAGCGTAAGTTACTGCGTCAGTGGTTTTTCAAAATTACAGATTACGCCGAGCAGCTCTTAGCCGATTTAGACAAGCTCCCGGGTTGGCCGGAGCGGGTCAAAACGATGCAGGCCAACTGGATTGGTAAATCGACCGGCGCTCAAGTAACCTTCAAAACAGAATCAGGCGATGACCTAGTTGTCTATACCACTCGCCCTGATACGCTTTGGGGCGCAACCTTTATGGTGCTATCCCCAGAGCATCCGCTGATGGACAGCCTTACCACTGCCGAACAATCGGAAGCTGTCAAAGCCTATCGGCAGGCGGCCTCGAACCTTAGCACCATAGATCGCACAGCCGAAGGTAGAGAGAAAACAGGTGTATGGACTGGTCACTACGCCATTAATCCGGTCAACGATGAAAAGATTCCAATTTGGACAGCCGACTACGTAATGATGGACTACGGTACGGGTGCCATCATGGCGGTGCCTGCCCACGACCAAAGAGATTTTGAGTTTGCGCGCAAGTTTGATTTGCCGGTTAAAGTTGTTGTCCAGCCAGACGGGGAAAGTCTGGCTGGAGAAACGCTTGCTGAGGCGTATCCTCACGATGGTGTGATGGTGAATTCAGGGCCGCTAGACGGTGTTGCTTCGGGAAAAGGCAAACAAAAAAGCGTGGGCAGAGCGATCGCCTACTTAGAAGAAAAATCCCTCGGCCACGGAACGACTAACTACAAGTTGCGTGACTGGCTCGTTTCTCGTCAGCGCTACTGGGGCGCACCCATCCCCATTATTCACTGCGCTAACTGTGGCACTGTGCCCGTTCCAGATGCAGACTTACCTGTGACGCTGCCCGAAAATGCAGACTTTGATGGAAAAAGCGTCGCGTCTTTGGCTAAGTTCGACGATTGGGTCAATGTGCCATGCCCGCGTTGCGGCACCCAAGCGAAGCGCGAAACCGATACGATGGACACTTTCCTAGATTCATCTTGGTACTTTTTGCGCTACGCAGATGCCAATAACGAGACGGCAGTATTTGATACCGACAAGGTCAACGATTGGCTCCCCGTCGATCAGTACGTGGGAGGCATTGAGCACGCTATTTTGCACTTGCTGTACTCGCGTTTTTTCACTAAGGTGCTGCGCGATCGTAATCTTCTCAACGTTGATGAACCCTTCAACCGCTTGCTCACACAGGGCATGGTGCAAGCCATTACCTACAAAAACAGTGACGGTCAATTCATCGTCCCCGAAAATATTCACGACTTAGCCAATCCTACTGACCCTGACACCGGAGAAAAGCTCTCCGTCTCTTACGAGAAGATGTCAAAATCCAAATTTAACGGGGTACCCCCGGCGCAGGTATTGGCCAAATACGGCGCTGATACAGCCCGTATGTTCATTCTCTTTAAAGCGCCCCCCGAGAAAGATCTAGAGTGGGATGACGCTGATGTAGAAGGCCAGTTTCGCTTTTTAAACAGAGTGTGGCGAGCGGTTTATGCATTTTCCCAATCTGACAGCATCGGCAAGGCAGAAAAAATCAGCACCCTTGTTCACGATAAGCTCAGCAAAGCAGATAAAACACTGCGCAAAGCCACCCACACCGCCATCAAAGAAATCACCGAAGACATCGACGGGGACTATCAGTTCAATACGGCCGTTTCTGAGCTGATGAAGCTAAGCAACGCAATTAATGACGCTGAAGATAAAACAACGGTTGCTTTTGCAGAGGCCATCTGCACCTTAGTAAAGCTGATTGCCCCATTCGCCCCGCACATTGCCGATGAGCTATGGTTTCACATTGTGACGGGCGCTTCTGCCAACTCGCCCACAACCTCCATACACCAACAGCCTTGGCCTACCGTAGATGAAGCGGCCCTGGTTGCGGATGAAATTACGCTCGTAATACAGGTGATGGGTAAAACAAGAGGAACAATACAGGTTCCTGCAGGCGCTGACAAAGCGGCCTTAGAAACCTATGCGCGTGAATCAGAAATTGCGCAGAGATACTTAGCGGATAAATCCATTAAAAAGGTCATTGTCGTTCCCGGAAAATTAGTTAATTTCGTTGCGGTTTAGCGCCAAGTTTGAGCCTTCAACACAGTCCCTAAAGGTCCGTTGTATCCAAAGCCTATGATGTCGCTGAAAGGCTTGCAGGTTAAGGTTAGGTTAACCCATGAACAGATTACTGAAATGTTCATTTTCCATTACTTTGAACCTGGGATAAACCCTGATAAAATTTTCGAGAAAAGGCACAGGATTCCTACATGGTTTCTATGAAAGCAGCACCCAGTCCAACGGATGTTCGAATTGGGTTGGGTAAGGTTCTGTTAGTTGAAGATGAAGCGTTAATTCGTGAAACCGTCGCTTTATCTCTCGCAGACGAAGGATTTGAAGTATTTATTGCGGACAACGGCCAAAAAGCGCTAGAAATGCTGCTCGGGAGTCCCGATGGCAATCGGGCGCAGCAGGTTTCAGACATCAGCCTCATTATCCTAGACCTCATGCTGCCAGGCATGAATGGATTAGATCTCTGCCGCCTTGTGCGGCATCGTGGATTGGATACGCCTATTCTAATTCTGAGCGCTAAGGGGACAGAGACCGATCGCGTACTGGGGTTGGAGGTTGGCGCAGATGACTACCTGACCAAACCCTTTGGGATGAGAGAGCTAATCGCACGCTGCCGGGCGCTGTTGAGGCGTTCACAATCCACCGCAAACCAAACAGATAACGCCGTTCGTACATTTGAAGATATCTCTCTGCATAGCGATGAATGTCGCGTATTTATAGGAGAGAAAGAAATTAATCTATCGCCTAAAGAATTCAAGATACTTGAGCTACTGATGAGCCAGCCCAAGCGCGTTTGGTCTCGCGATCAAATTATCGATCAGGTTTGGGGCTACGACTTTATGGGTGACAATAAAACAGTTGACGTCCATATTCGCTGGCTACGTGAAAAGCTAGAAGAAACGCCTAGCAGCCCAAAGTATCTAAAAACTGTTCGCGGTTTTGGATATCGGCTCGGCTAACAGCAGCTTTATCAATAGCTTAGAAATGCCGTTGAAGCGCGGGCTCGTTACGGTTTTACCGACGAAAACCTGAGCCAAAGGACTCAGCAGAACCAAATCCTTACGTGTCCAGACACCAGGACGTCAGCAAGGAGTGCTTATTTTAGTCTAGGCTTCATCGAAGGATAAAGTATCATCTAAATGGGTGGAAATTGTCCTTATATCCGTATCAAAATAAATAATATTGTCAGTGTGATTACGAAAATTACGCAGGGATACTATTGATGGCTAATATACAATCCAGTGTGGGGACTGAGGACAATCAGAGCGCTAGAGTACTGATCTGGTCGCTTCGAAATGTTCAGAATTTTGTTTATAATTCTTGCCTATTTGAGCTTGAAGATGTTATTGAAGATGTCGACGAAGCCAATGTGCTAACGCCGCCACAATACAATTCAACTGGCACATTCATCAAAAGAGTCATTGAATATAAAACCAGACGGACAGGGGCGTTCTCGCTGACAAAGGTGAACCCATATGTCGGTGGCATAGAACTTCATTATGACTATCAAATATATTTCGTTGTCCTAGATTTTCCTTGGTATTTTACCTCCGTTAACTTGCTCAAAAACTGGCGCAGACGTTGCCGCTTTGCGGTCTGCTACATGATTGAACTCTGGAGTGCAGAAATTCCCATGATGAAAAACTTCATGGATTTCTTCAACCAGTTTGATTTAATCTGCACAGCCACCTATCACATTGTGGATGAGTTGCAGGAAATCTCAGATGTTCCTTGCTTGTTTGTGCCTCCCGGCATCGATACGCTTAAGTTCTGCCCTGACTTCGATGGCGTTAACACAGAAGAAAGTCGCACCATTGATGTGTGCAGTCTGGGAAGAGGCTTTCCTGTGACCAACGAGGCGCTACTGAAGAAATCGCAGGAGGACGAATCGTTCTTCTACTATCACGAGTTAACCAACGGCTCTGTTTTGCGAGTTGATGATCACCGTGCCCACAGAACGCTGGTCTCTAATATCCTCAAGCGAAGCCGCTACTTTATCACCAACTACGCCAAGGCAAACTTACCCGAACTCATTGATGGCCAACACGAAATTGGGTATCGCTTCTTCGAAGGTGCAGCCGCCGGCAATGTGCTGATTGGCGCACCCCCGCTCGAAAACCTCTTTGGTAAGTCCGGTTTGTTCTTCAACTGGGAAGATTCCATTATTCCTATCGAGCTAGACGAGCCTAATATTATAGATATCATTGCTGAGTTAGATGCCCAGCCTGAGCGCGTAGAGAGAATTCGACGCAACAATGTGGCTAACTCTTTGCTTCAGCATGACTGGGTTTACCGGTGGGAACAGATCCTAGAAAAGCTAGAGCTCCCGATTCCTCAAGCGGTAGAAGATCGCAAAAAGCTGCTTAAGCAAAAAGCAGAAGCCCTTTTGCCTGCTGCCGCAGTTGCTAGCTAGCAGTCACTAGTGTGGGCAGTTCATAGTCAACTAGAAAATAGTCAACTTTCTAGTTGACTAGAAATAGGCGCCGTGTCTCAGATGCGGCGCTTTGCTTGTTTAAATAGACCAGGATTGTCAGTATCCCTGTAGAATTCGATGGAACAGCGGTTGTTTTTACATCGGTTATGCCTGTCAATTCAAAATCGTCATCTCTTGAATTTCCTAAGCTGGTTATCCCTAGCATTCTCTTGTTGCTAGGGATTTTATTGGTGTTGTGGATGCAAACTTTCGTCAGCGATGGCGTTTTTTTTAGCCGTGATGCGGGGCTAAAGGCCTTGTTATCTCAGCAGATTGCAGGGCAGCTCAGGGCAGGGGAATTCCCGCTAGATATGTCGTTAGCCTCCCTAAGTACTAGTGCTGGCGCAGCTAACGCTGGCGCATCAGGCTGGATTGCTCAACTCTGGAGTCAAGGGCTTTATCCCATCACACCGCCTTTTGTTTATCAGGTGGGCGGACAGCCATTTGTTACCTTCTCTTTTCTCTTTCCGCTGCTGACGGCCCCTTTTTATGTGCTGTTCGGTGAGCTGGGCCTTTACCTCATTCCGGCGCTAGCCTTGTTGGCTATCTGGGGACGCTTTTGGCAAATTGGCTTGCGAGCCAATTGGGACGCTGCATCGTTGAGTTTGGGGCTGTTTGCATTGGTGTTTGCTTCCCCGCTCAGTCTGTATGGCAGCACCTATTGGGAGCAGACACTAGCCGTTGCAATCGCATTTTGGGGGATTACTGCGTTGCTGTATCCTCACAAAAAACAAAAGCCCAGATACATGGGCGCGCTGTCGAAGCATCCGTTTGGGGACTTGTCTGGGGCTCGTCTCATTATCGGCGGTAGCTTGATCGGACTATCCGTATGGTTCCGTCCAGAGTTTTTGTGTTTATGTGTCGCAGCTGTTTTGCTGGCCTGTTGCGGATGGCTACTTCCGAAGTGGCGATTAATGGTGCCGCTAAGTGCCGTTGATGCTTTTGTTTTTGTGGGCAGTATGGTGTGTGCTGTCTGTGTTTTTCTAGCTATTAACTACAGCGTTTATGGTCATCCGCTGGGATTACACGGTTTGCAGATTATCGATGAGATTGCAGCAATCGCCTCCATCCAGCAAATAAAAGCAAGCTACGGACAAATGCTGATTGGGTTCTGGCGATACTTTCCGGTGGCGGCTTTGGTCGCCATTGCGGCGCTGTGCTCGCCTGAATTTAAGCGATCGAGTCTGAAAACAACGAATCGTTTCAAAGGGTTTAAAACGCCTGACGTAGACAAAATTGGCATTATCAGTCCGGCAAAAAATCGACCGTTACCGGCGCGAGCAGCTTTAGTGCTTTGTTGTGTCGTTGCCTTAATGACGCCTTTGCTTCTCCCGATAGGCATGGGGGATAAACAGTGGGGGCCAAGGCTTTACCTCATTTTGGTGCCCTTGCTTGCGCTTGTGCTGGCAGAACAACTACAGGCCGGCTTTTTTCAAAACTGGGCGCGGCGCATCATGCTGCTAGGAACGGCGATCGCGCTGGCATTCGGCATCCATATAAACACGCTGAACGGTGCCTTTAACATCTACCAGGATTCGCAAACGCAATCGTCATCATTGTTGGCTAACTACGTCTCAGTAGCACCTGCACTCGCTCAACTCAAAGCACAGCCTACTCCCTGGATTGCCACAAATAACCAATCCGTTACCCAGCAATTTTGGAGCGCTCTGCCTACCAAGACATTCTTCGGTACTGAAACACTAGATGAGGTCAAGCTGCTAGCGAATGCATTAGTGGAACAAAACGAGCAAACGTTTCTATACGTTTGCGGCGCCTCTCAAAGTTGCTCTGTTCCCAGCGTCGCTCTCAGCGAGCTAACACTGGAAAGTGGCGAGCAGCTCGCGTTTGAATCGCTGGGGCAGTTTGGTCGATATCCGCTGTATAAAGTGGAGATCGCCTCTTGAGCAAGAAACCCTCACTTGCCTATCGCATCCGCCAGTTTCCCGTCAGACGATTCTTGCGGTTTGGTGTTGTCGGTTTCAGCGGTCTTTTTATCGATATCGTAACGTTCTATCTTTTACGTGAGCTGCTCGACTTGCCACTTTATCTGAGTACAGCACTTTCTATTGAAATGGCTATTCTTAATAACTTCTTGTGGAATGATGCCTGGACGTTTGCGGACCTAGCACAGCGTCAAAAAGGATGGAGAGCAAGAGGTCTGCGACTAGGTAAGTTCAATCTGGTGTGCTTGGTCGGTGCATTTTTACAGGTTGGCGTGATGGCCTTAATTTTGCTCATTCCGGCCGTGGGGCAAATCCCATCGTGGATGAGTCAGCTGATATCAGGGGCCTGGGTCGATAATGCTGATGAGTATTTTGCCAAGATTACCGCGATCGCCCTCGTGACTCTCTGGAACTTTTGGCTCAATCTCAAGCTCAGTTGGGGCAGATAGTGGGAGCTACGCACTGAAAGATCCAGCCCATCAAAAACTAGCTGCCCGTCGGTAGTGGTGTAATGTAAATCGATCTAAATTCATAGTGCCGCTCAACGATTGGGGGGGAGTAATCGCGTTTTCAGCCTGCGCGGGGTAATAAGCCTGAAGCACCGACTCTATTTGGGATACCAGGATCTCGGCTTCCTCAGCCGTTTCTGGCGGTGCCCATAGCGGATACTCCGCATGTAACCACAGCACCTGTTCATAATCTTTGCGGCTTAAAGCAAGTTCTACAGCCTTGGGCATATCTGCTGGATCGGTTGCTAGCAGCTCGATATTTTGGGTGTTATTTGTACCTATCTCACCCAAATTGATTGCATCACCCAATTTGGGTGCATCCAAGTAATAGGCCAGCCGCAAGACATGCCCCCAAGCTTTTGTGTCTAGCGCTATCAGCGTTGACGCGGGGGCGATTGAGTGAGGGCCGTTGAGGCGATCGCTCACCGCGTGGAACATAAGGCGATCTCGTCCGCCTAAGTTACCGATGCCAAAATCAACAAAGTTCACCCCTAAATACATCACTAGCACCAGCCCAACCCAACGCTTACGCCACCGGCCAGTCCCCAGCTCTAGCCAAGCGGCCACCAAAAATAAGCATCCTGGTAACGCCACCATCGCAGAGCGCCCCCAGCCAAACCCTACCGTATATTTGTTAGCAACCACATCGATGGCTAAAGCGATGGCTAGTGGCAAAACGCCCATGAGCAAACCCATGGTCAGCGCTTGATACTGCCTGCGCCGGTACAAGCTCCAGATGCAGGCAACTAAAAGGCCTATTACACCGCAGCCCACTGCGACTGCGGTGGGCTTAATGGGCTCTCCCGTTGGCATCATGCTTGTTGTTAAATGCCCCAATAAAAGGTGATTAGCCAACGTCTGAGCAAGGCCTTTCCCATGCTGTACGGCAGACTGCAACGGGCCAACGAATTCCGAAATCTGCGTTAGGACATCTCTCCGATTATGCATCTGCTGACGCGTGCCCCAAAGCGCCCAAGGCAGAAATAGCAACACCCCTGCGCCCAGTGTCAAACCGTGTTGGAGCCAGCGTTTGCGATCTAAATACAGGGCCAGGGCAGCTAGCGCAAAGAGCCAATAGGTGAATAAATAGTGGGTGAGCAATCCCGCTGTGAGCGCACTGGCCATCCCTAGCCGCAATAGCCAGCTTTTGAGTAGCCAGCTTTTGAGCGTTTGCGCAAAAGCTGTTTCTGTCTCTTTGCTAGTGATAGTAGCTTGCGTATCGACAATGGCCAATAAGCATCCGGCACTGACCAACACCCACAGCACCACTGGGGCATACATTCTGATGTTTAAAGAGTGCGATAGGAAAAATGGATTGAGCGAGAGCAACGCTGTAAAAATAAGTGCGCCTTGGTGCCCTAGCGTTCGCTTACCCACGCTGTAAGCCGCCCACAGTGCAGCAACGCTAACTAAAATCATCAGGCAGCGCAGCGTGCCCTCACCATTTCCAAACAGCCGCATCCAACCATGCTGCGCCAGATAAAACAGCGGCGGGTGAGGATCGCCTAAAGTTCCTTTGAGCACGTCTTTGAGAGCAACAAGGCCGCTTGGCTCAGGCGTAGTGTTGAGAAGCTGAGAAATGTCTTGTAGTGGAATAGGCTCGTTTTTAGGCAGATGGTACGCATTCTTTTGCCCAGATGAGAGCAGCACAGAGAGCACTTCGTCGTACCATAGCTCACGCTTTTGTGCCCATGCGAAGCGCAAAAAAACGCCGAGCGCGATCGCCCCTTTCAAAAGTGTCTCGAAAGTCTTGAGCCTAGACCCAACAGAATCGCTGTTCTGCTCAGCACTGTTCGAGGTTGCATCAAAAGCAGACGTCATCTAAACCAATCCTTGTATTTGAGCTTGCACTTTATCTGACATCTGAATCTCGAGTTGTGTTCTAAGCTCGCTTACTGTTTCGCAAGATGTCTGGCTCTATCCTGTCTGGGGCATCGATAGATGCTTCCGTAGCTAGATGAGCACTGCCAATGAGCGTGAGATTTCTAGACTCATTCACACCGTAGACATCTCGAACCAAATAAAGCGGTCTGCCTTTTACCTCTTCATACACTCGGCCCAAATATTCACCCAATACGCCCAGACTCATCATCTGTACGCCACCAATGAATAGCAACGCCACCATCAAGGATGCGTAACCCGGCACGTCAATGCCAGAGAGTAATGTTCGTATCAGCAGAAAAGAGCCATATAGGAAGGAAAGCGTTGCAAACGTAATGCCGACGTAGCTCCAAATCCTGAGGGGCGCTATGCTAAACGACACGATGCCATCAATCGCAAAATTCCACAGCCGCCAGTAGTTCCACTTGGTCTCACCGCTATATCTTGGCTCTCTGTCGTAGAGTACGGCTGTTTGCCGGTATCCTACCCAGGCAAACAGTCCTTTCATAAATCGAGTGCGTTCAGGGAGCTGTTTGAGTACATCGACAACGCGTCGATCTAGCAGGCGAAAATCGCCCGTATCTCGAGGAATGGGCACTTTGCTCATACGCTCCATGATCCGGTAAAAGCTGTTAGCCGTCACTCGCTTAAGCCAGGTTTCACCTTGACGCGATCGCCGCCGTGCATACACCACGTCGTAACCCTCTTGCCACTTTTCTACCAGTTCTATAATCAGCTCTGGCGGATCTTGTAAGTCTGCGTCAATGGGGACGACAGCCGCACCACAGGCGTAGTCAATGCCTGCGGTTAGTGCCAGCTCTTTGCCAAAGTTGCGGGCTAGCGCCACAATCTTAATACGTGGGTTGCGCAGACGGTGCTGCTGTAAGGCCTGAACCGTGCGGTCATGACTCCCGTCATCGACACAGACAATCTCGTAGGTGCAGCCCAATCGGTATAGCGTCCCTTCCAAACGCTTAAATAAATAGTCAACGTTAGATGCTTCGCAGTACAGCGGTACAACGACAGAAATTTGAACAGCGTCCTGAGAAGTGCCCTGAGAAGCGCTCTGAGAAGCGCTCTGAGAAGCATCCTGAGAAGTTTTAGCAACGCTTTGAACGGATGAGGGGTGAACAGGTGGGATGTCCATGAATATTTTCGGGCTCTCAATTTCTGCTCTTTCTGCGCGTATCTACTTTGAGAGCTGTCTTATGAATCTGTCTTCTGTGAAGAAACAGCCGGACAATCTACTGCTAAGTTGTGATACAGCGATATTCTCTAAAGTGCCCAAACTATGAACCCCCCGCTGCTTGTACCGCCGCAAGGCCCATTACAGGTGTCTCTTGCTGCTCCGACAGCAGTGCCAATAGTCGCGTCGGCTGCTGCAGAAAGTTGTCATCCATCAGCAATAAAGGCCCCATTGGCTGAGCGCTCCATCCGGTTTTCCCTGGTTATCCCGACCTATAACGAGGGCAAAAACATTGGCAGTCTCATCGCTCAGCTCACTCAATTACTCGATGATTTTCTGCCCAATGCGTACGAACTTATTTTGGTCGATGACGATAGCCCAGATCTGACTTGGCAGATAGCTCAATCGTTGAGCAAAGACTATTCCCAACTCAACGTGATGCGCAGGTGTTCAGAACGGGGCCTTTCTTCCGCCGTGATTCGGGGATGGCAGGTTGCCCAAGGTGACATTCTAGGGGTCATCGACGCAGATCTTCAGCATCCGCCGGAGGTTTTACTCAAGCTGCTCCAGTCGGTATTGGCGGGTGCTGATTTGGCGGTTGCTAGTCGCCATGTAGAAGGGGGCGGGGTGAGCGATTGGAGCCTTGTCCGCCGGTTTCTGTCTCGAGGTGCGCAGCTGTTGGGGCTATTGGTCTGCCCTTCGGTAGTGGGAAGGGTCAGTGACCCTATGAGCGGATATTTTATGGTGCGACGAAGTGCGATCGCAGGCCCCAAGCTCAACCCGTTGGGATACAAAATTTTGCTAGAAGTGATCGGCCGCGGTGATATTGACCACATTGCTGAAGCCGGATACGTGTTTCAAGAACGTGAATCGGGAGAAAGTAAGGTTACCTGGAAGCAGTATGTAGAATACCTCGGTCACTTAGTGCGGCTACGTTCCAGCAATCGTCCCTGGGTTAATAACTTTCAAGCTAGGCGATTCTTGCGCTACGGCATCGTTGGGTTTAGCGGCGTGTTTGTCGATATGACCTTGTTTTACCTATTCACTGAAACTGCGGATATTAATCTTGGTGTCGGTAAGCTTCTAGCGGCAGAAATCGCCATCATCAATAACTTTTTGTGGAACGATGTTTGGACGTTTGCCGATTTAACCCGACGTCAAAGAAACCACCGGGCGCGGGTAAAGCGTCTGATGAAGTTCAACATCATTTGCTTTACAGGATTAGTCTTAGATGTTCTGCTAATGCTGATTTTCTATCGGATTATTTTCTCAGGTAGCTTGAAGTATTTAGCAAATTTGATTGCGATCGCGCTCATTGCGATTTGGAACTTCTGGCTTAATGTCAAACTCAACTGGCGGAGCACGGCTATCCAAGACAGCATGGATGCGACGCCTTGATGGAACGGGTGTTTTTTACATTACGAAGATCCTAACCACTGGCAGCTATTGGCCCTGCCAAATTTGTAATAAGTCAGTGGCTCGCTGAATCCCGCTATCATTTTCCTGCCGCTCATACATCCGCAGTGCCTGCTGAAGGGTTGCGATCGCAGCCCTAGCGTTACCTTGCCCCCACAGTGCTAGCCCTAGGTTGTAGCGAACTCCCGGATCCTCTGGGAATGCCCGAATTAGCTGCCGGTAAGCCAAAATAGCCCGCAGATATTGCTGACGCTCTAAGAGAATTTCTCCCAAGGCTGCTTGGGCTGGGGTCAAACTAGGATTTGCCTCGACAGCTTGCTCAAAGTGATTGAGCGCGGCATTTTGATCACCGCGCTGACGGAAAATCTCACCAATATTAAGCTGCGCTTCAGCATTGTTAGGGTCTAGTCGTATCGCCTGCTGCAGAGACTCAAACGCACGAGATTCGTTGCCCTGCTCTAGCCAAATGCGCGCCAAGTTGGCATGGGCGCTCCCACGGGTTGCATCCAGTGAAATCGCTCGTTGCAATGGCTGAATTGCGCCTTCATAATTTCCTTGTTCGAGATACAGCATGCCAATGGCTTCGTAAGCCTGAGCGTTGTTGGGTGAAATGCTGACAGCCCGTTCGTAAGCACTGCGAGCCTCCTCATAGTTGCCTGAGCGCAATAAAGAACCCCCTAAGCCAAGAAATGCATTGGAGGCACGCGGATCAATTGCGAGTAAATCACGGTAGGCTTCTGCAGCTTGATCGTAGCGTTCACCCATAAACAAACTGTGGGCCAGACCGTAGTGAAAAGGTAGGTTTCTAGGATCGCGATCCAGTGCCTGCCGATAGTACTCAACGGCCGCGTCAAAGTTACCTTGCCTGACTTGTAAGTAGGCGATGCCTGAGTAGATGCGGATGTTATCACGATCTACTTGGAGGGCCTGCTGATAGAGGGCGATCGCGCCAGCGTAGTCACCCGAAGTAATCCGTTTCTGAGCCTCCCCCAGCAGATTGGAAAGCTGCTCTTTTTGAGCATCACTTAGATTGTCATTGTTTTGCTTGCTGACGATGACTTCCGCTGCCGAGTTTTCCATCGCTTTTCTGTCCATTTCTTTTTGGGCAGTTAAAGCCGAAGACCCAGCACCTTGAGCCAATGAGCCTGCAGAGAAACTGCCAAAAGACAATGCAGTCGTCAGTGAAACAATTACGAACTTATATGGATAGCCCAACGGAATCTCCTAAAAAACACTCAAAATACGTAAAGATGAACAAGCGTTTAATCCCTCGAGACCTTACAGACCTCAGCTCATGATCTTATCAACTACTGATTTAATTCAAGGGAAAAATATTCAGCACTATCTAGGGATTGTCACTGCCGAAGTCGTTTACGGCAGTAACGCCTTACGCGACTTTTTTGCCGGTATCCGGGATGTTTTAGGCGGCCGCACCGGCGCCTACGAACGCGTATTTGAGAAAGGACAGCGCGACGCCCTCAAAGAACTAGAAAGCCGCGCCAACAAACTCGGTGCAGACGCTGTGATTGGCATTCAAATCAAAACAGACACTATCAACATAGATGAGCACGGCGTACTGATGTTGATTACGGCCACAGGCACAGCCGTAAAGATGTAATTGAGACGCAACGGTAAGTCAATGCGATGAGTCAAGCGCGAGTGAAGATGACCGAGAAATTATTGGCAGGCATCTCTATGACGTTGCTTAGGGATAGTCCGCACTGCTCAGCAGTTTCTACAACAGCCTCTAAATCTCTGATGCCCCAGCTTGGATCGCGGCTGCGCAACATCTGATCAAATGCCTCGTTGCTAGGCGCCGTTTGCTGACCGCCTTGCTTATAAGGGCCATACAGATATAGCACGCCGCCTTTCAGTAAAATTCGCGCTGCGCCTGCCATCAGATGTTCGCACATCTCCCAAGGCGCAATATGAATCATATTGATATTGACGATTGCGCAGATGGGCGCGCCCAGTTCATTCAATCTAGATTGAACCGTGCTTGATTCAACTGGCCACGGTTGCCGGCTAACATCCAAAGCCAAGGGCGGTAAGAGCAAGTTATCGGCGGGCATCGCCTTGCCCCAGGCTTGAATGCTAGCTCTTCCTGATGCCTGTGGCTCACTGGGCAACCAGTAAAGATGACTGAGGTTAGACGCAAAATAAGTGGCGTGTTCTCCTGTTCCACTAGAGATTTCTAAGACAGTACCTGCATTAGATACGGCCTCTTGTGGCAGTACCTGTTTCAGCACCTCCAGGATGGGCTGACGGTTACGCTCTGTTGCCGGTGCGTATTGGCGCAGATCATTTTGAGAATCAGTCATAAAGCGCCAAAGGGATTAGATTAAAGCGCCCAAGAGTTAAGCGTAAGGGCAGGTCCATCGGGCCAATGAGAAAGCCAATCGCATTGTATATGATGTGAAAATTCAGAACCGAGAACAGCAGCAAGTCAGGGATGCTGAAGGTAAGTTCGCAGCCTCAATTCGCAGCCCCAATTCGCAGCCAATGGTCTAGAAGCTCAATGTTCCGGCAGGTGAATTGAGTAAGGCTTCTGCTGTGCGGTAGTAGGTCGCCCAGTAGTATGCTTCAGGCCGCGATCGCCACTGATCTCTATCTACCCGCAGCGCCAAGATGGGGACAGTGATCCCATCACTTTCTACAACCACCGTGACCGAGACATCCGTGATCAGCAAATCTTGATCAAAGCTGCGTTGCGCGCCGGCTCGTGCTGCCATCTCACCTCTGCGAAGCAATGTGTCGTAAGACTCATTCGCCTCTCTCGCTAAGAATAGATCTAACCGGGATGTATACGCCTGCGAAGCTTGTGGGGCGATCAAAACTTCTGTCAGCCAGATGCCTGTGCCGCCTAAAATAGCTGCTAGCCCTGCGGAGAGTAAGGAACCTTGCCAAGAACGAGAGCGTCTGCGAAAAAGACGAATATTCTGAAACGGAAGGGCACGTCCACGGCGACGGTTAGGATAGTGAGTTGGCGACATGGATTAGCTTCAGAAAACAGTTAAGGACAGCTTAAGGCCACTTTTGATAGTTGGAGATATTCTTAAGTGACTGTGGAAAAGATTCGTCAACGGATGACGTTAAGGGGAATGACGTTAGAAGAGATGACGTTAGAAGAAATACCCCTAACGCAAGAAATAAGGATTGGTGAGAAGGCTTAGGGTTACCTAGATATTAGGGTTACCTGGATAGTTAATCACACCTATCAAGTTTCCCAGTTTAAAATATCTGGCTACAATTTTTGAAAAGTTTGGCTGCACGAAGCACTACGCGTGTGATATTTTTTTGGGCATACGTAGCCTAGCCGGGTGCCCCTTTACTGTTTTCGCAGTCGGTGTCGCTTTATAAAGCTGAATAGTCTCGGGAGACAACCAAACCAATGCCTAACTATTGGGCCATTACCATCGGCATTAACCAGTACCGGCACTTTCAGCCGCTCATGCACGCCCAAGACGATGCGCTTTTAATCCACCGTTTTCTGATCGAAGAAGCTGGTATTTCAGCAGATCACTGTGTTCTATTGAGCGATTTAACAACGTCTATTGCGGATAGGGTTGTCTATCCAGATAAACCTGCGATCGCACAGTGGATTCAAACCCTCACACAGCAGGTGGCAGCAGACGATGTTCTATGGTTCTTTTTTAGCGGATATGGCACCCAAATAGAGGGCAAAGACTACTTAATGCCTATTGATGGGGATTCAAACAGCATAGAAAGCACTGGCATAGCAGCCGCTGATTTGATTGAGACACTCGCGCAACTGCCCACCGAACAAGCCCTACTCATCCTAGACATTAACCGCTCGCAGGGCGCGCTATCAGGCCAAGCTATCGGCACTCAAATAATACAAATGGCAGAAAAGCATCAGCTAACGACTTTTCTGTCGTGTCAGCCGGAGCAGTATTCGCATGAAGCATCACGAATTCGCCAGGGATTGTTTACCACGTCCCTACTAGAGGCCATACGTCAAAAGTGCCAAACACCTACTCAGATCAGTCATTACCTCAATAAGCGGCTACCAGAGCTCTGTGAGCATCACCGGAGACCTATTCAGAATCCGGTTGCGATCATTGCCGAATCAAAAGCACAGGCCACCATTGTGCCTGATTTGCAAAATACATTGGCGACAGCGCTCACAACACCGACGACTGTAGATACAAAACGCGGTGAGAGTCATTACACAACTACCTCAGCAATTGCCTCGGAGCCTGTCGTTGGAGCCGGTGCAGTGATAGGGGCTACCGCATTAGCAAACAAACAGTCAGCGGATGGAAGTCGCTCTGCCGCCGATGACACTGACCAGTCGCGGTTCAAGAAGGAATCCATCCAATCCGCCTACACAGAAGAAACTATCGCGACGGGGAGCTATCGAACTCAGACTGCCTTTCCTCCCACTATGTCGGGAGATACCGAAATGGATTCGATGGCAGTCACTGGGGCCAAGCTTCGCAACTGGGGCCTGCTGGCTTTAGCCTTACTGATGGGGGGTGTCCTGCTGAAGCAGCCGTTTGTCCAAACAGCGTGGCAAGGGTTTGAAGAAAGTATCGGTCGAGCTGGCAACCGCAGCACAGATCCCTCAGGTGAGGCGGAAATAGCCAGTGAGACAGCTACTGAGATAGATAAAGAAACAGAAATAGATAAAGAAGCAGAGATATCTCCTGATGCAATTGCGCCTGTAGAAGGTGAAGTGCTGCCAGCGCCTAGTCCTGCGCCTGCACCATCTCAACCCGCCCCGGCGGTATCAGCTGATTCATCAGAGGAGAGCACTAATGGGGAGAGCACTAACACAGAAGAAATAGAAGCGGAGGAAGCTGTCGCTCAAACGTTAATTGCCCAGGCCAATGCGGCGATCTCGAAAAGACAGTATTCTGAAGCGCTGATTGCGCTACAAGATGTACCGAGATCCCAGCGAAATAGTCCCTTCTCTGAGGCTCTGACCAAGGCTCGAACAGGGGCGGCAGAAGCGCAACAAACCAATGCTTCTGTGTTAACGGAAGCGCGTACGTCTATTCAACCGACTCAAGCATCTCAGTTCACTGAAGCCATTGCTAAAGCGAGACTCATTCAACCTGGCGAACCTTACTACGACGCGGCACAGCGCGATATTCGTAGCTGGAGTCAGGTCATTCTAGACATTGCAGAAGGTAGAGCGACCAGCGGAAATTTGGATGGGGCGATCGCGGCTGCAAACGTTATGCCTCGAGATAACGCCGAACTTTATCAAAAAGCGCAAGATAGAATTGCCTTCTGGCAGCAGCGTCAAAATAGTCGCAGTATCATTGCTGACGCTCAAAAGCTTCCAAAGCTTGGCCAAGCCAGTACCTATCAGCAAGGTATTGTGAGGCTAAGCCAAGTGCCCATTGAACATCCTGAATATGAAACCGCCCAGCGACTGGCGGATCAGTGGAGTCAACGTATTTTTAGCATTGCTCAAGCGCGTGCAGCGCAGGGGCGACAAAATGCCGCCATTCAAGCCGCCATTTTAGTACCCGCAGGCACGACTGCCTATGAGCCTACGCAACAGGCTATTCGACGATGGAAAGTGGAAGAATAGAGACGCCATCACATGGATTTCAGTTACAGATAGCGGTGCGGATGCCTGTGAGCATATCGACTGCCTGCTGAAGCTTAATCTCCAATGCCTGCTGTTTAAGTTTAAGCTGCTTGAACTTTTGAAATCGAGCAATTGCAGTTCCCACCGCGACCATTTGCTCAGCTGGGCATAGCTGTGAGCAAATCGAGCCATCATCGTTTAAGTAGCACAGCCAATACTGGGATGCCCCTGAGTCTAAATCTGCCGTACCGGTCTGGGTAACGGTTTGAGCCTCGTTTGGGATGTTGTCACTTTCTAAAGATTCTACTTCTAAAGATTCTACGTACCTCATCAGTGCATTTGCATCGCCATGGCGCAAAATGGTCGTGTCATCAAGGAGGTTGGTGTGACCTGTTTGAATAGGGCGAGAGGGTTGGGAAGGGCGCGATGACTGAAGCCAACCATCGACCATTGGGCCTTGCGCATGGAGGGTTCGCATAGCCGAAATAACTTCTCGCTGTTGGAGTTGCCAGTTGGTAATGGAAAGCTGAATATCTTGAATGAGATTTAGCGCGATCGCAGGATTAACCTCGTGTCGTCCACTCACAAAAGAAACAGTGTCAATAGGTGGTAGCTGAACTGAGGATAAAGCCTTGGGTTGATTGAAGGTACTCATAGTGGCTGTTCTTTGCTGAGCACAACTAAGGAAATGACCGCTGAGTAACAAAGCAGCTATCTGTAGAAAAGTTAGCAGACGTTATGAGGCAATGCGAGCTGCTAAAACGGCCGCCTTATAGCGTAGTATTTTTCTGCTCAGATAAAATACTATCTGAGCTACTTGCAAAAAAACTATTGCCAATAGTAGCTATTGCCAATGTAGAGCGCCTGCATAACTTTTTTGCAAAATCTGCAGCTCGATTGCATCTGTCAGGTTAGTTAGGACACTATCATTGGCTGAAACCGTTACAGGGCATCAGCTAACCTGACTAGCAATCGACGACGTAGGCTCTGCCTTCTCACAGCGTATGCATCCGTCGATTGCTATATCTTGCAAAAAAATAAATGAAGTCTGCCTGCCTTATGAAGCAGGCTATGGTGAGGGCATTATCATATCAGCGCTCTGTACACACTCTGGGGTTTATCCTTATGGCAATTCCCGCTTTTTTAAGATATATACCTGCACGCCTTAAGCCGCTGAGTGCCCCGGCTGTGTGGGCACCCCTAACGGTGTTTACCCTGCTGAGCATTTTTATCTGGGAATATCACAACAATCCAGACTGGTTTAACCGTCCGCAAGTTAGCAATCTCAACCCTGACTCTGAGCTAACGCCCGAAGAACAAGCCCGACTATCTGAAATTGACACGCTAGATTTGCTCCTACGCGGCGCTCTTCAAACAGATGGAGAAGGGGGGAGCACTGGCATTAATCCTGAAGCCAGTGGTGCAACTGATCCAGGGCCTTCTGGTCTTGCCTCTGATCGCAATTTAGCCGGTCGCGATAATCCCTTTGCAGCCTACGAAGCTCAATATCAGTTTCCAGGTTCAGACTCAGCGCGTGGCTCCGCTCTAAACGCCGGTTCAAATTCAGATACATCTTCTGCAGTGACGGCCTCTCCGCTCATAAAGGGCTCCCCATCTTCATTGGGAGCTTCTGACGCTGAAACCGTATCACCGAATGTGAACAGTAGTGTTCTGTCTGAAGCGCTCAACCGTCAACAGTCTGTCAGCAACAACAATGACGGTGGCTCTGTCACCAGCACCGGTAACGATGGGGCATTTTCAGGCGTGCAATCTTCTGAGTTTTCTAGTCAAGGAAGTGCTTCAGAGGCAGGTCGAAACGGTGGTTCGAGTCCATCTCCAATATCAGCAGCAAGTGGAAATGTTGCTGTTCCCTTTATTCGAACCACTCCCGAAATGTCACCCCCTGCCGGCACCACGGGCTATCAGGTTCCGAACAGTGCTAATCTGCCCGTTTTTAATGTGCCGCCACAGCAGCCAACCCGTAACCCACTCAGCCCCTCTGTCCGCACGCCGCTGAATCGTTCTGCCGTCCCTGCTGCAACAGTTGAAACAACGCCTCCTACTGCTAACTACACGGCACCCAGCTTTACTCAGCCTGAGCAAAACAGCCGTCGTCGCTAAGTCAAAGGAAAGTCAGTTAAGGGAATAAGGTGCTACATCTGGTGATAATTTGCTTAAGCCACTGCTCTTTAGTGCTGTTTTTTAGGACAAAGTCCTATTGGGGCGCCATCCAGGGGCTATTGAGAGAGCATTTTTAAGCCTTAACAGGAAAATTATTAAAGGGCCGGCCAGATCGCTATATAGTTTTGATAGGGCATATATGAACGCACTACTCCTTCGTCACTGATAGCCCATCATAAGGTCGCCAATCAAAAGGGGTGGTTCGCTGTCGGGTTTCCTGCTGTTCCCGCCGTAAGCTCTTTCTTTAGGCCAGATGCGATCGCAGAATGCAAAAAATTCTCATTGTAGATGATGATGCCACGTTACGAGCGGCGCTAACGCGCTACCTAAAGGATCGTGGCTTTGTTGTGCGCAATGCGGCATCTGGGCGAGAAGGTTTCGATAGTTTTATAGAAGAGACGCCTGATCTAATCGTGTCTGATGTAGTCATGCCGGAGATGGATGGCTTTGAACTATGTACCAGAGTTAGAGACAGCGGTAGCGGCCAGCTTGTTCCGTTTATTTTTCTATCTGGGCGCTGTGATCTAGAGGATCGAATTCAGGGACACAGCATTGGCGCAGACGATTACCTGGTCAAACCTTTTCATCCTAGGGAGCTGATTGCCAAGATAGAAGCGCAGCTTGCTCGTGCTAGTCGCATTCATTCCGAGATTCAACGGGTCAGTAAGCAGCTAACGCCAAAAGCAGAGCGCCAGCCTCAAGCCCCTTTGCCTCTGACGCCTGCTGAGGAGAAGGTTTTTTGGGAAGTGATTCAAGGCTTTACGAATAAGAAAATTGGCGATCGCCTCTTTATTAGTCCTCGCACTGTCCAAACCCACCTCAGTAATATTCTGAGCAAACTGTCCTTAGAAAACCGCTCCCAGCTCATCCGCTATGCTTTTGAGAATGGGCATAAACCACCTCAGCAGGGAAACCCAAAGCAGTCGTCACAGGAGCTATCTCAGAAGCAGCCCCGAAACGACGAAACGGCCAGCGCCGCTGCAAAATCATCTCGACCCAATTAATCTCGACCCAATCCATTATTTGTCCAGTTGCTATTTGCTCAGCTGCAGTTTTTGCTCAAAAATTTTTGCTCAAATAAGCGTTTCCAAAAATTGACTTAAGCCAGATAAACTTAAGCCAAAATCGGCTTAAGTTTGGTTCTTTTAATTAATTAGGCTAGTGCTTTCAAATAGTTGTTTTCCCACTGGATAGTTTTCTTTAGCAATATCGCTAAGAAGAAGACAGTAGTGCTAACTCACGAGTTGCTGGCCTTGCGCGCTTACGGACAGAATTGTGCTCTCGCGTTGCTATATGATGAGAGGTGTACTGCCTATTTGGTAGTGTTCGTTTGCTCCAGCGTGTCTGTGCGCGCCTAACGCCTTCTCCCTAACGCCTTTTAATTAGAGCGCCGTTTAATCAGGCTTTGTTTTCTTTATCAATATGTCTTCAAACGCTATCGAGTCTGCTAAGTCTGCTGAGGACACATCTCAAAACAATTCACCATCGACCGTGACTAATCGCCAAAGCAGTCATCAAGCGGGCCATTCCATTGACTCTCAAACTGGCGAGCAAAAAACGGGTGTGAGCGCTGGTCAAAGTTCGATAGATAACCCTCTAGCTAAGCTGACGGCTGCCCTCTCAGATAAACGACTTAAAAAGCAGCTTCAGGCCATTCGAGGGTTGGCAGAGATGGGTGAAAGCGGAGAGGCCGTGTTAGCTGATTTTGTGCGCAATCGCATGGATGCTAAAAATCCGACAGCGCCGACAGCCGCTCATGGCTGCGCCTATCAAATTTTGTACCGAGCTCATTGCGATCCTGCCAAAGCGCTGATTGAAGAATATCCAGAGGGGCTGGTATGTCCGCAGTCAGATAAGGGGATAGATTACAGCGATTTGCAGATGCTGTTAGTGCAGCAAGACTATCAGCAAGCAGATAAGCTGACTAACCAGAAACTATGTGCCCTAGCCGGTGAAAGTGCCCTCGAACGAAAGTGGGTCTATTTCACAGAGGTCAGTCAATTTCCCATCATTGATTTGCAGGCCATAGACATTATGTGGCGTCTCTATTCTGAGGATAAGTTTGGCTGGAGCCAACAGTACGATCTGTGGACACGGTTGGGACAAGACTGGGAGCGTTTGTGGCTACAGCTGCAGTGGAAGTCGGCAGAAGGAATCTGGACACGCTACCCAACCGAATTTATCTGGGACTTAGATTTAGCACCAGTGGCACATTTGCCCCTATCTAACCAACTGCGTGGGGTAAGGACAATGGATTCTCTACTGGGGCATCCTGCTTGGCAGTTTCCTTGGCAGCCATCATGAAACCCAACAGAAGCATTAACGTGGTTGTTAGAAGTGTTCTGTAGATCGACTTTCCATGGATTGACTTTCTGCAGCAGGTCGGCTTTTTGTTGTTTGACTTTCTGTAACTTGACTTTCTGCAACTTGACTATGTGCGGCTCGCCCCTTAGAGCGTCTAAATCGATAGTCTTTTCTTACCCAACTGGCGTTTACCAGCGTTTGGGCAGCGCCAAGCAGCTGCTTGGGATGATCGATTAGAAAAGCTGGATCTTGCGCGGCTAAAGCATCTCGGCTGCTAAAACCCCAGGTGACAGCTGCGACGAGAACACCAACTTGTTTGGAGGCATCTACATCTCTTGTTTCATCACCGACATAAATCACCTGTGAAAAGTCGATGTCTCCTTTCTGGATGATGCGTCTCAGCGCACGAGCCTTGCTAAGCAGTCCTACGCTACCAATAATAGAGCTGAACAAATGGTTGATATCGTGCTGTTTTAGAAAGCTCTCAATATTGTTCTGAGTATTGGAACTCATAATCATGAGCTGATGATCGGCTTCTGATAGCGCCTGTAAGGTTTCTTTTAAGTCAGCAGCAACACCGACATTGGGTAGCTCGGCGCCCATTTCTCTGCGGACTCGGCGCACTAAAAAAGGCAGTCTAAACAATGGAATTTCTGATTGCTTCAGCATTTCCTTAGTACTCAAAGACTGATAAAAACTGAGCTTTTCAGGGGTCGTTGGCGGATAGCCATACTCGGGAGCAATGCGATTGGTGATTCGCACAATTGCCTCTAAGGTATCGGCAATTGTGCCGTCAAAATCAAAGATTAGGAATGCCACGTATTTCTAAGCTATCTGAAGCCCTATCAAGTTATGTCTCGGGGCTGTATGCTCTAGTGCTCCCGGTTTTAGCAGGTAGATCCCAAATTCCATCATATGGTTATCATACGGTAAAGGACCTACTTCCATCGTCCAGATCGTAGAATGCTCACAATTAGCCAAAGCCCCAAAAACGAAGCAGCCGCAAACAGCAGCGTACTCAATGACTGCAATTGCACCGTGGTCTGATTAGTTGATAGGATAGCCGCGCCAATAATTAAAGCGGCAACCACAGTACTAAATGCCCGTCTGTTTGCGGCTCGTTCTATGCTGCGATGAACAGACTCTATTCCCTGGATACGCACATTCCAATGCAGCGTTTCGTCGCTAAGACGATCCAGTAAGAACCCGAACTGGCGAGGCGCAGAGAGTGATAAATTACGGAACTCCAAGCCTGTGCGTAGTAAGAGCTGTGTGGGATCGTCCCCAGCTAACTGCTGACGAAAGAGATCAACCATGAGAGGTTTGATCTCTTTCATAAGATTGACATCAGGATTGAACTGTTGGGCAGCACCCTCCAGATTGGCAAGTGACTTGGTGAATAAGCCGATATTGGCCGGCCATCGTAAATGATTCCGAATACCGGTTTCTATAACAGCGCTAAAGGCTTCGGCTGTGTTGAACCGATCGAGCGTGAGACCGTAGTAGCGACCGAGTAAACGGCTATAGTCGCTCTCTAACTGAACCAAGTTTATGGGTTTGAGCGGTTCGGTAATTTGCAGTGTGAGTTGAGCGCAGCGCTGCGCATCTGAACTCGCAATGGCAAGAACAAGTTCGGTCAGCGTAGCGCGGGTTGTAGGATTTAACCGGCCCATCATGCCGCAGTCTAGGATAGCGGTGCGGCCATCTTCTAGGTAGAAGAGATTGCCGGGGTGAGGGTCAGCATGGAAGAAGCCAGTAACAAAATATTGGGATAAAAAAGCGCGAAACAGTAAGGAGGTAATTTCGGCGCGTTTGTGAGTAGGTGCCTGTTCACTGTCGGAGATCCCACCCAACAAATCGAGCTGAGGCCGACGCTCTGGCAGTTTTGCCTCCAGTAGCGGTCTGCCGTTGAGCCATTCCATGACAAGTATTTTGGCATTGGTAAGGGGCCAAATAACTTGGGGGATAGTTAGACACTCAGAATTAACCCATGGACTATCCAGCATGTTTTGCCGCAGCTCGTCGGTATAGCGGGCTTCTGTGGTGAAGTCTAGCTCGGCTGTGAGCGCAGCTTTGAACTCGTCGGCAAGGTCTGTGATGTTGTAGCGCTGGCCGAACTGAGTGGTAGACACCAGACGAGCGATGTCTTGGATGAGCGTCATGTCGCGCTCAACGAGCTTTTCGATGCCGGGACGCTGCACCTTAACGGCAACGGCCTGCCCATTTTTGAGGATGGCACGGTGGGTCTGGCCGATGGAGCCAGCTGCGATCGCGCTATAGTCAATTTCTGCAAATACATCCTCAGGAGACCGATGCATGTGCTCCCGAATATGGGTTTGTATCTGTCCTGCGGGTATGGGGGGGACTGTTGATTGCAGCCCGCTGAGGGCCTCGATGTATGAAGCACTGAGCAAATCAGGGCGGGTGCTTAAAAGCTGGCCAAGCTTGACGTAAACTGGGCCAAGTTCAATAAAGATATTACACAGTACAGCTGGTGGCGGCAGATTAGGTTCCCCCTCAGTGCCACCCGTCAACAGCCTGCGCATATAGTCCCAACCGTTTTTGAGAAATACCTCAACAATTTCGCGCTGCCTTCCGATTAGCTCGGGGGTAAGCATAGAAGGAAGGGGGGAGCGAGGCATAGTGGCAAAAGCAAGCTTAGTTTACTGATTCGATGCTAGCACTTGCTCAGTGGTGCTTTAGAGGAGTGCCGCTAGTGCCCCATTAAGTGTCTGACTCGGCCGCATTGATTGAGTCGTCTTTAGCCTGTCCGCTAAATAGTAGCCGTCAATATCGACTGAATTGCCCTGGGCCGCGTTGAGTTCAGCAAGGATAGTAGACGCTTGCTGGCTCAACCGCTGTGAGAGTGGAGCAAACTTGGCTTGCAGCTCAGTGTTTTTATCTTGAGAGGCTAGCGCCTGCGCCCAGTAGAGCGTGAGGTAAAAGTGACTGCCTCGATTATCGAGTTCTCCCACCTTTCGAGAAGGTGATTTATCGTTGTTCAGGAGTTTGCCTGTCGCTGCGTTGAGCGTTTCAGCTAAGAGACTTGCCTTTATGTTGTTGTTCTTTCGGCCCAGTTCTTCTAGCGTAACCGCCAGGGCCAGAAACTCTCCTAAAGAATCCCATCGCAAATGGCCTTCCGCAACGAACTGCTGAACGTGTTTGGGCGCGGAGCCACCAGCGCCCGTCTCGAATAATCCGCCACCGGCAAGGAGCGGTACGATAGAGAGCATTTTGGCACTGGTCCCCAGCTCTAGAATGGGAAACAGATCGGTTAAATAATCTCGTAATACGTTCCCTGTTACAGAGATAACGTCTGTTCCGGCTTTGATGGTTTCACAGGTCAAGGTCATCGCATCTACCGGCGGCAAGATTTGAATATCTAGCCCTTCTGTATCGTAATTGGCGAGAGCGTTGTGGACTTTCTCAATTAAGTTTGCATCGTGAGCACGATTCTCGTCGAGCCAAAAAACAGTTGGCGAACCGGTAATGTTTGCTCGCTCGACGGCTAGCTTTACCCAGTCTTGAATGGCAATGTCTTTAGTCTGGCACATCCGCCAAATGTCGCCCTTTTCTACGGCATGTTCTAAAAGCGTTTGGCCAGCGTCATCGACAACGCGAACGCTACCAGCTGTAGGTATTTCAAACGTTTTATCGTGGGAGCCATACTCCTCGGCCTTTTTGGCCATCAGCCCGACGTTAGAGACACTGCCCATGGTGGTCACATCGAATGCACCGTTTTGCTGGCAAAACTCAATGCAGGCTTGATACATGGTGGCATAGCAGCGGTCAGGGATGAGCGCTTTGGTATCGTGCAGCTGACCGTCTTGACCCCACATTTGACCGGATGAGCGGATTGCCGCTGCCATAGAGGCATCAATAATGACATCGCTGGGCACGTGGAGATTGGTGATGCCTTTATCAGAATTGACCATTGCCAACGGTGGGCGCTGTTGGTAAGTTGCTTGCAGATCGGCTTCTATCGCACTGCGCTGCTCAGCTGGAAGCGACTGAATCTTACTGTAAACATCACCGAGGCCGTTGTTAGGGTTGACGCCAATGGCTTGGAACGTATCGGCGTACTTGTCGAAAACGTCTTTAAAGTAAACGGTAACAGCGTGACCAAACAGAATCGGGTCAGAGATTTTCATCATGGTGGCCTTGACATGCAGCGACAGAAGCACATCCTCTGCTTTTGCTGCACTTATCTCTTTTTCATAAAATGCTCGCAATGCGCTGACGCTCATGACCGCAGAATCGATCACTTCACCTTTGAGAACGGGTGTTTTCTCTTTTAAAACAGTTGTTTTTTCTGCAGTGACTAGCTCAATTTTGACGTTGCCATCGGCTGCAACCACAACAGATTTTTCGCTGTCAAAAAAGTCTTGTTCTGTCATATGAGCAACATGAGATTTCGACTCAGCTGTCCATGGCCCCACTTTGTGGGGATGCTGGCGAGCATATGCTTTTACAGCGGTGGCCACTCGCCGGTCGGAGTTACCTTCGCGTAAGACCGGATTAACAGCGCTGCCGAGGCACTTGGCGTAGCGCTGTTTGATAGCTTTTTCTGATTCTGTTTTAGGGTTAGCCGGGTAGTTGGGGACTTTGTAGCCTTTTGATTGAAGCTCGGCGATCGCAGCCGTCAGCTGAGGCACAGACGCACTGATATTCGGCAGCTTAATAATGTTAGCCTCAGGCGTTTTGGCAAGTTCACCAAGCTGGGTTAGCGCATCGGGCGTTTGCTGTTCAGGCGTTAAGCTGTCAGGAAAGTTAGCGAGTATGCGTCCGGCAAGAGAAATATCAGCGGTTTCGACTTCGACATTAGCTGCTTTTGCAAAGGCTTTGACAATGGGGAGGAAAGAACGGGTGGCGAGTGCTGGAGCCTCATCTGTAAAGGTGTAGGTGATGGTTGAGGGCTGAGCAGTCATTATCGCTTCCTATGGCTTGTCATATCCTGATGAAGTATATCAGGCGCTTTCGACTCTGCTGTGCAGCATTATACGCAATGATATAGAGGAAACGACCTACGCATAGTGGCATCTAAGCTGCTATCCATACGGCTTCCTCATTATGAGCACCATCACGTAGATAGGCCATGCGTAGATAGGCCATGCGTAGGTGTGCTCTGGAAAGTCAGAGAAGATGAACTGATCAGCTCAAAACAGATTTAATTTGTGCCTTTGCCGTTTCCAACGCGTCAGGCAGCTTGCTAGCATCGCGGCCGCCCGCTTGGGCAAAGTTTGGACGACCGCCGCCGCCGCCGCCGCAGAGTTTGGCAATGCCACCGATGAATTTGCCCGCCTGGAGGCCTTTACTGATCACAGGTTTACTAAAAGCTGCCACCAGACTAACTTTGTCTTTACTGGGGACTGAGCCCAGCACCACTGCGCCATCTCCGAGTTTTTGCAGCAGTCGCTCGGCAGCGGTTTTGAGTGCGTCGGGGTCTACTGCATCAAGATTGGCAACGATGATGGGGACATTGCCAATGGTTTCAGCCTGATCAAGGAGCTGATCGGACTTAGTAAGGGCCAGTTCGGACTTAGCCGCAGAGAGTTCTTTTTGAGCTGCTCTGAGCTCATTTTGCAGATTTGTGACCCGAGTTGTAATTTCTTCGGGCTTCGTTTTGAACTGAGCGCTGAGGTCTCGAACAATAGCGTCACGCACTTCCAAATAGTCCAGCACTGCTGGGCCCGCTACCGCTTCAATTCGACGGATACCGGCTGCAATGCCTGTTTCCGAAATAATTTTGAACACGCCAATTTCAGCGGTGTTACCCACATGCGTGCCGCCGCACAGCTCCATTGACACGCCAGGATAGTCCACTACGCGCACTTCATCACCGTACTTTTCGCCAAACATTGCTGTTGCCCCTTTTGCTTTAGCATCTGCGATGGGCATGGTTTGTACATCTGCGCTGTGAGCTTCTGAGATCCAGGTGTTGACCTGCTTTTCCACCTGCTGAATTTGCTCAGGGGTCAGCGCTTGTGGCGCATGAAAGTCGAAGCGCAGTCGATCAAAATCTACCAGCGAGCCCGCCTGTGAAATGGATTCATTGACAAGGGCCTTGAGTGCGGCTTGCAACAGATGGGTTGCGGTATGGTTTGCCTGCGCCCGACGGCGGCAAGCGCGGTCGATTTTGGCGCTGAGGTTGTCGCCCTTTCTCAGCGTGCCGCGTTCTACTTTGCCAAAGTGGACGAAGAAGGCACCTTCTTTTTTGACATCTTCGATGCGGATGACCAAATTCTCTCCGGTGAGGTAGCCGCGATCGCCAATTTGGCCTCCAGACTCCGCATAGAACGGCGTCTGATTCAGCACTACCTGTACTTCGCTGCCGGTTTCAGCCGCCGGAACAGCATTACCTGCGACTAAAATAGCTTCGACAGTGCTCTGACTATCGGCCTTCTCGTAGCCGATAAAATCGGTCGCTTCAATTTCACTCGCCAGGGTATCCAAACTGCCTTGAACTGTGAGATCAATGGTTTCGTGAGCTTCTTTAGAGCGCTGCCGCTGCTGCTCCATCTCAGCGTTGAAGCCGGCTTCATCCACGATAATGCCACTTTCTTCAGCGATCTCTTGGGTTAATTCCAACGGAAAACCGTAGGTGTCATAAAGTTCAAAGGCATCTTGCCCCGATACCTGCTTGGGCTTATCGGCCAAAATATCGGCCAATCGCTTCTCCCCTCGCTCCAGCGTTTTAAGAAACTGAGTTTCCTCCCTTTCAAGCTCACGCTTAATAGCGTTCTCTCGCTTTCGCACCGCTGGGTACGCCTCTTCGGACAAGGCGATAGAGGTTTCTGCCACCTGAGTTGTAAAGGGCTCACTAATGCCCAGTAACCGGCCATGACGTACGACTCTGCGAATGAGACGACGCAGCACATAGCCTCGACCCACGTTAGAAGCGGTGATGCCATCAGTGACCATATGCATAACTGAGCGCACATGATCGCCAATCACCTTCAACGATATTTTTTGTGCGTTGTCAGCTTGGTGATAGTCTATGCTCGCAATTTCTGCCGCTGTTTGGATAATCGGAAAGATCAGATCGGTCTCATAGTTATTGGGCACCCCCTGCAGAATTTGGGCCATGCGCTCTAGCCCGAGGCCCGTATCGATGTTCTGAGCTTGGAGTGGTGCCAGGTTGCCTTCCGCGTCGCGGTTATATTGCATGAAGACGAGATTGTAGTACTCAATGAAGCGCTCGTCATCTTCAAGGTCGATATTGTCATCGCCCTGCTCGGGGTGGAAGTCGTAATACAGCTCAGAGCAAGGGCCGCAAGGGCCGGTGGGGCCAGATTTCCAGAAGTTGTCGGCTTCGCCCATCCGGATAATGCGGTTGGGGGCAATACCAATGTCGTCACGCCAGATAGCGAAGGCTTCGTCGTCGTCTTTAAATACGCTGGGTACAATGCGTTCTGGGGGGAGCCCAAACACTTCAATCGAAATCTCCCAAGCCCAGGCGATCGCTTCTTTCTTGAAGTAATCTCCAAAGCTAAAGTTGCCCAACATCTCAAAAAATGTATGGTGCCGTGCGGTGCGTCCTACGTTTTCAATATCGTTTGTGCGAATGCATTTTTGCGCTGTCGTTGCCCGATCAAACTCAGCCTTTTGCTGACCCAGAAAAATGGGCTTGAACGGCAGCATCCCTGCAATTGTCAACAGCACAGTAGGATCGTCAGGCACCAGTGACGCACTGTCGAGGATCTGATGCCCCTTCTTCTCATAAAATGCTAAGAATTTCTGACGGATATCAGCGCCGCTCAGTGCAGCTATTTTAGTAGGGCGAGTGCTCGTAGAACGCTGTGAGGCGTTTTGGTCAGAACGCTGTGAGGAACGATTTGCAGGTGAAACAGACATAGACAGTAAACGGCCTTTAGAGACGGTAAGGCGCTCCAATTTGACAATGGTGCCATACTCTCGAAGATTTAGGTTGATTCATTCTAAAGACATGACGTTCTTTACAGGAGGAGAAAAAAGCCCCAAACTGCCTGTTTTTGATCTAATGTGGCTTTGTAATGAAGTATGTTTGCATTGAGTACAAGGCTGTAAAGGCACAAAAATGCAGACATTTCTCTAGGAATTCCCCTTAAATCCAACCAAGTTCTAAAACCCAATCAAGTTTTCAAGCGCTTAATTAAACACTTAAATAGCTCCCAATTGAAAAGATCCCAATAAAATTTTGAACGGTGCTCAGTTCGAAATTCTATTGAGATTTTAGTCTTTGATCTTTGAGTTTTAATCTTTGGTCTTTCGTCTTTGAGCTTTAATAAGCTCAAGTTAATCGTCTCGAGTTTGATTTTCTTCAATGCTCTGCAGCCTGCCGGTAGCGCGTCGCCACGAGTGGGTTAGCCTGTCCAAGGCTCAGCCAATGCCTGAGATGCTTTTTTATGAATAGTGTGCTGCTGATCGGAGACTGTCGCTTCACCACAGGGGTGGTTACCCAGGTGCGTGGGCTGGATTCCCTAACGGTTACGAGAGTTACTAACGTCACAGAAGCGATGTCGGTAATGGCTAAGGCCGCACCTGATGTTCTCATTGTCCAGTCGCGTCAGTTGATAGAAGGTTCTATATCAAAGACATTCTCAATAGAACAGCCCAGTACTTATTTTGTCGTCATTGAGGAGGCTTTCTCCATCAGGCCTGAGCTGAGGTTATCTCATACCTCAGAGCTGCATCTGGAGCGAACAGCCTTCGCGCTTGAAGCTGGCGCTGATGCGTACTTGTGGCTAGTCCCGAATGATGTGACCTCGCGGCCTAATCCCAGACAGACAAAAGAGCCAGCTGTCGATCAGACCTTTAACCAGCCCATCGATCAGGGACCTCTTAAAATACGAACGCAGATTGAACAATCCTCAGCGACGCTGCCGCTGGTGCTGAATGCTAGCCAGCGTCGTCTTATTCAAGCTCACATTCAAATCGGCCTCAATCAGGCCCAACGATATCGAGATCTTTCGCGCATCAACGATTGGCTATCGGCTGTCGCGTTGGTAGATGCGCTGACTCAGCTCAACAATCGACGCTCTTTTGATTTGGAGCTGCCCCGCAAAATCAAGATGGCTCGCACCAAGGAGCAGCCACTCTCTCTGATGGTGATGGATATTGACCACTTCAAGGCTGTCAATGACCGCCATGGACATTTGGTGGGCGATGATGTGCTAAAAATGCTGGCGAAAAGGCTACTGGCCAACATGCGATTTTATGACACACCGTTTCGCTATGGCGGTGAGGAATTTGTGGTTACGCTCAGCAATACCGATTTGAGCGAGGGCATTGCGATCGCCCAACGACTCAAGCAGTCTATTTCCCAAAGGGCTTTTGACATTAGCACCAACGTCAGTGATGCCAGCCAACAGCTACCGCTGACGGTCAGTATCGGATTAACAGAACTAAACTCAGATGATGACGACCAAGGTCGCAGCTTTCTGCATCGCGCGGATCAGTACTTGCTGCAGGCAAAAGCAGAGGGCAGAAACCGAGTCGTGAGCAAGGCCTCGTGTTAGCCGCTCGGAATGATTAGGCGCTCGGATGAGTCAATTATGCCGACATGAGGTTGGTCTCTACTCGATTAGTCTCCACTCGATTAGCCTCAATCAAATCGCAGCATTCCTGGACGGAGCGCTGTTGGCCCATAGCACTGACCAAGGCCTGATAGGCCTTAGATTGATCTTCTAGTAAGGTGTCTGCTTGCAACAGCGCCCATCTTATTTGGGTATCCGCCGCCGCTGCCGTTCGATTCTGGGGTGGCGTTAATTCCCAAAGACGGCGCAGTTGGGCCTTATCATCATCTCCACCTTGGGCATTGCCAAACTTCTGCCGCTCTGCCGCAATCCCCGCCATCCACACGGTGGAATAGTGGTTCACCGTCGTTGTCGTAAGCCCTCGCTTAGGATTATCTAAAGCCTCAATGGCTGCCGTATCAACGACAACACCACCTAGCCCAGGCAGCCCTGCCCTAATGCCTTGCCATGCGCTCAGTGTGTAGTCTTGTACCGGAATGCCGAGTAAATGGGCCACGAGAAAGTGACCGGCCTCGTGGTGCAAAATGCGCTGACGATATTCGGAGGACTGGCTAGATAACAAATCGATGAGTAAATTACCCCCTTTGCCTTGCCAACCGTAGCGGTCTAAGGCAAGTAGGCCAGCGCTGGCAGTGAGCACAACGGCAACCGCATTAGGCGAGATATTAAGCAACGGGCCTACGAGACTAAGAATAGTAAAGGCAAAAACTGAGATAGCCAGGAGGTTGAGGGTGGTGGGGTTCATGATTTCAACGATGCTCAGCCTCTGAAATGGCAGCGCTCACATGGTGAGCTCAAGAGGAAATGATGCGCAGGGAGGCTGAGGTCAGGAGGCGTAGGGATAAGGACTAGTCTTTATAGAATAGTTCTAAACTCTCTTGGTTGCCGACATAACGCCAATGCCAGGGTTCGTAACTCACACCAGATGTTGCGTTTTTAGGAAAGGACATTTCAAAGTTGAAGAAGGCGGCGTTTTTGGCAAGCCACCGGTAAGCCGGGGTTTTTTCAAAGGATGGTTGGAGCTGGGTATCGGGCTTGCTTTCGTCGATGAAATCAACAGCGTAGCCGGTGTGGTGTTCGCTGTAGCCGGGAGGGGCGCTGACTTCTGCTCGGGTGCGAGCGCTTTGGCCGCGTTCGGCTTTGAGCTGAAAATAGAGATAGTCTTGGTCTTCGAGGGTGCGGAAGGCAGAAATGACGCCGAGCTGTATGCCTTCTGACTTGGCTTTGGCGAGCATCTCGTTGACAGCTTGCTGGGCAGCAGGTTGAAGTTTGAGCAGGCTATTGGGGTTAAGGGGCACTAGCGATTCTGCCGGCACTTCGTCGTAGCTGCGGTGATTAAGGAGCGTATCCTCCTGCGGCGACTGCTTTGCTTGTGGTGACTGATCCGCTTGCGGTGACTGCTCGATAGCGGATGCGGTTTCCGCAGGGGGAGGGGTCGCGGTTTCAGAGACTGTAACTGGGTTAGGAGAATCCCCTAATCCGGTTGCAGTCACGGCTTTTTGCCAAACTTGCTTAACCTCGCTCAAGGCCAAGGCCTCTGGGTTCAAGGCTAACCCTACTGGATGCCAATGCCATAGGCCAACGCCAGCGACACCTGCCAGCAGTGAACCACCAATAAGCAAACCGCTGCGCGATCGCTTCCCCTGTATGGGGCGAGCCGAGACTCGCTCAATTTCAGACGCTGGAATATCAGCTGATTGACGACGCGCAGCAGGAATATCGCCCGATAAAATATCGCCTGATAGTTTGCCTGACAGTGGGTCATCCGAAAAACGATCCGACGGAGAAACGGGTGTGTGGGGAGAATTACTCACGGAGACTAGGGTTTAGACGAATGAGCACAATCTAAAGATGGTCAACTATACCAAATGGGATCACATCGTTAATGATTCGATACAACAAACCTTTAAAATTGATGTCTGACGACATCAATTTCAGAAATTAATGTCGTACTCATAACAGCACGGCACCTTACAAGGTGGCGGAAACAGCGGATGGATTTTTGTGGTTCTGTTCAGACTGGTTCTGTTCAGACTGGTTCTGTTCAGACTGGTTCTGTTCAGACTGGTTCTGTTCAGATTGATAGTTATTTGCCAGATCGTCCCAACTCATTTCTTCGTAGTTCTCAAAGGGCTGATGAATCCAAGGGTTGTCCTCTAAGTAGTGCACCGCGTAATCCGGCTTGATATCTGAGCAGGCTTTTTCCCAGAGGACGGCGGTGCGAATTTCATCGATGTAAAAGCCGTAGCGGTGCTTCAACCAGGAAACGCTGCGCTTGAGGCTTTGGCCAGAATCAACTAAATCATCAACGAGCAAGACGCGGGATCCAAGGTTGGCGGTGGTCATGCTGAGATCTTTAGAAAACGTGATAGAGCCTCGAGTTCGGTTTCCTTCACCGCCGTAGGAAGCCGTGGAGAGAATCGCCAGCGGCTGACCTGAAATGCGGCAAATAATGTCGCCGATGCGTAAGCCGCCTTTGGCTAGACACACAATTTGATTAAATTGCCAGTTAGAGCGGTGTACCATCAGGGCCAATTGTTCGATGGTGCGATGATAGTCTGACCAAGATACGTAGAAATCTGACATTTGGTTAGGGCCAACAAAAGACCAGATGAAGTGGGCAGCATACAGTTATTTATACAGGGTTTCTCTATGACCAATCTAAGTTCTGACGAATCTGTGCCGAATTTTCGAGAGGAACCTAGTCCTAAACCCCTATCCCCAAAGCTGACGCTGCCAGTAAAACTTGCTTACGGCGCAGGGGATTTAGGGGCAGGGCTGACCTCTCAGTTCCTGGCGTTTTTTCTACTGAGCTTTTTACTGTATGTGGCTGGTATGGATCCGTTGGCAGCGGGGCTGGTGCTGGCGGTCGGGAAGGTCTGGGATGCGGTAAACGATCCGTTGGTAGGCATGCTGAGCGATCGCACGAAAACTCGTTGGGGACGCCGCTACCCCTGGATATTTCTAACGGCCATTCCCTTTGGCTTAACCTATTTCTTAATTTGGATTACGCCCTTTGGCAACGATGCTGCCGATGGCGTTAAGTTTTGGTACTACGTAGTGGTTACCACTATCTTTCAAATCTTTTTTACGACCACAAATTTGCCTTATACCTCGCTCACCGCCGAAATGAGCCGTGACTATGACGAGAGTACAGAGCTCACCTCTTTTCGGCTAGCCTTTTCCGTGCTGGGCGGGGTGGCGATTTTGGTTATTGCAGGGATTGTGACCGCCCTGATTCCCGGCGATGCATTTGCGGCGCGCTCTACTCGTTATTTGGTGTTAGGACTCATTGGCGGGGGCATTTCTGTCGCGTCTATTTATTGGTGTGTATTTGGCACCTATGGCTATATGAAACAAAAGGTGGCCGCAGAAGGGCGATCGCTAAATGACACTACCGACGAAAACCCCGAACCCTTCTTGCAGCAGCTCAAATCTGTGCTGAGCAATCGCCCGTTTCTGTTTGTCGTTTGCATTTATCTGTTCTCATGGCTGTCGCTGCAAATCACGGCGGCGGTGCTGCCTTTTTACGCGGTGTCTTGGATGGGGGTGAGTGAGAGTTTGCCAGCGCTGTTGGTTCAGGGGCCAGCGATCGCATTAATGTTTGTCTGCGCAGCCCTCAGCAAACGTCTCGGGAAAAAGAGACTCTACTACCTCGGTTCCGCTATCTGGATTCCGGTTCAAGCCGCCCTCTATTTTCTTCAGCCCGGCCAGTCGGCCCTGCTGTTTGGTCTTTGCTTTATTGCCAGCTTTGGCGTTGCCGTTGCCTACGTTGTGCCCTGGTCTATCCTGCCCGATGTGATTGATCTAGACGAGCTGAAAACCGGTCGCCGCCGTGAAGGCACCTTTTACTCATTCATGACGCTGCTGCAAAAGCTCGGCCTCGCCCTCGGCTTATTTCTGGTGGGCGCAGCCCTCAAAGCATCTGGCTTCATTAGAGTTCTACCCGAGCAGCCACTGCCTGAGCAGCCAGCTTCTGCCCTGCACACCATTCGTCTCTTCATGGGGCCAGTGCCCCTGCTGTTTGTGCTCTGCGCTTTGGTACTCGTTTATTTCTATCCGCTCACTCGTGAAGCGCACGCTGAAATTATGCTCAAGCTTGCCGAGCGCAAGCGAATGGCTCAGACGGATACAGTTTGAAGAAAACAACAGTTGTAAAGCAACTAGGATTTCATATTATTCGTTTGACAGAAAGCCCTGGCAGTTTTTGAGGAGTAATTTTGCGAATGGATTTTTGACCATCTGTTCTAGCGTTTCTTCAAAGCCCGCTTTTATGGCATTGGTGAGGCGTTGCTTGAGGTCAAGATCTTCTTCGATTCTTTCTAAGGCGTCTCTCTGGATTTTGCTGCCAACTCTCGGTTTATTGAGGTTGTAGTCTTCTGCAATGTCTGCAACTAAAGTATCGACTGCACGGCTAAGCGATTCTAAGTCTTGTTGATTTATCTGCGTACCGATTTTGTCTTGCTCGACCCGGTCACCTGCGTAGTTATCGCCTTCACCGTATTGATTGAAGTTACTTCTGTCTGTAATGCGGGTGCTCTGGTCAATGTAGACGGTTGGCTGCTCGTAGTATGCTCTAAATCGCTCGTTTATTTGGCCATGGCCGCGACCACCGTCTTCCAGGTTGTAGCGATTAGAGTCATCGCTGATATCGCTAATCAAGCGGCGAACGTCTACCTTTTTGTAGCTGCCTCTGCACTCGATATCGTAGCGGTGGTCGCCGATGTACTTCATGAGTAAGTCGTAGGGATAGGACTGAGGGCTTGTGCTGTTTTTACATTGCTCGCAGTTGCAAGGGATGAGTTCGTCGTATTGCAAGCGCTCGTAGGATTCGTGAATTTTCCAGAACTCGTAGCGGGCTTTTTCGAGTAGGGGATTTTTGTTGGTACCGCTGACGCGAATGACAATTTCTCTTTTTGGGTAGTTTTCAATGATTTCAGCGCGAGCGTATGGATCGGAAAGGACGACGCCATTTTGCCAGACGGTGTCGCTGTATTCAATGAGTTTATTTGTTTCTACGATGAAGCGGGTAAGAATGCCTTTGGGCATGAAGTCGTATGTGTAGCGGAGAATGAGGTTGTTGGTAGCGTCCCAGTCATATTCTGGTTTGCTAAGGGGGAGGAGTTGAGGCGCGATGTAGTGGCCGGGTTGGTCAGGGAGTTCGTAGGCGAGCTTGAAGCGCATCATGAGCTGAAGGAGTTCGTCGCGCAAATCTGAATATTCGCTGTCGGCCCAGATTTCTTTTGTGTCGGATTCAGTGAAACGGCCTTTGCCGTTGCGTACGGTGTCGCTGTCAGTGACCTTATAGACAGCGGTGGTTGCCCATTCGGGCTTGAGGACGACGATGCGTTTGAGGAGCTTATCGTCTTGGAAGTGGAGACAAACGCCAAGATCGTGTAGGTAACTAATGAGGAATAGCATCTGTTTTTTGTCTGTAAAACCGTTTTGGCTACAGATCTCGAAGTAGCGTTCTACAGTGATGGTGTTGCAGTTTTGAGCGTAGTTCTCTAGGGCGGCGCGGACGCGAACCCAGATTTTGGGTAATGGATTACCTACGTGAGAAAGCTGGGCGATGTGGTAGCGGATGGCATCTTTTATTTTGTCGAGACCGCGATTGTCTTTTAGGTTTGTGGGAAGGTAATCCTTTAAGCTGTCGAACTGACTTTTGAAGAGTCCTTCATCAATTTGACATTGTCGATCTTGCTTTTCGTTTTTGATGACGAGAACAGGGCTACTGTCGCTGAGGAGTTCGACAATTTTCAGCCAATAGTAGAAATCGGTATTGTTTTGGCGAGTGTCTGCGACAAGGAGATAAAGAGAGCGTTTAGTAAGGAAGAATTGATGAGTAGCGTGGTAGATTTCTTGACCGCCGAAGTCCCAAATGTTGACGCGGAAGGCATTGCCATTTGCGAGAGTAAAGTCCCAGCGGATAACGTCAATTCCCTCTGTAGATTTTTCATTGCCTTGAAGTTTGTAATCTTCGTGATCGACTTTTTTAGCAAGAGAGGTTTTTCCTGCACCACTTTCACCAACAAGGATAAGTTTAGCTTCATAGAGAGGTACGGAACCTAGTTCTGATGAAAGTGAAAAGTAAAAGCTTATTGTTTCTGCCGATGGCTTAGGATCTTCCCAGTATTCTTTTGGACCTAAAATCTCGGGTGGAACGGGCAATGGATTACCCCTTAGGTCTAGTATCTCTAATTGTGTAAAACTTCTAATCCAGCTTGGCAAAACACTCAACTGATTGTATCTAAGATCTAGCAGTTTCAAGTGTTTAAGCTGCCTGACAGTTGCGGGCAGAGTATCTAACTGGTTATCACTAAGAGAGAAGAACTCCAATCTCTTTATCCGTTTAACACTTTCAGGCAGCATGCTTAACCTATTGGCACTGAGATCGAGTGATTTTAATCTTGTGAGTTTTCCTAAGCTTTCAGGTAACGTGCTTAGCTGGTTGAAACTGAGATCAAGTGATTTTAATCTTGTGAGTTTTCCTAAACTTTCAGGTAACGTGCTTAGTTGGTTGAAACTGAGATCAAGTGAACTTAGATTATCAAGTTCGTGAATATTTCTGGGCAAAGCGGCCAATTGATTGAAATGTAGGTCGAGTGACTTCAGCTTAGATAACTTGCCAACATTTTCTGGTAGTGCATTTATGTGATTAGAATCGAGGTCAAGTTTCTGTAAATTAGGTAAATGGCCAATAGATTCTGACAGGGTAATTATATTGTTTGCGCTCAGATAAAGCTCTCTCAAATTAGTAAGTTGATCAACTACGCCTGTAATAGTCGTCAACTGATTATCTCTGAGCGAAAGTGCCTTTAGCCTAGTAAGTCGATTGATCGTTCCTAAATTCTTGCTTAGTTGGTTTCCCCTGAGAGAAAGGGTTTCTAATTTAGAAAGCCTAACCAAAACTGTAGGTACTGCTTGCAGCTGATTATATCCAAGATTGAGCAGCTGTAGATTGGAAAGTCTGCTAAAACTATTTGGTAAGGAAGTTAAACAGTTGCCTCTAAGCGAGAGTACACGCAACATAGATAACTGACCGATACTATCTGGTACAGTTGTCAGCCCATTCCAGCTCAGATCAAGGAATTGTAAGTTATACAGCAAGAAGAAAATATCAGGTAGTTCACTTATTATGTTTTTTCTGATACGGAGGGCTTGCAGATGAGAAATCTGGCTGAGGCTTACAGGCAAGTTACTGAGCTGATTGTAAGAAAGACCTAGCAAGCGCAAGTTATCTAAGTTGCCGATAGTATCGGGCAGTGTATTAAGCTGATTGTTGTACGCAACAAGGGACTGTAAGGAAAACAACTTTCCAATACTTACTGGCAAATTACTCAATTTATTGCCGTTGAGACTGATTGATCGCAAGTTCTTTAGTTCGCCTACAATATCAGATAACGTGCTCAGTCGGTTGCTACTGAGGTCTAGTGATCGCAGGTTTTTCAAAGTACCAACAACTTCAGGTAATTCGTCAAACTCATTATTGTAGAGAAAAAGCGATCTCAACTCCGTTAACTGCTCAATCTCATCCGGCAACGTTGTCAAATGATTGCTGCGAGCCTCACCTTCCTTCTTATCCCATCGTCCCAACACCAACGTCTTTAAATTCGTCAGCTTTCCAATCTCCGGCGGTAGTTCACTCAATCCTTGCCCCGACAAATCCAACGTAGGTCGCCCATCCGCTTCTGCCTCATCAATCAGCCTTAGCAATTCGTCGTTAGTCACCGAAATTCGCCCTTATCCTTGCTGATAGCATAGCGCAGCCACCTACTTGGCAAAATGAAGAACCGGATAGAAACCTGGCGGTTATGGAAATCTAAAGTCAGCAAAATCCATAGAAATATCTAACGCGCTTGCCGAAGATCAAGCGTGTTAGATACTGACCGCGCATGACAGCGCTTCAAACACCCCTAATAGTGCTTCAGGCGTGCCAGATCGAATTTCCAGTAAGCCTGACAGCACTTCAGATGCGTTAGATCAAGCTTCGAACGCATCCGAAACCGAACTCAAGCGCGTTGAAATGAATCACTTAAATCTGACTTTCACCTCCGGCATCCTGCCTTACTTTGTACACAGTACTTGAAGACCTATTCCATTAGTTCACCGCTTTCTTGTAAGGCGTGAAGCCGCTGGTAAAGCCCTCCTTCTTCCAGTAGCTCAGCGTGGCTACCAATCTGAGAGATGCTGCCTTGGTCGAGGACGACAATTTTGTCTGCGTCTCGAACCGTGCTGAGGCGGTGAGCGATGATGATGAGCGTACGGGTGCCAAAGAGCGATCGCATCGCCACCTGAATCGCCCTTTCCGACTCATAGTCCAAGCTGGAAGTCGCCTCATCAAACACCAGCACATCTGGATTGACAATCAGGGCTCTGGCAATGCCAATGCGCTGACGCTGTCCGCCCGATAGGCGAACGCCGCGTTCGCCGACTGTGGTGAAGTAACCCTTGGGTAGCTTTTGAATGAAATCGTGAGCCTGAGCAATTTTACAGGCGGTTTCAATTTCTTCAACACTGGCGTCAGGATTGCCATACAGCAAATTCTCCATCAGCGTTCCATTAAAGATATCCACCTCTTGGTGAACAATCGCCAAGCGCTTACGGTAGCCCGTTACATCGAGCTGCCGAATGTCTGTGCCGTCTATGAGTACGCCTCCTTCGTTGGGTTCAAAGTAGCGCAGCAACAGTTTTATCAGCGTAGACTTGCCAGAGCCAGAGCGGCCCACGAGGGCAACTGTTTGGCAGGGCTCAATCAATAGCTCGATATTGTTGAGCACAGGTGCATTTGGATTGTAGCCAAAGGTGAGATTGTGGAAGTGAACTTTACCCGTAAAGCGATAGGTAGGGCCGTCAGGTAATAGCGCACCGGCATCTCTACCAGGGGGCAGAGACATGAACTCCTGGAAGCGAGCCATGGGCGCGTAGCGACGGACAAACATTTCTGCAATATCGCAGATAGGATCTACCTCGGCGTAGGCCATACTGGCAACCGTGAGTACGGTGATGAAGTGCCCCACGGAGATTTGGTTGTTAACCGTGAGCCACAGCGTTGCGATTAGCACTACAAACATACAGCTTTGCACGATGGTGCGCTGGTATGTGCTGAGGATGGTGTAGCCCTTGTGCACCCGATAATCTAGAACCTTGAACTCTCTATCTAGCCGCTGCGTTTGGCGCTGAAGCTCTGTAAGCTCGTTGCCAAATGCCTTAACGGTTTTGATGTTAGAGATAATCTCTGAATTGCGACTGTCGGTATTCTCAATGTATTTGTCTAGCTTTTCTTCTCGCGCAGAGAGATCGGTCAGCCCCGTAACGCTGTGGAGAAGAATGCCGATCACTGAAATTAGAACAATGGCGGCAACTCGCCAGTCTATAAGACCGATAACAACAAATACACCAACGATGCGAACAACCTTAGGAATGAACTGTTCTGTAATGCCAGGATACGTCCAGGTGTAGTTAGAAAGTCCCTTCGCAACCCTAGCTGCGATTCGACCTGGATTGTTCTCATCGTAGAACTCTAGGGGAAGCGTCAGAATTTTCTGCAGGGCCTTTTCGGCATGCTCGCGGCGAGCACGGAAAGCGGTATCCCAGCTAAACCATCCGCCAACCCAGGGCTGAACCGGCGCTCTGCCCACGGTTGTAATGCCGACAATGGCCACCAAAACCATCAGCGAGAACTGCTGAGTCGCAGGCTGGTTAAGTGTTGCGGCGACGCGGTCAATGAACTGCTGAAGAATGCCATCGACAGGTTGGCCTGCAATCAAGTTGAGGATTTGCCCGGTGGCATAGGGAACGAGAAGATCGATAATCTCGAACAAACTCATCATAGCGGCAGTGAAAATGGTGATCCGCCAATAGTGTTTGTAGTATCCCAAAATGGAAAGAAACTTTTGCATGGATCTGAAATTGATGGGGTTTAAACAGATGCGCGTTATAAACAACGAAATCTGAACGTGAAAAAACAAGAAATAAAAGAACAGAAATGGACAGCAGAATATGTCAGCATGAAGAATGCCGTTTATGACAACAAAAGCTGGCCTAGACAACAAGAATTGGCCTAATAGATATATCTGCTGATTCTTTGCTTTTTTTGCGTAAACCTTACGGCTCAAACGTTGCCACAAAGCTATTCGCGCATTTACTCATGCGCATTTACTTGTGCGCACAAGTAAATGCGCACTGTGATGCCTTGGTACTGTGATGCCTCGGCACTGTTCTGCGCTGAATGCAGAAAAACGCCTAGCATGCATGCCTTAAAACAGATGCCCTAAGACAACATATTTTAAGACAACAAAAAATCAGCGCCTCTTGGAGACCTATTCTCGAAGGCTAACCAAACCAAACGCCTACGGGCCTCTGATAAAGCGAGACTCGTAGCAGACAGTATTCCGCTTTTCAAAATCCTGCTTCTTGAAGTTTTGCTTCTCGAAACAGGCAAGAGGCAGTTAACCTCGATTTCTATAGGCAGCAGAAATGTGGATAGTTTGAGAATAAATAGTAATTGAAGCCATTAGGGTTCCTCCTAGTTAATTCTTGAAAGGGTATTTGCTAGGGACAGTTGGCCTTGATAGTTAGAAGCTAGATCCAAGTGAGCGCTACTCATGAACAAATCAGTTAAACCCAGCTAAGGCCCGCCTAGTAAGATTTTGGGTGCACTTTTCGCACGCCTGCTTGCGCCTTTAGGAAGATACTCATTTCTATTCTCTAGCGCCGCTAGAGAGCTTATGTTACTTTCTGGCTTCCGCCAATCCAGCCATCATAACTAGGCTTTATTAATAATGCAACTATTTTTTATAACAGGTTGTTTAAGATACAGATCCTGTCTGGTTTTCTTTTCTACGCTTTCTCTTATAAAACTCAGAAGCTGCAATGCCAAAGCTGTAGAGAATGCCTGCGTTGCTGCTAGCGCCGACGGCAGCACCGACGAGGGGAATGAGTTCTACTGCGCTAAGGCCGGTTTTAACAGCAGTAGAAGTTCCGACCGACAGTAAGAAGACGGTAGAGGCTTCGCCTTTACGGGCTGGATTGTGCGCTTCAAAGCCATAAATACCGGCAATGCGGTAAAGCATTTCAGATTGTAGGGTGGCGATCGCCGCTAAATCCGCCGCAAACAACCACAGGGCCACAGGTGGAACAATGTTGGTTACCAAGCCAATGCCCCCCGCCTTGAGTGTGGTATCTACAATGACACGGTACGCCAACGCCTCAGCTGATTCGTTAGGGTGCTTGGCCTTCAGCTTGGCAACCTCAGCTTCTACTTTCGCTTTATCTACTTTGCCAAGGGCATGGGTGAGCCAACTCAACCCCGGAATTTTAGCGGCATAGTCTGTAGCTGGGTTTTCAGCAATGGGATGAAGCGTGTTGCCAACGGTTTCTGCTGTTTGATCAAGGGCTGTATGGGCAGAGGCCGCAGCCGTTTCGCTCACGCTTTCTGTTGTTTGAACCGCAGATGAAGAGACCTTGGTTAAAATTTGCGTACCCACGGCTGCAACCAAACCACCAAGCTGTTCGGCTGTTTCAGCCGCTTCACTGAGGGAGGTACTCATTTTAGCCTGGGTTGTTTTCCAGGCGTCGAACCAAGTATCAGGCCGAGTATCAGGCATGAGTTGGTAGCTTCGTGATTATTTATTCGTATTCACTCTTATCGCAAAATTTTATCGTAAGAACCGATTGTAAAAATGATGCGAACGCTACAACAATAATCCCTACCACGCCAATCACCTTTTGCTACGAGGCAGATTTTGGAGAGACGGCGTTTGAAGAGGCCACGCTTGGGGCGCAAGCAGATATTTGGTTGCAAGCAGATATTTGGGTAAGGGCAGACGATTGAGTGAAACACACCGACAGAGGTAGAAGGAATAAGTAAGCTGCATATGGGATAAAGCCTGAGCCTACGCTCAGTGTGGCCATGGGGATTAAACTGGCAATGTTCCAAGGAATGAGGGGTGCGATCACAACAGCGGTATCTTCTAAGTCAAGGGCTAGCTGTGAATCGACGGTTTCTGTTAGCTCATGTGTTTGGTCGTGCTTTTGATCGTACTTGCTGTAGTGAGGGTGCATGATGCTTTGGGTTAGCAAAATAGCAATAGTTTGAGTGCAGCCAAACAGATTTGAAAAAATAGAGACAACAGCAGTGGCCTGTTTTAACTGGCGCTGAGTGCGGATATGCGTGAGCCAGTCATCTATGAACTGAAGGATTTTACTAGCTGAAAAGATGCCCGCTAAGGCGGTAGAAATAATCACCACAAAGGTGGCTTTGACCATTGGCATCAATCCCCCCCCGAGTAAAACCGTTTGCAGACTAGATAGCTGTGAAGACGATTGGCCAAGCTGAAAACCCAACAGGGAGAATTGAAAAATTTTTAGGAAAGAATAGTGTTGGAGCGAGTGGGCGATCGCCACGCCTAAACCAATGCTCACCAGCATTGCCAGCTTCACCTCTACTCGTCCCACTGCCAGCAGCAACACAGCAATAGCAGGCAACAGCACAACTGGAGAAAGATCAAACGCATTGGGCAACGCCGCTGTAATGGTGCTAGATAGGTTCGCTGCCGGAAAGGCCAACGCAAGCGCTGCGTAAAAAAGGAGAGAAATTACCAGGGGCCAAAAGCCGCTGATAAGCATATTGCGTAAATTACGGTATAGATTTGTGCGGGTAACTGCCGCGACAAGGTGAGCACTAGAAGAGAGCGGGGAACAGCGATCGCCCACAAAAGCTCCCGCGATAATCGCGCCCGCCACAGGATTTTCCGGCAGTCCGCTGGCACGGGCCATCACCATTAGTGCAATGCCCAAGGTGCTGATGGTGCCAAAAGAAGTGCCGATGAGGGTAGACACCAGCCCGGTGAGCACAAATGCCCAAAGCAAGAAAAAACGCGGCGAGATTAGACCCGTGCCGTAGTACACCAGTGCAGGCACTGTGCCCGCTGCCATCCACACAGCTGTGAGTATCCCAATCAGCCACAGCACATAAATAACTGGCAGCGCCTTACGCGCACCTGCATAGGCCATCTTAAAAAGCTGAGCCAGTGCAAACCCTCTTTTACGCAGTGCAAGCATAAACAGCAATAGGGATGCCATCAGCGGATAGGCTGCATAAATACCCTGCAGTGCGCTGACAATAAGTAGAACAAAGGAGAATAGGAGAACAGCTATCAAATCCAGATTGTTGTGGCTTGAAGATATTGTCATGAGCGTTCGAGCAGGTGGTTTGAGCCAGTGGTTAGCACAGGCGGTTGAAGTAAGTAACCTCCAACAAGCTATGGCGTTCAGTGGTGCAGCGGCAACGCATTAACCCCATACTAGGTATCGATGGCATCGATGGTAAGGTGTGACCATTATCCGCTCTACTGTAGTCAGCAGTTCTGGCCTTTCAACTCTGGCCTTTCAGTTCTGGCCTTTCAGTTCTGGCCTTTCAGTTTTATCCTTACAGTGGCCATGCCCAAAGATGCGTACAAGCCTTTAAAAATCTCACAGCTCACTGCCCTAGTGGCCGTTGCAGAAGAAGGTGGCTTCAGCGCGGCGGGGCTTCAGCTAGGGGTTGCTCAATCTACGGTGAGCCATGCGATCGCCACGTTAGAATCAGACTTGGGTGTTGTGCTACTGTTGCGTAACCGTTCGGGCGCGGTGCTTACCCCTATCGGTAATCAGATTTATCAGCAGGCCCGCAGCGTCTTGAACATGCTCAAAGACATTCAGCAAACGGCCGCCCAAGCAAAGGATTTGCAAACGGGAAAAGTAAGGCTGGCAGCTGTGCGTACGGTGGCGACCCATATTTTACCGGGCGTCATCTCTCAATTTCGACACATGCATCCCCATCTCACCGTGGAGCTAGCGGAATGCGACCGGTATTGGGACGTAGAGAGGGTTTTACGAGAGGGGGAGGCCGACATCGGCTTTACCCTGCTTCCCACACCAGAAGGGTTTCAATCTTGGGAATTGTTCCGAGAAGATTTTGTGGCACTGCTACCCCCTAAAGAGACGCCCCCTAAAGAGAGTCTTCCTATAGAAGATATCTCTAAAAACATTTCGGCTAAAGAGAAAAATCAAAATCAGCAGCAAACTATCGAAAATGCAGAAGGTACTCCCCTCTCCTGGGATGAACTCCTAAAATATCCTCGAATTGCAAATACACGTTCCAAACAGCACAACGTGCTAGTGCAAGAACATCTCGCACGGTTTGGGCATCCATTTCCTGTAGATTTTGAAGTGCGAGAAGATTCTACACTTATGGGAATGGTGAAGAAGGGCTTAGGCGCGGCGGTGTTGGCTCGCTTAGAAGCTGAGCCTGTTCCACCAGAAGTACGCCTCTATTCTCTACCGGAACCGTTGGAGCGTGTCGTGGGTGCAGCTATTTTAGAGAACGCGGTACTCCCTCGCGCTGTATTTGTCTTTTTAGATGTCTTGCGCTCGTTACCTGTGCCTTCCGCTTCCGCGTTTAATTCGATTTAGGGTTGTTGAACACCTTTTGATAGGGGTTCAATCGCTTTTCGGACTCTTCTGAGCGACCTTCCTTAGCTATTTGGAAGGTCGGCTCTGCCTGCATAGAATCGTAAGCGGCATAGCTAAGCGGCAATAGGGTGAAAAATCCTAGCGCAACACTACCTGCCACACATAGCCCTTTCACAGATTTAGACGCACTGAGCGCTTCTAAATATTGACCTCGCTTGTAAAACCGTTTGACCTGAGCGGCTTGAATGAATGCTGGAATACCAAAGGGGGGAAACACCACCAGCGTCGAAAAGGCCGTTTGCCAATTGCTCGGCGGGCAGGGTTTTCCTTTATATAGCGCATAGGTCTGATTCCATTCAGGCCGGGTCATATCTGCCAGATGGCCAATGAGCTGAAACTTCTGGACATTTGATAGATGAAGGGGAGAGAGCTGTTCGCGAATGAGATCGGGCAAGGTGTAGTAGTTGATTCCGGTGCCAAGCTGACGATGAACGTGGATGGTAAATTGGTCGCCGAAGTGAGTGACGTTGACGGTAAGACCTTTGGCGGCGAGGGGCGCGCTGAGAACTTCAGTGAGCTTAGCGTCGCGGGCAGCTTGATAAACGGTGGCCAGCTTTTGCTTGGCATCTTCGAGCGTAAAGTCATTGCAGACAGCAATTTCCCAATCGGCGATCGCCCCTGGAATATCTTTGAGCTGATGGCGGAGGTTGCCTCTGTGTAGGTAGGCCAGGGTGAGCGCAGGATCATTTTTGATGGCGGCGTCTAGATCGCTGAGCGCTTGGCGGTGGTTGCCTTGGCTGAGATGGATAAGGGCACGCTGGTAGTAGGGCTGCGGGTAGGTAGGATGGTGGGCGATCGCCACTGACCAATCGACTAAAGCCCCTGCTTCATTGCCCGCCTGCTGACGCATTAAGCCCCGATAGTGATGGGCCTGAGCAAGGGTAAATCCAGATACCTCACCCGTTTTGCCAGCGGCGCTGATAACAGCTTCAAAATCGGCGATCGCATTGGCGTACGCTTTTATTTCTAGGTAGCTGATGCCCCGGCTAACCAACGCGTTGCACTTGGGCGTGTAGTCAAGCTCAATAGCTTGGGTAAAAGATGCGATCGCTCGCGTGTGCGCTGTCTGACGAGCATGAGCGCGTCCACGATGATAGGCTAGCTTAGCTAACCGCTGTTGGTACCAGGGATGAAGTAGACGCACCATAATGTCTCTTTTGTTTTGATGGGTGTTTTATTCCAGCAAATGAATAATTAAATGGACGCAGCGCTCAGCAATTAATGAGGCTTTCAACAAGCATGAGCAAAGTTTTTAGAAAATTTCTTTTGGAAAATTTCTTTTGGAAAATTTCAGTCACGCTCAATCCCAGCGTAGCTACCGCCTCCTTAGAAATGAATCAGCGCTAAGACTGAAGGCCGTAACATCAAAGTGAACATGGTCGTTTCCGTACGTTCAATGAAAGCGCATCCCTAGATCACTTATCTGCCTGAAAGAGATTGCTCCGAAAGAAATTGACCAATCCTTTCAATCCTCGTTTTTCTGCGTTCGCTTAATATTTATTCGGTCATAGTCCATTCGCCCACATATTTGTTTTTTGCGACATTCGCCTACCACATCTATTTGCTGCTTCGCCCTATATCAACCTCCACATCGGTGACTGCTGTATGACTGCTGCCATTGTAGACGTTCAAAATTTAACCAAGCGTTTTGGGACAACCCCAGTGCTGCGAGGCCTTAGCTTTTCGGTTGCAAGCGGGACGGTTTTGGGTGTGCTCGGCCCAAACGGTGCCGGTAAAACAACGGCCATTAACTGTCTGACGACGCTACTAACGCCAGATAGTGGCACGGCAACGATTGCGGGCTACAGCGTAGTTGATCAACCTGAATCTGTGCGCGCGCTCATTAGCCTAACCGGACAGTTCGCAGCGGTAGATGAGGCGCTTACCGCTCGCGAGAACCTAATTTTATTTGGGAGATTGCTGCGACTTTCAAGCGCAGCAGCAAAGCGCCGGGCAGATGAGCTGCTAACTCAATTTGAACTTACCGAAGCAGCCAACCGACAGGTAAAGACGTTTTCAGGCGGAATGCGCCGCCGCCTAGATTTAGCGGCAAGTATTGTGGTGCTGCCCCTGGTGTTGTTTTTAGATGAGCCCACGACAGGACTCGATCCCCGTAGCCGGCAGCAGCTTTGGGCCGTTGTGAAAGCCTTAAAAACGCAGGGCATTACCATTATCCTCACAACCCAGTACCTAGAGGAGGCAGATGCCCTAGCCGATCAGATTATTGTGATCGATCAGGGGCAGGTGATTGCGGAGGGCACTGCCGATGATCTCAAAGATAGCGTCGGCGGGAAGTTTTGTGAAATTAGATTAGTGAATTTAGAGAATGCTGCCAAGACAAGGTTGCTGTTGGCTGACATCGGAGAGATGACATTGGGCGAAATGGGTGAAAGTGGGCCGCTGGTGATCGCAGCCCCTGAAGGTGCTAGAACCCTCACCGAAATTGTGCTTCGGCTAGAATCCGCAAATATTCCCTTGGCCGATATTTCTCTTCGCCGTCCTAGCCTAGACGATGTGTTTTTTGCCCTGACCGGGCACACCACCAAAAACTAAAGTCCTTTACACAGAGCTAGTCACAGCGGGGGCATCGACGAGTTGACAAGAGAGATAATCCAGACTGGCATTAGTGATAACGCCCGCATTTATATTCACCATTGCCTGTCTCAGTGCATCCTTACGCTGCTGCGCCTGAATATTGGCTTGAATAGCGAAGAAAACTGGAAATTCGAGAAGCGCTGCTTTGAGCTGTTGCCAACTTTCAGCGGACAGTAAACGAGGCAACAGTGCTAGGAGTGTGCCATCATCCTCTCGGATACTACTGACAACGACATCTACCACCAAGGGCATCAACGCTGTTGCCGACTTATCCGACAGCACAGTTTCTAACCCAACAACAAATGCAGCCGGTTCCACCTTTTTCAAGCTGCTTTGAGTAAGGGCAATCAGCTCATGGGAATTTACGATGCCGGCTGAAGTCACCCCAGATTTACAGTGAAACAGAATTTTGAAAAGAGAGAGAACGGCCCGCGAACCAAACTTAGGGAGCAAATCAGCTAGTTGCTGACGGTTGAAATAGTGTTGGGTAGAAATAAAGCTATGAATGGCTAAGCCAAAGAACTGTTCAAAGTTGAGTGATGCTAACTGTTGGGATTGTTTCTCTGAAATATTCTCAACGTTTGCTAGCTGACAAATGAGCTGCCAATCGGCGCTGGTTAAAGAATGCTGGTTGTAGAGGGCGATACGCTGAGCATTAGATAGCATTATCATGGTTGAAAGGCTCTTTTCCTAGGCTAGGGGCAGTTTTTCAGACATTCTGTCTTTAGATAATTTCGGATAACTTGTAAGGAACCGTAGCAGTAGAAGTTTTTGTGATACGCATTTTTAGGCTTACCTAATTACTACAGGGTTATAAAGTGTATTGCAAGCTACAAAAACGATTAATTCTCAAGATGTGTGAGCATCTGGTGACATCTGCCCTGGGTGTTGGGCCTGGGTGTTGGGCCTGGGTGTTGGGCAAATTAGCCCTGTTGATGGAAATCTGTTGCTATCTGAAAATCAGCTGGCGTATGCGGTATTGAAATACTTGGATCATCGAATAAATCGCTATACCTCGATTTATTCAATAACTTGTTCGGCACGCTCTACCACGGATTTGGGCAGCGTCACTCCCATTTTGGCTGCAGCTGTTGGATTTACAAACAGCTGTACAACATTCACAGACTCAACGGGTAAATCACCCACTCTATTGCCTTTGAGTATTTTGATGACCATCTCACCCGTTTGGCGCCCCGCGTCGTAATAGTCAACGCTAATGCCTGCGATCGCCCCTCTCTTCACAGATTCCGCATCCTCCGCAAACACAGGCAAATTGTTGTCCTGGCCCACCTGAATCACCGATTCAAGAACAGGCGCTACTGTATTATCTCGCGGGATATAAATCGCATCGACCATGCCTACCAAACTTCGAGCCGCGCTATCGACGTCTTCCGAAGCCGAGACAGTAACCTTTTGAATCTCTGTAAAGTTTTGCTTTGGCGCTTCTTCTTGTACGAGTGCCACCAAATTTATGGCATGTGCCTCTTCCGGGTTATAAATCACACCAATTGTTTTTGCCGCAGGCAAAACTTCTCGCATCAGTGTCATGTGCTGGTCAATGGGAGGTAGATTACTGACACCACTGATGAGCCCGCCCGGTTTTTCAATATCTTCTATTAAGTCTGCACCGACTGGATCGGTGACTGCTGAGAAGATAACAGGCGTTGTTTTAGTCGCTGTCACCGCAGCCTGGGCAGTGAGTGATGCGATCGCCACAATCACATCTGGTTTTGCCCTCACATACTTACTGGCAATTTGCGCTGCAGTGGCTGGGTTGCCTCGGGCACTTCGCCACTCCCAGCGCAAACTTTCGTCGTCTGTATAGCCTGCATCCATCAGCGAATCTTTGATTCCTTTACTCACCGAATCCAATCCCGGATGCTGTATGGTCTGGGCGATCGCGACAAAGGGCGCTTCATCTGCACTACCTGCCACAGGCGCGCCGTTTTCACAGCTTGTTAGCGAAGTCCCTAATAGGGCAACGCAGCCAACAAAAGCAAGGGCAGGCAACTGAACGTATTTAGAGGAAATATGTTCAAAGGAGATATGTTTAGAGGAAATATGTTTAGAGAAAAACATGGCTTCAGTGGGCGCTGGGCGCTGGCAATAAGCTTTATCGCTTTGAGGTATATGTAGCCATCGACAGATGCAATTATCGCGCTACTTTTGTGCTGGCGATACCGTCGCAGCAACCATTCCCAGTGCTACATATGTTCCACCTGTCACGTACTTTTGTCGCCTTAAAAATAATGGATTTCGCAGAATCCAACATCGTATCTTCCCCGCAATTAAAGCGTAAGTGCTGTCTCCAAGGAAGCCAATAGTCACGAAGATAATGGCCAACGGAATAAGCTGCTGCCAAATGGGACCGCCGCTGGGATCGAGAAACTGTGGCAGAAATGCGAGAAAGAACAAAGCTGCCTTTGGATTAAGCACATTTACAACAACACCTTGGCGAAAGATCGTCAGTAGCGAATCTTTTCGGGTTTTGTTGTTGAGCATAAGTGATTCGTTGGAGCGTAGCTTTCGTACACCCAGATAGATAAGATAGGCAGCGCCCGCATACTTAACCGCTGAGAACGCGGTGGCTGACGTCATTAGCACGGCAGAAAGCCCCAGACCAGCTGCAAAGAAATGAGCAATTGAACCCACTGAAATTCCTAAGACGGAGGCCAATCCTGCCTGCTGTCCTTGATCTAAACTACGGGTCACGATGTACAGCATCGCAGGCCCCGGCATGCCAACCAGTACGGCCACTGCCAACGCGAACGAAACGAGTGTTGCACCGTCCATAGGAACAAACCAGCTAACGAGTTCTCAACATGCTACCTTAGCTTCCGCCATACTGGGCCTTCAATTCAGCTACTCGGTCGTCGTCAATCTTTTGAATCAGGACAGGTGGAACGGAAAAGTTTCGGCCTGCTGTCAAAACAGATAAATCAGTGGCAGCGCTCATGGGGCTGCTGCGCTCTTCGTCGGTAAGCTGCAGTGCCTCGAAGAGGGTTTCGGCGGTTGTGGGAATAAAGGGCGCTGAGGCGATCGCATACAGTCGGATCAAATTAATGCAGGTGCGAATCACCACAGCAGCTTGTTCTTTGTCTTGCTTAAACAACGTCCAAGGTGCACGCACATCTATATATTGATTGCCCGCCGACCAAAGGGCGTTGAGGGTTTCGGTAGCTTTGCGGAAATCTTTATTGTGCAGGTGCGATCGCAACCTTTCCACTAACGCTTTGCACCGGTTCTCTAGTTCAGCTTCAGCTTCGCCTGGTTCACCACCCACGGGCAGCTCATTGCCAAACCGAGATGCCGTAAACTTCAAAATCCGGTTGATAAAATTACCAAAATTATCCGCTAGCTCCTTATTGACCTTGGTTTGGAACTGCTCCCATGTAAACGCCGAATCCGAAGACTCCGGTGCAGAAGCCATCAGCATATAGCGCCAGTAATCTGCCGGTGCAATATCTAGGGCCTGATCTAAAAACACCCCGCGCTTAGAACTGGTCGAAAACTTGCCGCCGTAATAATTTAGCCAGTTAAAGCCCTTGATATAGTCGGCCATCTTCCACGGCTCACGGGTGCCTAAAATCGTCGCGGGCCACATGATGGTGTGGAACGGCAGATTATCTTTAGCCATAAATTGCGTGTAGTTCACATCATCTGTGTCATACCACCAGCTTTTCCAATCCTTACCTGTTTTATCGCCCCAATCTTTGGTTGCCGACACATAGCCAATCGGCGCATCGAACCAAACATAGAAAACCTTGTCTTCAAAGCCGTCTTTTGGCACCGGCACGCCCCACTTCAAATCGCGGGTAATGCCTCGGCTTTGCAACCCTTCATCCAGCCATTTGTACGCGATCGACTTGGTTAAATTCGGCCATTCTGTTTGTTTATCCACCCAGGCGCGCACATCGTCAGCGAGCTTATCGAGCCGTAAAAACAAATGACGACTGGTGCGCACTTCTACATCTGTGCTGCCAGAGATTGCCGAGCGCGGATTAATTAAATCCGTCGGGCTGAGCATTTTCGTACAGTTCTCACACTGATCGCCTCTGGCTCTGTCGTAACCACAGTTAGGGCAAGTCCCTTCTACGTAGCGATCCGGTAAAAATCGCTCATCGGTAACGGAATACACCTGCTGGGTTTCGCGCTGCTCAATAAAGCCCTGCGCTTCTAGCTGGCTGAAAAAATATTGAGTTAGCTCCTTTTGAGCCTCTGCAGACGTGCGCCCAAAATAGTCAAAAGACAGCCCGAACTTTTGATAGATATCCGCCTGCCGCTGATATTGTCGCTCGCAAAAATCAGCCACGTCTAACCCTTCTTCTAGCGCCGCAATTTCTGCCGGTGTACCGTGCTCATCTGTCGCACATATATACAGAACCTCTTCACCTTCTTGGCGCAAAAACCGCGCGTACACATCTGCCGGCAGCATTGAACCCACTAAGTTGCCAAGGTGCTTAATGCCATTGATGTAAGGGAGAGCGCTGGTGATGAGATATCGCATAAAACCTGGACAAGAAACGTCGCCTAAAAGCTGAGCCTAAAAGCTGGGCGCAGGCTCATAAAATTAACCTTATCAAGCCTAGCGGTTTGCGGTACGCCCTGACTAGCGCTCTGACGGGCGAGATGTGGGCAAAGTTGCTTTTAGGAGAATGGCTTGGCCTTTTTCAAACGTCGTTTTTCCTGGTACATATGGGCGTCTGCTCGACGCAACAATGCTGGTAAGGTGAGGCCATCTTTAGGATAGTAGGCAATGCCGATGCTGGCACTGAGGGTAAATCGATGACCGGCTAGCGTGACAGACTGATTCAGCGATTTGATCAGGCGCGATCGCACATCCATAGCCACACCCTGTTCAGATTCGTGCACCACTGCGGCAAATTCATCACCCCCTAGGCGCACCACCATATCGCCTTGCCGCACGCTATTTTTCAGACACCGTGCAAAATACTGCAGCACCGCGTCGCCGACATCATGACCAAATTTGTCATTGATTGGCTTGAAATGGTTGAGGTCAATATAGAGCAGCGCAATAGAGTCATACCGTCCGGTGGCTGCGTCCAAGCAGGGAACAAAAATCTCCTCTGCCTTCAGCTCCAGCTGTCGTCGATTGAACAGCCCCGTCAAGCTATCAAAATAGGCAAATTCTTCTAGCTGGGCCTGGTGCTGCTTTTCTAGGGTAATGTCGCGAATAATCACGACCCAGCCTGTGTGCCAACCGCCAGGACTGAGGAGCGATCGCACCTTGACGGCTCGAAATACATCATGGGTGCGCCCACTGCGAGAATCCGACACCAGTCTTGGGAGCTTCATCGTCTCTGTGAGCTCGTCGGTAATCGCTAGCCCTTTCATCAACATTTGATAGTCCGGGAAGATCCGCTCAAACGGCTGACCAATGGTCATAGACATCTCTAACTGACGATGGCCCTCTGTCAGCGCACTCGGATTGAGATCTACAATGCGTCGCTGTGTATCTAGCAAAATAACCGCATCCGCCGTGTTGAGGAAAACCGTCTTGTAAGAAATCGGGGCCATATCTAAAAACTTGGAACGGAAGAGACCTACGTGGATAAGAAAAGCTGACACGGCAAACCCTACCGGCGTTAGATCCAGCCCAAACGGTGTCATGCCAGATATGACGTACAGCACATTAAAAACAAAAGGCGGCAAAGACGCGATCAGCAACATGACGGATTGCTGACGATATAGCCGAGAACCTGAAAAAGAAGCGCTTAGCAACACGCTAAACCCGGCCACTAGCAGCACATAATTTTGCGGAATCATCACATAGTTAAACCACCAACCATGCACGATTTCCAAGTGGGGGTAGGGTTCAGTGACTAAGCGAACACTTTTCCAAACCCAACCAAGCCAAGGATCGGTCAACGCCAGTGCTAAAGAAATCACTGGAATAACACTCAACAGCCCTAATACAGACGGTTTTAGCCAGCGGTCTCTCTGGGTGTACCTGAGGGTGAAAGCCCACCACAACACTGGGAAAGAAACGATCCCAAAATACTGGAGCTTGCCAAAGATAATGCGCGGGAGCTCTTCAGGGGCAAGCTGCTCAAAAATAGCGAAAAAGCACCAGATAAAGACACTGGCTGTACACAGTGCAAATGCCTGGGCTCCATTGACCTCGCGGCGTTGCCAAGCATAGAGCGCTACACTGCCTGCCCCGCAAGCCGCAACCAGTGGCAAAACCGCAATCAGTAAATGAGAAGGAATTCCGTCCATACCGCCAAAATGCGAAAAGCTCACTGGCCCAATGAAAGGGGAACAGTGAGCTTTTCAATGCTCTACATATCTGAGCACTCTACTAATACAAGTGCTACATACTACTAGCTGCAATACTACGTGCGCGCTGCACACCCAATGTAAATCGATACCTATGCGGAAGTGGGGTAAACGCTCACCTTTTTGCGGGCTTTACCCTTACGCTCAAACTTCACAAAGCCATCAATCAGCGCAAACAACGTATCATCGCCGCCTTTCCCTACATTCTCACCGACGTGATACTTCGTACCGCGCTGGCGTACCAATATGTTGCCCGCAATCACCTGCTCTCCGCCATATTTCTTCACACCCAGCCGCTGAGCATTAGAATCGCGGCCATTACGAGTGCTACCTGTCCCTTTCTTATGCGCCATGTCTGATGAATCTCCTAATCGAATGTTTACACTATGTATCTACTTCGGTGTATCTATCTCGGTTTATCTAGGTTTGCGCGCCTTTCTAACCTGCTCGCACGCTACACCCAATAAGCCCTACTCAGCTGTAATAGTTTTGCCGCCAACTGTAATGGAATCAATCATGACCCGCGTTAGCTCCTGGCGATGCCCGCGCTTCTTACGAGTTTTCTTCTTGGGCTGCATTTTGTAAACAATAACCTTTTTGCCACGTAGATGGCTGACAACCGTACCACTAACCGTTGCCCCTTCTACCACAGGCTGACCGATCTCAATATCTTCACCGTTCTCTACCATCAGCACTTTATCGATGGTAATTTTCTCGTCTGCCTCTACCGGTAGGCGATTGATGTCATAAAACTGACCGGGTTCAACTCGAAGCTGAGTGCCACCAGCCGCAATGATTGCGTAAGCCATAGTTCCTAATCTTTTCGTAAATGCCGTACAGGTAGACACTCAGCAACCAAAGCCTCTGCTAAAAGCTGCTCGCGTCTTTACACCTGATCCGAGCTGTAATCACAAGAACACACATTGTCTCGATCTAAGCTATCAACTGTCAAGGGGGTTGCGAATTAACTGGCGGCATGAGTGGTGGAACTGAAAGCAAATCACCTGCTTGGGAGAGCGTTGATCAGTGACGCCGGTTGATTTTCCCAAACTTTAGAAACCGTAAGGTCTCTGGGTACAGGCTTTGCCAAAATGAACGACTCATTCCTTGGATGACTTTATGTATAGTCTGTGCATTCCCATGGGTATATCAACCTTGTGTCTCAACTGAACATTACGCAGCCAGATTTACAGACTGCCTTCCTACTGCTTAATCTACGCATGGCTGTTACCTCGTACAATTAGCCGGTACGCTTGCAGACATTAATTTTCTGCGCACGATCCTACTGATAAGACCTATGAAGCCCTACCTAGCGGCTGCCCTCCAAATGACCAGCGTGCCTGATCTAGACAAAAATCTAGCTCAGGCAGAAGAACTGATCGACTTGGCCACCCGGCGCGGTGCTGAGCTCATTACGCTGCCTGAAAATTTCTCTTTCCTCGGAGATGAAAAAACAAAATTTAGCCACGCAGACGATATTTGTGCGGCTAGCGAGAAGTTTATCTACACCATGGCTCAGCGCTATCGCGTTACGTTGTTGGGTGGTGGTTATCCTGTGCCAGCGCCGCAAGGGCGAACCTACAACCGGGCGCTGCTGGTCGATGCTAATGGCGAAGAGCTTTGCCGGTACGACAAAGTTCACCTGTTTGATGTGAACTTACCCGATGGCAATACTTACCGCGAATCGGCAGATGTTATCTCAGGCAATGCGCTGCCAGATATTTATACCTCTGAAAGGTTAGGCTGCCTCGGCATTTCAGTTTGCTACGACGTGCGTTTCCCCGAGCTATACCGCAAGCTTTCTAAAGACGGCGCTGAGGTGCTTATTGTCCCTGCGGCCTTTACTGCATTCACCGGCAAAGACCATTGGAAAGTGCTGCTACAAGCGCGCGCCATTGAAAATACTTGCTACGTGATTGCCCCCGCGCAGACGGGCTTCCACAACGCTCGCAGGCAAACGCACGGCCATGCGATGGTCATTGATCCTTGGGGAATTACACTGGCGGACGCTGGCGATACGGTAGGGATGGCGATCGCAGAGATTCATCCTTCCCGCCTAGAACAGGTGCGCCGTCAGATGCCCTCTCTGGAACACCGTGTTTTTGGATAGTGCATTCAGCCGCAAACATCGTCGTTTTTATTGATGGAGCCACTCAATGCATAGCATTGAAGTCTCTACTCAATTTGCGGCAGCGCTTATGACTAAATGAACACTTTTGCGTCCACCTGCTCCTGTAAAGTTAGACAACGAACCCGTCAATAACGAATCAATAGAAGACAATACGAGCCGCTCTAAACAGCATGAATGATATAGGACTGTCCGGTTACGCAGGTGAAACCATGTATAGCGTCGTGGAAAACGGCTTCTTATCAATTGCCAACCACTCCTTTGGACTGTTTCATCCCATTGCTCAACCTATCCTGGCTGAAATTGACGAAGCTGAGATCGAACCCCTCGTCATTGCCGGCATTCTACTCAGTTTGATTACTGTATTTGTCGCTGCCAAAGTCGGAGGTGAACTCTGCGCTCGGCTTAACTTGCCTGCCGTGCTTGGTGAACTGATAGGCGGTGTGGTTGTCGGGGTCTCAGCACTCAACCTGATCGTTTTTCCAGAAGGTGGTTTAGTCCCCCATTCAGTGGTGATGGACTTAATTCAGCTGACCTCGCCGCTAGATCCTGAAAGCTTACGGGCTGTCTTTAGCGGCGAGAGTGAGGCTCTCAGTGTTTTGGCAGAGCTAGGCGTTATCATCCTTCTGTTTGAAATTGGCCTCGAGTCAGATCTCAAAGAGCTGATTCGAGTAGGGCCGCAAGCGGCTGTTGTTGCTGTCATTGGCGTTGTTGCCCCCTTCGTCGCAGGCACGGCCGGCCTTGTGCTTCTTTTTGGAATAGACACGATTCCTGCAGTTTTTGCTGGCGCTGCGCTCACGGCTACCAGTATTGGCATAACTGCGAAAGTATTGGCTGAGATGCAGCAGCTCAGCTCGCGAGAGGGGCAAATCATCATTGGCGCGGCTGTGCTCGATGATGTGCTCGGCATTATTGTGCTGGCCGTCGTCGCGAGTCTAGCTAAGACTGGTGAGATTGAAATCACAAACGTTGTGTTTCTGGTTGTGGGTGCAGCGGCCTTTCTGATCGGCTCCATTTTCGTTGGCCGCCTGCTCAGTCCTCTGTTTGTGTCGCTAGTCGACCAGCTTCAGACACGTGGGCAGCTCATTATTACCTCCTTAATTTTTGCTTTTGTTCTCTCATATATTGCGGCTGCCATTCAGCTAGAAACGATTTTGGGTGCTTTTGCCGCAGGGCTAATTTTGGCAGAGACCTCCAAGCGCAAGGAACTAGAAGAGCAAATTACGCCCATTGCCGATATGCTTGTGCCGGTTTTCTTTGTTACGGTTGGTGCGCGCACAGACATCAGCGTCCTTAACCCACTGGTGCCCGCCAACCGAGAGGGACTCATTATTGCCTCTTTCTTGGTAGTGGTGGCCATTATCGGCAAGACCATCACGGGTTATGCAGTCTTTGGCCAGCCCGGGATAAATCGCTTGGCTGTGGGCTTTGGCATGATTCCACGGGGTGAGGTTGGCCTTGTATTTGCCGGTGTAGGTGCAGCGAGCGGCGTGCTATCAGAATCTTTGGATGCTGCCATCATTGTGATGGTGATAGTGACGACCTTTATTGCGCCCCCACTTTTGCGGCTTGTGTTTGATAGTGACAATGAATCTGGTGGAGCAACCTCTGACACTGAGGCTACAGACGTTGTAATAGCCACGCCGGCTACCGAACCCGCTGAATCTTAATGAACAAGACCACGCGAACAAGAGCACGCGAATAAGACCACACAAATCAAATCTACGTATCTATACGTAGAATTCACCCTGTGAGCTGTATACACATTACATCCAGTGGTTTTTATAGGGTGCTCTTTTAGCCCTCTTTGCGTCTTGCATTGTGCCTTGCAAAGACTGATGTAGTCCGCCTTACGGTTAACGAATTTAGTGATTTTACGTTCATTGGCGGTTTGTGAAACTACGGTATCTTAGTGCGCTTGCCTGTGAGAAGATTCCGTAGTTTCTACCCTGAAACGTAAAAAATACACTTAATTTTCGTTTTTTCTACCATAAGCGTAAAAAAAGGGCTGGTAAAAGAACCAAATCCGACTAAACTCTAATCAACATTCAATCACTTCATAAAGTGAGTAATTTTACTTATGAGTATTCCTGCCCTTTCCAGCAAGCTGCGCTCCAATTCCAAAATTGGCGTTTTTGACAGCGGGGTAGGCGGTTTGACGGTGCTCAAAGAGCTAACCGGTCGAATGTCCCGTGAGTCTTTTATTTATTTTGGCGATACTGCTCGGGTGCCTTACGGGAATCGCTCTAAAAGCGAAATCCTCAGCTTCGTTCGCGAAATCATCGCTTGGCTGATGGAAAAAGACGTGAAGATGATCATCATGGCCTGCAATACGAGTTCGGCCTTGGTTCTCGAAGAGGTTCGTTCAGAATTTCCGCTGCCTATCCTTGGAATTATTTTGCCGGGAGCTAGAGCAGCTGTTAAAAGTGGCCAAAGAATTGGTGTGGTCTCTACGCAAGCAACAGCCAAGAGTAACGCGTACCGGCAAGCTGTGTTGGAGATTGAGCCCACTGCAAGAGTTTGGCAGGTGGGGTGTCAGGATTTCGTGCCTTTAATCGAGAGTGATCGCGTTTATGACCCCTATACACTCGCCGTTGCTAAGCGATATTTAGATCCGCTGATCGCAGACGGGATCGATACGCTGGTATACGGGTGTACGCACTACCCGCACCTTGCGCCTGTTTTCAAGCAGATTTTGCCGCACACCATTAAGCTAGTTGATCCGGCTAAGCATTTAGCGATCGCTGCCATGCAAGAGCTTGAGATTCTGCGGCTAAGACGAAGTAAGCGTGCCAGTTCTTCAGAAGAGACAGTTGTCCAAATTTCTGATCAACAGAGTGAATTCTATGTGAGTGGCGACCCTCAGCAGTTTGCACAGGTTTCTGCTCAGTGGCTAGGCTACAAGCCAGTCGTTCAAAAGGTTGCCATCGAAACCCTAGAAAAATCTATCCATGCAACTTCTGTCGGTGCTGACAGTGCCCCGCGTCTGGAAAATCGTTAGTTCGACAAGGTCTACTGCAACGAATCATGCATCTCCAGGCTAAATGTGGACTGCCTGCATGGATTTCCCGCACAGACTTCCTGAACGGTGATGGCTTAGAGTTTGCGATTTAAGTGAAAGGGTATAAAATCAGACGAAAGGCTGCGTATTCAAAACGGCAGTATGTCAAAAGGCAGTGTGCCAAGAGGCCGTGTGTCAGAACGCTACGTGTCAGAGACTTTACGACTCATCAGCATCATGACAATGTATATCGTTGATAGGTATCCCAAAGCCATCAGAATAAAAGCCAATGGACTGGTGGAGGAAAATTGAGGCATGGCAAGCATTGGGCTTAGATAGGACGTTGATTAATAGGCAAGCATGATAGGTGAACGCCTAAAAGCTGGCGATCGCCCAAGAAATGATCTGCACCCGCTACTCAAATCAAATTGCTGGTTCGCAAGTCAATTCAGTGCCTAAAAGATTGCCCCCTCACGAACAACCTTCTCAAATGCAAATCTAAGAAATTAAACAAAAAGTCAAAATGATTTGAAGAGCCGCCTAATAAGGCATCCTCTTCCTCAGGCTACTATCCCAATAGTTCAGCAGTAGCCCAAAGGCAACTTTCTCAGGAAGTAGGCTCAGACCCTTTCAAAAGAGCCTTCTCGGTGCGCTCTCTTGATATCACCACACTAACATAAGTTTTTGTTATCTGAGGTAGTTTCTGTAACAAAAATCCCTGACTTTTTAGGTGGTCTCGGGGTGTCTTATTGGCAGTATCTGTCAGTATTATCCGACGCTATGCGCTCAATACACTACCTGAGAAGGAAAATAAATTGATGCTGTAGTCAGCTGCAAAATACGATGCGGAGTCAACGTAAACCCATTGCAGCTAGCAACACAGCGTTTAGGCAGCCGGCTGGATGAGTCGTAAAAACGATCCTTGGGCGAGACGTTTTCACGATTCATCCAGCATTCGTAAGTCTCATCAAGCCTCTTTCCCAACGCAATGGCTTAGAATAAGTACAGACAGCTTAAAAATTCGTAACTTAATTCGCCTGAGTCGCGTACTCCATGACCTCAGCCACTTCTCTCTTTTCTCCCGTCGAAGCCGACCTTGCGCTCTTAACAGATAATCTTAAAAATCTGGTTGGTGCTCGTCATAAAATCCTCTACGCTGCTGCGGAACACCTGTTTGGGGCCGGCGGTAAGCGAATTCGTCCGGCCATTGTGTTATTGCTTGCTAGGGCGACTCAGCCCTCCGGAGATATTTCCTCACGGCACCGCCGTCTGGCTGAAATTACGGAGATGATTCACACAGCTAGCCTTGTCCATGACGATGTCGTTGATGAATCTGCAACTCGACGGGGCGTCCCTACGGTTCACAGCTTGTTTGACAATCGGGTGGCTGTTCTGGCAGGAGACTTTCTCTTTGCTCAATCTTCTTGGTACCTTGCCAACTTAGATAACTTGGAAGTTGTCAAGCTGCTCTCACGCGTCATCATGGATCTGGCTGAAGGAGAAATCCGACAGGGGTTGAAGCACTTTGACACGTCACTGTCTATCGATGCTTACTTAGAAAAAAGCTATTACAAAACCGCTACGCTGATTGCCAACAGCGCTAAGGCTGTCGGCGTCTTAAGTGGTGTTCCCGATGCGATGAGTGAAAACCTATATCAGTTCGGTCGTAGTTTGGGTCTGGCCTATCAGGTTGTGGACGATATCTTGGATTTCACTAGCTCAGATGAGGTTTTGGGTAAGCCTGCGGGCTCAGATTTGCTGAGCGGTAATTTGACTGCCCCTGTGCTGTACGCGCTAGAGGAAGTTCCTTATCTAAAGACGCTGATAGATAGGGAGTTTGGTGAGCGTGAAGATTTTGAACAGGCCATTCAGCTTGTGCAATCCAGTCAAGGGATTGATCGGGCGCGGGGGCTGGCTCATCAGCATGTCGATCATGCGATGAGTTGTCTTAGCAAGCTACCGCCTTCTGTGTCTCGTCAGGCATTGGAAGATATTTCTGAATATGTGCTGCGCAGGCTAAAGTAAAGGCTGCATGCCGTCAGCGATAAGAGAGCTTTATTCAGTGGTGGGTCGCGCTATCTGTTTAGGAGAGATCTTAATTGATTGCTTTGCTGAGCGTCCGGATGCGCTGCGTAGCGAGGTGAAAAGCTGGACCCCTTTACCGGGAGGAGCGCTGGCTAATGTGGCGTGCGGACTGGTCAAGCTAGGCAGTGAAGCTGACTTTATGGGATCGGTGGGTTGCGACCACTGGGGGGATGCGCTAGTAAAGTTGCTGGATGATATGGGGGTGGGCCGGCTAGGGGTGCAGCGAAGATTGAAGGCCCCAACCCGTCAGGTATTTTACAGATTGAGTGAGGGCGATTATGCTTTTGCCGGGTTCAGCGAAACTGACCCTACTGTTTTTGCAGATGCTCATCTTTTTGCGGATGCGCTGGCCTCGGATCGCTTTATCGATACTAATTTTCTCGTAGTAGGCATAGGCTCGTTAGCCTACCGTGATACACGTCAATCGGTTGCACGGGCCGTTAGTTTAGCGACTGCCCATCGGGTTCCTATATTCGTCGATGTGACCTGGAGCCCAATGTTTTGGCCGCATCCTCAAGAGGCATCAGGGCGTGTGTATGACTTGCTGAAATCAGTGCAGTATCTGAAGGTGCCGGCGGCTGAAGCTGATTGGTTATTTGGCACCCAATCGCCAGCCACCATTGCGCGGCAGTTTCCCGCTTTAAAGGGGGTATTGGTGATGGCGACTACCGGTGGCTGTCACTATTGGTTCAAAGGGGCGGGCAAAGGGATTGATGGCTACGTTCCGGCGTTTGAAGTTGATATTGAAGAATCGACGGGAGCCAGTGATGCGTTTACGGCAGGATTTGTTCATCAGCTGATAGAGAGGGGCCCGTCTTGTCTGTTGGACGAGCAATCGGCGCAGAAAGCTGTTGTTTATGCGAGTGCGGTCGGGGCGTTGACGACAACGCGGCCAGGGGCAATTGCCGCACTCCCAACACCTAAAGAGATCGAAGTGTTTCTTTATCTAAATGCGCCTGAATATTCACCCAGACATGCGCCCAGACACGCGCCTAAACCGGGTGCATCTGATCAGTCAGCATCTGGCCAGACCAGCCCTTAACATCAGCCCCTAACGATTAAATGGAACGCTGCTAGCGGAGATTTTATGGCAAAAGAAATTGAGCGTAAGTTTTTAGTTCTATGCGATCGCTGGCAAGCCTTTGTTGCGGCCAATGCCCCTGTTGGCAAATCCTATTGCCAGGGCTACATCGCGACTGTCGTTGCGGGTCAAAGCGTCCGCGTCCGCATCGCTGGAGACCAAGGATTTCTGACTATCAAAGGGCCGAGTCAAGGCCAACAGGGATTGACTCGCACTGAGTTTGAATATGATATTCCAGTTGAGGATGCTCAAGAGATGCTGGAGACGCTGTGCGAGCGGCCCTTTATCGCTAAGATTCGCTATCGGATTCCTGCCCAAGATGTAGTTTGGGAAGTGGATGAGTTTCAAGGCGACAATGCTGGACTGATGGTGGCTGAGGTAGAACTGACGGCGGAAGAACAGCTGTTTGCTCGCCCCAGCTGGCTAGGGGAAGAAGTCTCGGGTGATGCTAAATATTACAACTCAAACCTTGTTAAACAGCCTTACCGCACTTGGGCGCGCTCAGATGCTCGGCTCAGCCAGCTCTAAGCTGCCCAGCTCTAAGCTGCCCAATTGACGTAGGGAAGGCTGCTAGCCGTTTGCTCAATGGCATTGCCCTGGGCCACTAGCTGACCACATGCATCCCAAGTGCCTTTCAGAAACATCTGTCGTGACCCTTCACCCATGCTGACTGGCAGAGTCAAATCGCCCGCGACTACTTTCATATCGCTGAGATCTACGCTTACTGTCAGCGTTGGCTCTGCAGTAATGGCGGCCTGTAGGGCCGCTGCACCCTCAGCGTCAATCACAACACACGGCATTCCCATGGCTACGCAGTTGCCAAAAAAGATTTCTGCGAAGCTTTCACCGACGATCGCTTCAATGCCCCAGCGGGATATTGCTTGCGGCGCATGTTCACGGGAAGATCCACAGCCGAAGTTGCGATTCACGACTAGCACCTTTGCCTGTTGGTACTGAGATTGGTTGAACGGATGCACCGCGATTTGTTTGCGATCATCTGCAAACACCTGTTCCCCTAAGCCGTCAAAGGTCACTGCCCGTAAAAATCGCGCTGGAATAATGCGATCTGTATCAATGTCGTTGCCTACCAAGGGCAACCCTTGCCCCGAAATCACGTGAATCTCAGCTGACTGACTCATAGCTAACAAACATGAAACCGCAGCCCACATAGTAACGTGATTTCACCCCTGTACTTACATAGCTCGAACCGTGAGCACACAAAGTAACAAAGTCTCTGTCCATTCCACGACGGCCCCATAGGTATCACCCGTGTGCCCACCTAACTGACGATAAAAATACGCGCTGGTTAAGAGCGCTATGGCTGTTCCAGCAAGGGTGGTTTGGAGCACTTTTGCAAAAGAAACAATGTCTAAAGCAACCAAAGCGCCGCTGAGTAAACCGATAGCGAAAAAACTGGGGAATGTGCTCTGAATTGAGGGGAGTGCAGATTTATGGAATGCGCCTTTACCTGTTTTTTTTAAGTAGGGGTAGCGAGCGATCGCCCACTGCTGTCCCCAGCGCCCCCACACACAGACTGCAACCAATCCAAAAGCACGATTTGTAAAGGTCATGCCATCCAAATTGCCATCTAAATTAGAGAGCGCCACGACTTTTAATAACAACAGCATCGCCACGGCCATGCCCCCAAACGCGCCCATCCGGCTGTCTGTCATCACGGCCAGTCGCCTACTTTTATCTGGCACCGCTAATCCATCTGCAGTATCCATCACACCATCCAAATGAAGCCCACCTGTGAGGGCAATCCACAAAGCTACTATCAACGCGCTGCACACCGGTACGGGCGCCTGTAAAGCCAACAGTGCTCGATCGGTAATCGCCAGCAAACCACCGATGATCACCCCTACCCAAGGAACCCAGCGGGCAATGCTGTCAAAAGCTAGGGGCCAGTGATGAGGAATGGGCAAACAGGTATAGAACATCAGTGCACCATTCCAATTTGCGATTGCGCTTGCGAGTGATCGCTTCAGAATCACGACCCTCTTATTAATTGTGCTCACGCGTTTACCTCAACCTATTGATGCGGCTCAGACGTCTGCTGACAGAAATCGTCTTACAAAATTCCAACAAATCAGACATATCCAAAGGAGGCGTGTTGATACAAGCGCAGCGTATCAAAAACAGAATTTTGACTGTGCGGGCTAAGGCTGGGCAGGCGCACCATGTGGTTGAGGGACTCCGATTGACGAGGCTCTGAAGAATAGCCCCCTTTTCTACGTAAATACTCGGAGCAAGAGAATGTCCATATTTGTAAAAAGAAAGGCCAGCATATGAAGTGTTCCAAGATCTTACGTATCTGATATTGCATTCCTGTAAATTTCGTATATGTTAGGGGTATATTCGCGGAATTGCTCAGTTCGTGGCTAATGACAAAACCATCAACTGTCCAACTTTTCTCATCAGCAATTCTTCCTATAAACGGTATCTTCTGGTAATCCTCGCGGTTGTCGAACTGTTCTAAACGGATAGATTCACCTCTAGTGTCAAAAAACAGCCTCAAAATGAACCACAAAAATTACAGTGATCTGCCTGCACCATGCCTGGTCGAGAATGGCATTGTCGTTCACAAAGCAGACATTAAAAGGCTGTTGAAAGGCCTTCGCAACGTCAAATATATTCACCGTCAGAACAAGGAAATTACGAACGAAGGTGAAGGGCGGATCATGGAAGTTTTTTGCGATCCGACGCAGGCAACGTTAATTGCTAACCGTAGCTTGTACATCAACCTATATAGTTTCGACTACGCTGAAATGGTCACAACAGAGCAGAAAACCACCATCGCGCTAGTGCAAGATGACCGCTGCTTGTGTTTGACGCCAACGGATGATGTGCATCAAGTCCCAGACGGCAGCCAGCTAGATGCGGCTACGCTAGAAGCGATCGTCAATCAAACCCTCTCTGCAAGTTGGGATGCCTCGTTGGACGACGATAGAAATTTCTAAGGCCACATCTATTTTGAAGCCATACCTGTTTACATACATCCCTTTCAGTGCAGAGCATTAAGTGCAGCGCGTTAAGTGCAGCGCGTTAAGTGTACAGAGCTAACGCACAAATCCAGTGTACTGGCGCTTTACTGTGTCGTTTCAGCGAGCATCGGCCAAGCTCTACATCGCTTTTAAATCTGGCATAACGGATAAAACGTGCACCGAGGTCCTAGAATAGGGCACCCCGTACGTTTGAATGATGTGAAACCAGCCGCTTTCTCCTACCAGCTTGAGGCCCAATGTAGCGTTACCCAAGCCCGTGCTGGGACCTTCCACACGCCCCACGGTTCTGTTCAAACCCCAAGGTTCATGCCAGTGGGCACCTTGGCCAATGTGAAAACGATCACCCCAGCGCAGCTTAAAAGTTGTAATGCGCAAATGGTGCTCTCTAATACTTATCATCTGCACCTACAGCCAGGGGAAGACTTGGTGGCAGACGCCGGTGGCCTACATAAATTTATGGGATGGGATGGCCCCATACTTACTGACTCCGGTGGATTCCAGGTATTTAGTTTAAGCAAGATGCGCACCGTAACAGATGAGGGCGCTACGTTTCGCTCACCGCGCGATGGTCGCATTATCGAAATGCCGCCAGAGCGCTCAATCGAGATTCAAAATAAGCTCGGTGCGGACGTGATTATGGCTTTTGATGAGTGCCCGCCGTATCCAGCTACTAGGGAAGAGGTAGTGGCTGCGACAAGACGGACATATCAATGGCTGAAGCGCTGCATTAACGCCCATGATCGCTCTGATCAGGCGCTATTTGGAATTGTGCAAGGTGGCACGTATTTAGATTTGAGGGCTGAAGCGGCGCGCGAGCTAGCCGAGCTGGACTTGCCAGGTTATGCGATAGGCGGGGTGAGCGTAGGCGAGCCGCCTGAGCTGATTGAAAAGATTGTTCAGGCGACAACGCCTTTGCTGCCTCAGCACAAGCCTCGCTATCTAATGGGAGTCGGCACCTATAAGGAAATGGCGCAGGCGATCGCGGCGGGCATTGATTTGTTTGACTGTGTGATTCCTACGCGGTTAGCTCGGCATGGGGCTGCGCTGACGAAGGGCGAGCGCTGGAATCTAAAAAATGCCCCTTTTCGCCGTGATCTAAAACCCATTGATGAGGACTGCCCCTGCTACACCTGCCAAAACTTTACGCGAGCTTACATTTGCCATCTACTTCATGCTAAAGAGCTGCTAGCTTACACGCTACTTTCCATTCACAACATTACTGAGCTAATTAGATTTACGACGGCCATTCGAGAATCTATTTTGAGAGATCGCTTCTCAGAAACCTTTGCAAAATGGTTGTTGTAGGAGTTTGGAGACATCCTACTATAAAGAATCGGAAGATGAGAGTCACATCACAGATCGTGATAAAATGTTGACCACTATTACAGAAGCATTTTGGAGATAGCAATTTCATGAACGTTGCCATGATGACTGCGCTAACCGTTGCAGAGTTGCCCGAGGCTTATCGCGCCTTTGGCCCCCTCATCGACGTTTTGCCCGTGTTGCCTATTTTCTTTCTGCTACTTGCCTTTGTATGGCAGGCCTCTGTCGGTTTCAAGTAGGCTAACGCTGCTGTCAACATTGACTGTGGTGAAACCGGCCTCTAGACATGGCTAGCTCACTAGATTAACTGGCTCATTAGAATAACAAACGCAAGAGAGGTGCACGCTCGACACAAGAGCGTGCACCTCTCTTGCGTTTGGCGCTGCACTGGCATCAACGTGGCAATTCTGTGGGCGCACAGCCAGACGAATCATAAAGCAATATGAATATTTGAGAAAAATTCTGTGCCTATTGATCGCTGCGCCTACCAACTCAAAAACCGAGGTGTAATCCGTAACTATCTTTATATTTAATTAATGTCAGTCGGAAAATGCTGAAAATGACATTTATTTTTTCAGCGTATCTACCTATAAATCAAATTTACTCAGCGGGTATGCCTCCCATTCCTAAGTTCTTTTTCGGTTTAATCCAAAGCGATACTCGTGAGACTATTTCATCAACAACGTTACATGTGTACAAATTTAGTTGCTTTCCTTTAAGTCCTCCCTGTGTGAAATACGAGCGGTAATTTTCCACACTCCTCTTGAGAAATTCGCCTATGTGCCCTTCACAACCTGCAAAAGAGACGGCTTCCATTAGCGTATATTCTGGCTCCTCTCAATCTCGTACGGATAGCTGGCTATCTGACACCGATGCCAACTTCCTGCTTAAAAAGCAAGCTGAGCTAGCCATGCAGCAAAAAGACTACGAGCGCGCTCTGCGCTTACTAAATCGTCTGATGGTGTATGAACCGGATAAAGCAGAGCACTATAACAATCTTGGCCTGATCTACTACGCGATCAAGCAGTGGAAAAAGGCAGAAGCCAACTACAACTGGGCGATTGCTCTAAATCCAGACCAAGACCGAACCTATAACAACCGCGCCAACTTGTATGCAGTGCGGCAGAACTGGGCAGATGCGATCGCCGACTACGACACAGCCATTGATCTCAATCCACTCAACATCCGCGCCCGTCTCAATCAAGCCATCACCTTCCGAGAAATGGGCGAATATGAAGAAGCCTTAGTTTGTTTAGATGTTGCACTAATTTTCGTCGGTAGCTCAGATAGGGATAACTTTCTCATAGCATCTATATATGCTGAACGAGGGCGAACCCACCACCTTCAAGGAAGTTGGAACTGTGCCCTCGCCGACTACAAAGCTGTTCTCTCATTGTCAATGAATGATGCGATTACACATCGTGTCATCAAATGGAGTGCTGCTCTCACTCAGCCTTACTCAATATCAATAGACTGAGGGCCTTTAGCCCCATTTGAATGACTATCAGAGGGTTTGCTCGCTGTGCTAGAGGTTCCCAACGGATCCGCGCCTTGCTTATTAAGCCAGCTCTTAACTGGATCTTCCGTGAGATCTAACCGAAACAGCCCCGAGAAAAATCCCCCTGCAAAGGCTACGGGCTGACGGGCTAACTCCTGTACAAAAGGGGTTAATTCATCCATAAACATATCGTTTCCTTTCCGCTCTAAACGCTGATAATAACAATGGCCTACGTGGCCACTCACACGAGATACCCAACTCGCCTAGCCATATTTCATATTAGCTTAGCGGGCAGCGGGAAGTTTGATGTCACCAGAGAGAGATCAGAGAAACATTCGTTTGCCGCTGGGGTGAATCGTTGACCAGTTGGTCCGGGCTGTGGCTAATTGCGCATCGGTAATGGTGGCCCCCGAAAGATCTGCTCCACAAAAGTTGGCGTTCTTGAGTTTGGCTGATTCTAAGCTGGCTTTGGATAAGTTGGCACCTCGTAAATCGGCGCCTTCTAAATTGGCGCCCGCTAAATAAGTGCCCGTTAGTTTTGCATTTTTGAGCGTGGCCTGAGATAGATTGGCGCGGCTGAGATTGGCATTGGTAAGATCAACGCCCAACAGGTTTGTTTTTCTAAAATTAGCTTGAGCAAATCGTGCACCGGCGAGAACCTGTTTGCTCAAGTCTAGCTGGGTGAAGACTTGCCCTGAAAAGTCTCGATAGCCTTTTTCGTAAGATTCTTTGAGGGATTGAGCGGAAGGTCTGCTGCGCCTACGATCTACACCTTGGTATGACGATTGTGTCTTAACTCGGCGCTCTCGGCGGGCGCGAATAGCTTCGGCCATGCGAGATGAAGGAGAAACGCGCGATTCTTCTTTCTGTGCCATTTTTTGTGCCACTGGCTGAGTGCTGCCAGCGGTCGCAAACGCCATATTTTGGGCAAGGCTCTCTAAATATGGCTCCATCTCCAAGTCTTTGAGCACTTGTGCTGCCGATTGATAGCGGTTCTGTACGGAGATATCGAGCATTTTCCGCAGCACTTGGTCAAAGTGGCCACTGACAAAGGCGTATTCTTGCCATCGGAGTTCTCCTGTTTTGGGATCGTAGGGGAGATCTTTAGGCGATCGCCCCGTCAATAAATAAATGCATGTGACGCCAATCGCATAGATATCGCTGGCATATACTGGGCGCATGGCCATTTGTTCAGGCGGTGCATACCCTGGTGTGCCGATGGCATAAGCGGTTAGCGCGGTTTCATCAGATGGATCAACAGCGGGAGCGCTCACTTTGTCCTTCACCGCACCAAAGTCAATCATGACAAGCTGTTTATCTTGGTCCCGACGGATCAGATTAGCTGGCTTAATATCGCGGTGAATGATTTTATTTTCGTGAATGTATTGTACAACCGGCAAGACTTCTGTTAAAAACTGCTTGACCCCGGCTTCGGTGAACGGGCCGTTGCGCTTGACTTCTTTTTGCAGGGTTGAACCGCTGACATGCTCTTGGACAAGATAGAACTCTTTGGACAGCTCAAAATAATCTAAAAGTCGAGGTAGCTGCGGGTGGTTGCCGATTTTTCCTAGGATTTTGGCTTCTCTTTGAAATAAATCACGAGCCATCTGTAGCAAATTAGGCACCGTAGTGGTGGGCCGTAGCTGCTTAATGACACAGGTTGGATAGCCAGGTAAAGACTGGTCGCGAGCCAGAAACGTAGCGCCAAAGCCACCGCGACCCAGTGCGCCGAGAACCCGATAGCGATCGCGGAGCCACAGCTTACTGCCACAGGTTTTGCAGAGCCGAGCAGTGGGGGCATTTTTGGGCTTTGGGCAGCCAGTGGCTATGCAGTAGGTCATGTAAGGTCATAAGACGCCGCTAAGCCAGTATTCCCGCATCATGAAGAGCGATAGATGCCAAAAAAAAGGAAGCGGCAACGGCCTGGAAAGATATGACCCAGAGGCAGGCCAGGAGGCAGGCCCAGAGGCAGACAAGGAACCCGCAAAAACAGGGGGCAGAAACTTGATGGATAAGCGCTGTGCAAAGTAGGATGGGTCGGGGCATCTCCCCTTTTAAAGCCGCCCTTTCACATATACATACCCTTCTAATTCATGCGCGTCTCCGTAAACTGGCTCAAAGAACTTGTTGATTTCGACTACACGCCAGAGGCGCTAGCCGATGCCCTAACGATGGCAGGTTTTGAGGTAGAAGACATTGAGGACCGCCAGAGCTGGGCTGATGGTGTGGTGATAGGCCGTGTGGAAGATCATCAACCGCATCCCGATTCAGACAAACTCAGCGTATGCACTGTTGATATTGGCGCAGCCGAGAAATCAACCATTGTCTGCGGTGCAGCCAACGTAGGTGCGGATATGTGTGTTCCGGTGGCGACTATCGGCACTTATTTGCCCAAGGTTGATTTAAAAATCAAGCCCCGTCCAGTTCGCGGTGTTCCCTCAGCAGGCATGATTTGTTCTTTGTCTGAGCTGGGCCTTGCCAAAGATTCTGAAGGCATTCATATATTTGATGAAGCCAGCTTTCAGAATGGTGGTATCCAACCTGGACAAGATGTGCGGCCCCTACTCGGGCTCAATGACTTTGTATTAGATGTAACGTCTACGGCCAACCGTGCTGACGCTTTGAGCATGGTTGGCATTGCTCGCGAAATTGCCGCCATTACAGGCAATTCGCTGAAGCTACCTGTCTCTGAACCGGTGTCCGGCACGCAAAAATCACCCGGTAATGTTTCCATTTCGCTCAGTGAACCTAAAGCCTGTCCTATCTACATTGGCAGTGTTTTAGAGAACATTCAAATCGGCCCTTCTCCAGCCTGGTTACAGCAACGACTGGTCGCAGCCGGTACGCGAGCAATTAACAACGTGGTGGATGTCACTAACTACGTGCTGCTGGAATGGGGGCAGCCGCTTCACGCGTTCGATTTGGATAGATTGAAAACAGTAGGGAACAGTGAGTCGGTAGCGATTAGTGTGCGCTACGCAAAAGAGAATGAAACGTTGACGACACTGGACGATCAGGCGAGGAAGATGGCCGCGCAGACGCTGTTGATTACAGCGAATGACGACCCCGTTGCCCTGGCTGGTGTGATGGGCGGGGCCGAAACAGAGGTCACCGACAGTACACAAACGGTGTTTTTGGAGGCGGCGTATTTTGATGCGGCGGTTATTCGCAAATCGGCCAGATCTCAGGGGTTAAGAACAGAAGCCTCTGCTCGATATGAGCGGGGTGTGAATCCGGCTGAGTTGGCTTTGGCAAGCGATCGCGCGCTGCAGCTTTTGCAGCAGGTCAGCGGTGCAAATCTGAACGGACAAGGTGAAGACCGCACTGAAGTTGGCCGGATTATCCCTACTCGTGACGTCACCCTTCGCCTCGCACGCATTAATCAAATTCTTGGCCCTATTGCTGCAGACCCTGATCTGCGGGCTGATGATGATTGTACTAGTGAGCTCAATGCCAAAACGGTCGAGACGCTGCTCGATAAGCTGGGCTGCGAAGCAAATTTGACTGATGAGGGAACTTGGTGTGTCACCATTCCAGCCTATCGATATCAAGATCTTGAAAGAGAAATTGATCTTATTGAAGAAGTTGCGCGGCTCTACGGCTATAACAGATTCTCTAATACGCTGCCTTCTCAAACCTCGCGCGGATTTCTCACTGAAGAAGCGATTCTCTCCCGCAAGCTTCGCGCCGCCTTTCGTGGTGCAGGGCTCACCGAAGCGATTCACTATTCGCTCACCAGCACTGATCCAAAGAAGCCTCAAGTTGTATTGGCTAATCCGCTTTTCAAAGAGTATTCTGCCTTACGCATCGATCTCATTGATGGTTTAGTAGAGGCCTTCAAACTCAACATTGACAACGGAAATGGGCCATTGAATGCGTTTGAAATGGGTAATGTTTTTAATAAACAAGAAGATCAACCAGAGGGTGAACCGATAGAAACCACTAAAGTTGCGGGCATTGTGGGTGGCGATGCGCG
>JBCCOO010000017.1:0-82502 GCA_039025345.1 Cyanobacteria bacterium P01_D01_bin.105 | reverse complement strand
GCTGAGTCAGACGGGCGATGGCACTGTCTAAATCAAAATCAGCTTGGCGAATGTAACTAAGAGAATAGCTGACATCTTCAATACACTGAATGGAGAGTGATTGGGCCAAATCAACGGCTTGAAAAGCTTGGTCGGGGTCTGTTTTCCTAAGCCGCTGGGCGAGCTGTAGCTGAATATTTAAGTTGGTAAGGGTGTGCCCGAGGGAGTCGTGAATGGTACGGGCAATTCGCGCGCGTTCTAGATCTTTGGCTAAGGTTTCAACTTGTTGTACAAGGTCTTCAGCCTGGTGTCGACTTTTTTGTTCGGAGGCAATGATGGAGCACAGTACAACAACAAAGATGATGGCGCCTACATAGATGCCTAGGGATGAGCGAAGAATAAAGAATGGCGAGTTACGGGTGAGGCCGTAAGGCGGATTGAAAATAAATTCTCCTACTTCGCCCATGTTTGAGTAAACTTCGCTCCACATCCAGCCAATGCCTGCTAAGGAAAGAATGACCATAAGCCATTTTTTGTTGACGACAAAGAAACTTTTGCCGATATAGAGATAGAGCAGAAAATCGGTTGAGACATCAATGGCATTGGCAGCGATGGCCAGTGCTAAGCCAAAACAGAGATAGAGCTTTCCGAATGGGGAATGGCGATGGGGAAAATAGAAACTTAAGCCAAAGAACATGGCATAGACAACCCCGGCAATTAAAGGTGTTTTTAGATCGCCTGAGCTGAGTTTTAGCAGTATGTGGATGGTTAAAAATATCCACTCTAAAATCCGTATATTGCGACTAATGGACGGCGACAGCATGTCTAGAACCCTTTTATTTCGAGAAATGGAAGGCGACAGCATAAGTTGTGTTTTTAATTGAATGAGTTCTATTCTTAAGTAACTGTCGCTTAAGCAAGCGATAAAGCTAGCAAGTTATGAGATCAGTGAGTTGTGAGGTCAGCAGTGCCAGAACTGAGCCAATATAGCGTTTGATGTTAATTTGATCTTCATGCTATCTGCCGTTAGAAAGCGGGTCAAATTATATATGACCTAGGTCATATATAATTTGTGACTTAGGCTAATTTATGCGGCGTAGAAGCTTCTGTACTGTAGTGACATGGTTAATTCGCCTTCACTTCAGGAGCCTTCTTGATGAAATATTCCGTTTGGAACACTCTTTTTAAGACTGCTATTTTCTCTTTTTTATTAGGTTACGCGGCCCCAGAGGCGACTGCTCAAATTGCTGATATTAATACCTTTTGTCAGCGGTATTCTGAAAATTCTCGCTGCGATGACGTCGTGGCCATTAACCCAGAGGTTACAGATGTCGCCGCAGCGCCGAGTCAAATTATTAAGGTTGAATTCGATACAGCAGGTTCAGATAAGGAGAGCATCTTAATTGAACTGAGGGAAGAGACGTTAGGCGATATTACGCTCTCTGCTTTCCACGTGGAAGAGACGGAAGGACCCCTGTATAGGGCCTCCAATGGCGCTGTCGGTGCACTCGTGCCGGTTCCACTACCGTTTGACTTACTAGAACTTTACGATACAAATACTAGCGAAACAAACTTCCTGGCCTTCACGCCCGATAGCTGCGCCAGCGAGCCGTCTTTAGTAGACAGTCAAACCACTGACGTTGCCAACTGTGCCATTATTGGCACTGACAGCATTTCCTTTTCTGAAGATGTCGATATTCGCGCAGGTGCATTTACCCTGAGGTATACCGAAGGAAGCCTTACCCGCGCTGTGACGTTTAGAATTGGCGATCACGATGCAAGCTTTGTCAACGAAATAGAGACCGACAACTTGTGTGAGAACTTTCCGCTTAATTCTCGCTGCCGATACTGGCCTATTTCTCAGACTGACTCAGTCGCGGAATAGTAAGACCTCGAGGCATAGATTCCTGTACTGACAGATGATTACTTTAGGAGGCTGCTCAATCCCAACAGCCTCCTAAAGTATTTCACTATTCCCTTGATGATTGAATAGGAGTGATGTCTATGCCGCGTAGTCAATACTGGGATGATGAAAATAGTGACTCACTCTTGCTGGTAATTCCTGTAAGCTCATCAGGACAGATACTGTTCTCTTTTTCAGCTGCGCTACGCTCATCGTGGGCGGGTTTATCATGCACCTGTTGTTTGACATCGTTGTTGAGATATTCTGCTAGGTTTAAGTCAGGTGAATAAGCCGGTAAATAGAAGACTTCTATCTCATCTTTGTGCGCATCTAGCCATTCCTACACTAACCGTCTGGAGCATCCGGTGGCGATCGCCTACGGAAAACAGTATTCCGAATTCTGGGTGAACATACTTTTTGACCACAAAACGGCAACGATAGGCAATGGAACTCACATGACCTTTATCGCCCTGACAAAAGAAGCGGTTCACGCTTTTTATGAAGCGGCTCTGGCGTCGGGTGGAACTGACGAAGGCGAATCTGGTGGTAGAGAAGATTATGGTAAACCTTACTATGGTTTCTTTGTGCGTGATTTAGATGAGAACAAAATAGAAGCTGCCTTTTGGAATGAACAAATGGAACAAACATAACGCTAAAACAGTCGGTTGTAAAACGAGAGCAGAAGCTCTAGTGCTAGGGTTAACACCGTGGTGCTCTCCAACAATTCGCTTCCTAACGATACAGCTCACCCGCCGCAAATCATCTATCCATCATAAACGATCATCCTGCTCGGTCGGTGTGCAGTGGGTTTGTTAGACTGCATTTACTAAACCACTGCCCTGTTAATTTTGAAAAAGGTTGACAACAAAGCAGCGCATTACAGAGCCTTTTGCAGTTCAGAATAGGTTTTCAAACCTTCAAGATCCTTTATTTGAAGAGCACGAGTCCATTTAACAATTCCGAGCAGTTTTGCAGGCACCTGAAAGGGCTTTTGGTAGGTATTGACAAAGTTTAACGTGACCTCTGTTTGAGTTTCAGAAAGAGCGCGTAGATTGAAGTCAAGATAGGGAAGATGCTTCAATGGCCCGCTGTTCACCAGGGTCAGAGAGACTTTTTTATTCGGTGTGAGATCAATGATTTCCTGATGACCAAAGCGCTTATCTTCATTGAAAAAGACAGTACGGGCACCAACGCTCCCATCCGTATTTTCGACCGAACAGGTTGAGCCAGTTGCTTCAGGCCATGCAGACCATTGCATTAGTCTCTCTTGCCATCGGATATTGTCATACACTTGCTTGACTGGAGCATTCACAACAATCTTTTCTGAATATCGAACAACATTAGGCAGAAAGACCACTAACACAAGTAATAAAACGACGAGCGAGATAACCCCAGCCAGCATAATTTCCATTTATTTCTCCATTCAAGATTGATGACAGCCATAGCTTGACGACTATTTCTTTGTGCAAGTCGCCTAACTTGATATAATTAGAGCGTAAAGTATCTTGATTGTCAAGGCAACTGTTTTGAATGACTCTAAAAACCTCGAAGCCGTCATCGTTGCAAGCCGAAGAATCCATGCCGCTATCGATGCGATTGACTATGCAATCTCTGAACACCTCGGCATACATCGCAATGATTTACGAGCGCTTAATCTTTTGGAAGATGGTCCACTTACACCAAGGTGCATTGGAGAAAGTATTGGTCTAACCAGCGGCTCTGTGACTGCATTGATTGACCGACTAGAGAAGGCGGGGCTTGTGGAGCGCCGACCATCAAAAACTGATCGTCGTTCAATTGAGATAGGCATTACGCAACACCGCTATGCAGAGATTGCGTCGCTGTATCGTCAATGTGCCGATAGTCTAATGCGTCAATTTAATAACCAAAAAGATAGCCAGCTCAAAGTGTCGGCGGAAGTGCTGTCAGACTTTGCTGCAGCGATGGAACAAGTAGCGACAACCTTGGCGGTCTAACAATTAGTTATACTGAAAATTTCCACCTAATCACCATATATGGTGATTAGGTGGAAATTTTCAGTATAACTACCCCCTTATCTCGGTTTGATGTCGCGTGGGCTTTATTTACAGAAAAAATCTATTTTGACTTAATGCAGCCTTCTCAGCCTCGCCCAAAGAAGCTACTTGATCAGGTTCGAGAGGCTATTCGAGTTAAGCACTACTCCTATCGAACGGAAGAAACCTATGGGCAATGGATTCGCCGATACATTCTTTTCTACGACAAGTACCATCTTAAGGATATGGGTGTTCCAGAAATTGAAGCCTTCCTCACCCACTTAGCAGTGACTAAACATGTAGCAACAGCTACTCAGAATCAAGCACTCAGTGCCCTAATTTTCTTATATCGGCAGGTATTATGTCAGCCTTTAGATGACAGGATAGAAGCTGTTAGAGCCAAACGATCTCGCAAACTACCAACGGTGCTAACACCTGAAGAAGTTACCGCTGTGATTCAAAATATGTCAGGGGTGCATCGGTTAATTGTGCAGTTACTGTACGGCAGTGGCTTACGGTTAAGAGAAGCCACGAACGGTTCAAGCGCTACTTGGCCATAGGATGTTAAAACAACAATAATCTACACCCATGTATTGAACCGTGGTGGTCACGGTGTCTAAAACCCGTTGGATAAAATGGATGTCACTTCAACTCTGACCGGCAGCGTTTAATCAGTCCGTAATGATGTCATCCAAAGTTATACCACCTGTGACCAAACCGTTATCACACCATCAGCACTCGCCGTAACCATCTTCCGACCAGCACTAGAGCAAGCGATCGCAACCACTCCCCAATCATGCTCCAGCTCAGCCACACAATCTCCCGTATCAACATCCCAAATCGTCAAAAACCGCTCCTCAGTCCCTAACATCAGATACCCATCAGGGAGAAAAGCAAACGCAGTAATCGGATCTGGAGAAGCATAAAGGTGCTGAGGCGCACTCGCATTTAGCTGAAAATCCAATCTATAGCGTTTGGCCTCATTTTGCGTCACCACCACTAGTTGCTTCTGAGCATCTTTCGTATAAAAAGAAAGAAATCTAACGTTCTCTTCTGTTTTAACTGTTCTAGCAAACAACAGTTTGTTGTTTTGTTCAGCTTGGCTATTCTGTTCATCTCTCATACATCGCCATAGCTTCACCGTGCCATCATCGCTAGCACTCGCCATCGCACCCGCAGATAAGGCAATCGCATTCACCCGTTTCTGATGCTGTGTCAATCGCACCGCCGGCAACAACGTTGCAATATCCCACACCACAATTTGACCATCGCTATTAGGACTCATAAGCTGAAACCCGTCAGCCGTCACTTTCAAGTCAGTCGGCATCCAACCTTTCATCGGCAGTGTATTCAGTAAACAACATTCAACACTATCCCATTCTTTTATGGTGCCATCCTCGCTAGCGCTGTAGAGCGCGCGACCATCAGGATGAAAACATAGGGCCGTGACAGTCGCACTGTGCCCCTCCCCCATAAATCGGCGGCGGGGAAACATATGAATCAGTTGGCCGTCAGCAAGGTTCCACAGGCGGATAGAGCCATCTGTACTTGCAGTGGCGAATATGTTTTGTTGCAACAGCGGGGGAAGGGCGATCGCACTCACTAATCCACCCGCATCCGTAATCCGATACTCTTTCTTCCACGTCTGAGCCGCTATCACCGCCGGACGCAAAGACGGCGCTGATGGCTTCGGCCTCAAATTTGATGGCAGTGCATTGACCAAAGGCGCTGCCGATTCTTTGGCACGAGCAATCAAATCATTTGAAACAAGCTTATTCGGCAAGAATTTATTCGGCAAGAACTTATTCGGCAAAAAAGACGGCAAACGCTTATTTTGAAAGGCGATCGCCACCGCTGCCGCACTGTCAAAGCGAGCCTGCACTGGCTGCGCCACCATTTTATCCAACACATCTGCAAACGCAGAATCAACCGGCTGCGCTAAATAATCTTTCCATACCCACCTATCTTCAGAAGCAGAATACAGCGTAAACGGCGCAACACTCGTGAGCGCATATAGGCACGTCACCCCAAGGCTATACACATCACTGGCAAACGTCGCTTGCCCCATAGACTGCTCTGGCGCGGCGTAGTCCGCACTGCCAATCACGGTTTTAGCCGATGACGTACGCAGCGACTTTGCCGCGCCAAAATCGACTAATACAGGCGGGTTGTTGCCATTGAGAATAATGTTAGAAGGTTTGATATCACGATGAATAATTTTGAAACTATGGACATATTCCAGCACAGAAAGGAGACTTTTTAGCAGCGATCGCACCTCCCCCTCATCCAACGGCCCCTTCTCCTCTACACGCCGCTGCAAATTCTCTCCTTCCACAAATTCCTGGATGAGAAACTGACCCAGCTCATTTTCAACCACATCCAACACCGTTGGAATCTGTGGATGCTCACCTAGCTTTCGCAATCGCCGAGCGTCCTGCTCAAACGCATCAGCACGCCTAAAACTTTGTTTAATCACACAGCGCTGTTGCGCCGCATCTATCGCCACCAACGTCCGCCCAAAGCTACTCTCTCCTATCACCGCCTCAGCGCGATAGCGACCAGCCAACGTCAACGTCGAACCACAGTCACGACAAAAATTAGTCGCTGTCGCATCTTGCAGTTCCAAACATTCAGGATTCAGGCAATAGACCACCCTGTCAGCCTCCCAACATTAACGTTATGTTGGAGGCTATGTCGGAATCGCCTCACCGGGCCGAAGCTTCGCCCATTTGCCCATCTCTTCTTTAAAGCTGTCGCAACCCACCACGTCATACTCAAAGCCAAACTCATTTTCCTGAGAGATTTTGTCGCCCTTCACTTCAACCTTCGGCAACATAATATTGGCATTAATAGTCGGATTATTTGGCTCAAACGTCGGACTTTCAGTGAGGTGAAGCTGCTGGTGATTGGTTTCCACGGCATGATAGGTAATGCAGCTATCAACGTAGTGACAGTTCACGCAAATGCACATAGCAGTGATACCTCCCGGCGCAGCTCAAAGGCGCAGTCCAAAAACATGTTCACAAATGTGATCTCACTGTAGCGTAAGATTTTTATTCTCAGCGTTTTAATTCCCTGCGCCTAAAAGGCCGTTTTCGTCAATTCACCTACATGCCCCTATTTGAGCCCAAAACTTGGCCCTTTTCCTTGGCTTTGTTGCCCACTGATGCATATCTTGTGGGTGGCTCAGTGCGCGATCGCCTCCTAAATCGTCATCCTACCTACCTAGATCTAGACTTTGTTCTCCCGGCTGACACCCTCAAAACAGCTGCCCACATTGCCAATCAGCACAAAGCCGGTTTTGTTGTTCTCGATGCCGACCGGCAAATCGCTCGAGTGACCTTTGCGCAGATGACGGTAGATTTTGCACAGCGGCAAGGGCGCAGCACACAAGAAGACCTTAATAAAAGAGATTTTACGGTAAACGCGATCGCCTACAGCCCCCACACCCATACCCTTATCGATCCGCTAGGCGGACAAGCTGATCTCGCGGCCCGCATCCTGCGTATGGTTAAACGCGAAAACTTGGCTGCCGACCCCATTCGCCTCATGCGTGGCTATCGCCAAGCTGCTCAGCTTGGCTTTACCCTAGAGGCCAACACTCAAGCCACTATCACTGAACTCGCTCCTAACTTAAAACAAGTTGCGGTCGAGCGCATTCGCCACGAACTCGATGCCCTGCTCAGTACACCCGCAGGCACTCAGCAATTACCAGATGTTTACAAGAGTCAGCTTCTCAACGCTTACTTGCCCCATTTCAATCGTCACAGCATTGAACAACTGAGGGCAATTGACGGTGCCTTTGAGCAGCTAGCCCAATCAATGCCCAGCTATGCTAACCAACTGAAAGGCTGGCTAAAACCTGTGCCTGTGGGGTTTTACCGCAGTTGGGTAAAAGCTGCCAAGCTGAGCCAGATGCTTGCAGACGATCTCAAAACGGCGCGCCAAGAGCTAGAGGCACTGAAGTATAGCCGTAGTGAGGCCCAGGTGGTGCTGACTTTACTGTCAGCTCAAAGTGATCTTGAAACGATGAAATCCAAAGCGTTTGGGCGATCGCATCAGTTCTTTCTTTTCAAAAATACCGGTCAGAGTTTTCTGGCCTTTTCTTTACTAGCACTGGCCAAAGGCGTCGAGTTTTCTATCATTAAATCCCTTATCGATCGGTTTCAAGACGCTACCGATGAGGTTGCCCATGCTAAAACCCTACTGAGCGGCAATACGCTTATTAATCAGCTAGGCATCAAACCAGGGCCGGATTTGGGCGCACTGCTCAGCGCAGTAGAACAGGCTCAAGCAGAGGGAAAAGTACGATCAGAACAAGAGGCGATCACTTTCGTTAAAACCCTTTACTTTTAAGTTGAAAATGCTGGGCTACAAAAACGCTGGGCTACAAAAATCAGTTTTACATTGCAGCTTCTCTTTGAAATTGCAGCTCTTTACTTGCAGCTCTTTACATTGCAGCTCTGCGTTGAGGGCGCACATCCATCTGGTGAGCCAAACTCCCGTTGGTCCAATCTAAAGCATGAGACTCGCCCGCAGGCACAACGCTCACCATCGCCTGACGTCGTGCCATCCGAGCAGACGAGCGTTTCACTCGCCGAGCGCGAACTGGATGAGTGCTTGCGGCTGTTTTTTGTGCGGTTTTTTGCGCAGTAGAGCGAGAAACTAACACCCGAGTCCCCTTCACTGCACTGTTGTGAGCGCCGTTCTGAGTGCTTCTCTGAGTGCTTTTCTGAGTGCTTTTTTGAGCAATCGCGGGCACTGGGCCGGTTGGCCTTCTGTTGCGCTGACGCCGCTTCTTCACCTTGCTCATGCCTCGCTCATCCACAGCGCCTACGCCAGTCCCTACGCCAACAGGCCGCAGATTAGCCTTCCGCTTTCGCCCAGCAGATCCCGCCGCTACGGCAGGCTTCCCCTTTAAATCCTGAGCGGTTTCTATCGCTCTGGTGACATTAGCTCTGACTACATCAGTGCGCACTGTTTTTTTGCGAACTCGACTCTTTGCACGAGCCACCGCCATTCTTGCCATCGCTCGCCGACGCGACATTACCAGGCAACCTGCTGCACAGGTGCCTACCAGCGCACCGACTGACCAGCCCGGAAAGCTCTTATCGGTAGCATTCTCAGCGGATGACGCCACAGCGGATGACGCTATGCTATCGGCATCTGCTGCGGCTTCACTAGATGTTGTTTCTGTGTCAATATCGCCGTCTGCAACGTTAATAATGCTGCTGGTTACCACAGGTGGCGCTTCTACAACCGCTTCAGGCAAGGCCGTCATCAGTGATCTGGGCTTAATCAAACCTCGAACCGCGATCGCCGCACCTAACAGAGACACTAACCAGAGGCTTGCGACTAATACCCAAGGTCTTACTAGCAAAAGTGTGAATGTCACCCGGGCCGCTTTGGAGTTCTTGATAATCGCAATATTAGGGACAGGACTTTTGCTACCTTGTGCCTTCCTATCATGTGGCTTGTCTTGAGCAATGCTTTCGCGATGCTGACTGCCTACGATCTTTTCACTCTTGTTTTTTCCTTTCTGGGTTTGTTTTTCCTGAATTTTCTCTTTCTGGATTTTTTCTTTCTGATTTTTTTCTTTCTGAGCCGTCACTGCTGGAGAAGCCACTGAAGAGGTAGACGCCACTGAAGAAACGATGGAGGCCAGGGAGTTAGCTAACCGCTTTGCAGGAGTTTGCACTAAAGACTTCGCCTTAGCAGCCTTAGGGCCAGTGCTCGTCAGCTGGGTCGTCTTCGGCTCGTCACTAGTTTTCGATTCGGTAGCAGGAAGCTTCATATCTCTTACTCTCTCTGACGGCCTATGCATTTGAAAGACATTCCTCTGATGGTTCCTACGCCCCTTGCGTCCAGAAGATACCGGAATTGTAGAGGCATATTATACGATTGGCTAGCTTTAGACCAAGTTTTCTTTTGAACTAGGGTAAAACCCTTGTGTGTCATAGGGTTTACTTGTTCACGAACCGTTATCACTTCGTGAAATACGGATGAAGCTCGGTTCTAGCCACCTGGCGCAGGGTCAGTATATCTAGCGAAGGCCGAGCGTCGGTACGTATTTGCCCGGATCTTGCGCGATCCAACCCTCCTCAGAGTTTCTACGAACTTCAAAATAAAGGAACGTTGGGCTGTCCGTATAACCAACTTGCCCTACCAAATCCTTAGCAGCGACAGACTGTCCCACTGAAACCGAAGAACTACTTAAGTTCGCATAGCGAGTTTGTAAGCCGTCAGCATGGTTAATCACCACGAGGCGTCCATACCCAGTCTGATCTCCTGCAAATGCGACCGTGCCCTCTGCTGTTGCCAACACCTCTGTCGGCATCGAAATCGCAAACGCAATGCCACTATTAAAGACAAGCTCATCCCGAGTAGAATGTGGCTGCCAGCCGTAGCTCATGACAATCTCTGCTTCATCCGCTAACGGATAGCCCAGTTCACGACCTGTTGTATTCGAAGTTGTTGTTATAGAGGGGGCACCGGCAGGTAGCGCACCCGGCACAAAAATGCGATTGGGCACATTCGCCACACAGCCATTCACCTCAAATAGTAAATCAGCCCGGCTGTTGTAACGGTCGGCCAAAATCTGCCACGTTTCTCCGGGTGAAACATTGACAACCGTGCCATTAAAAGGCGGAATCGTCAGGGTTGAACCCGGTACGAGGCTATTCCCAATGTTGGGATTAAAGCGTCGCAGCGTACTGGGCGCTAAGCGATAGGTTGCAGCAACGGTAGTTATCGTGTCACCAGGCACCACTGTGTATTCGCTCATTCGGGCAAGTGCTGCAGGACAATCACTAACCTGGGCGCTGTTCTGGGAACTGCCTTGGGCACTGCCCTGAGCATAGGCGCTAGGGGCAGTAAGCATCCGTAGTCCGGTTATGCCGGCAACCTGAGTTGCGGCCAATAAAAATACTTTTAGAAACATTGGAGTTGTCATCTTTAGGTGGCTTTCATCCATATGTTGGGGGCTGTCACGTTTGAAAAGTGCTCTTTACTCCTAACAGTGCTGATAGCGTAAATCCTTATCATTTATGCATCATTTAATAGAGCAGAGATCGCTAAAGTATAGGAAGTATCTTTATACTTTGAGTGCTGGGCCGTTAGACAACAGGACGCGATTGGATATGGGGGTTTCTCCTAAATACTTAGGACTTGGTGGGTTGCTGCTGTTATTGGGGGCTAGTGCTGGTTGGGCTGGCCATACTGCGCTGACCAACCGCATGCTTAACCAAGCGTTGAGTCGTCAGTCTTTGCTGGAGAGGCCAGTACCCGCGGCGACGCCCACAGTCCAAGAAACCGTAGCGCCCATTCCCACAGGGTTGCCTATCGAATCTAACTTTATTGCCACTGCTGCAAACCGGGTGGGGCCCAGTGTGGTCAGAATAGACGCTTCTCGCTCAGTAAGTGGTTTAAGTGATCCCTTCGAACGGCGGTTGTTTAGGCGATTTTTTGGCGAAGGTGCCCCTGAATTGCCCACCGCCCCTGAATTGCCTGAGCGGTTTGAGCAAGGGACGGGGTCGGGGTTTATATTGAGCTCAGATGGCAAGGTTTTGACGAATGCCCATGTTATTGAAGGGGCTGACAAAGTAGAAGTGACGCTCAAGGATGGACGCACCTTTATTGGTGAGGTCAAAGGGGCAGATCCGGTGACGGATGTGGCGGTCATTAAGATTGAGGCAGAGAATTTGCCGGTGGCACCGCTGGGCGCAACCAGTGCCCTTTCTCCAGGACAGTGGGCGATCGCTATCGGCAATCCACTGGGATTAGATAACACCGTCACCGCCGGCATCATTAGCGCGCTGGATCGATCCAGCTCCCAAGTTGGGATTGCTGATAAGCGCGTTCAGTTTATCCAAACGGATGCTGCGATTAATCCTGGCAACTCTGGTGGGCCTTTGCTGAACGCCACCGGAGAAGTCATTGGCGTCAATACTGCCATTCGTGCTAACGCACAGGGTTTAGGCTTTGCTATTCCCATCGAAACAGCTAAACGCATTTCTGATCAGCTCTTTGAAACCGGTGAAGTTCAGCACCCCTATCTGGGGATTCAGATGGTGAATCTGGATAAAGAGATGCGCGACAGCATTAATCAAGATCCAGATTTCGATATCAAAATCGATGAAGAGCAAGGGGTTGCGATTGTGCGTGTGATGCCAGGAACCCCTGCTGAAGCGGGTGGACTTAAGCGAGGGGATGTTATCAAACGCGTGAATAAAGTCGATATTGTGGATGTTACTGATGTGCAGTCTCAAGTTGAGAGAAGCGGTTTGGACGATACGCTGACGGTTGAAGTGATTCGCGGCGATCAGCAGATCACTATTTCAGTTAAACCGACTACTTTACCGAAAGAGTTTCAGTAGAGGGTTAGGGTTCAGTAGAGGGTTAGGTTGCAGCAGAGGGCTAAAAACACAAAAGCTCACTAACTGCGTGGCAGGTGAGCTTTTTAATCGCTTATTTTCTGTTCCTAACGCGAACTACCTAAAGCGAGCGCGCAGCTTGCTCATCGGTTTTCTAGTCAGCTGCGGGTTAATCCGTTTCTTCTGGTTCATCTAAACCCAAAGAACCTGAAAGACTCACTTCTAGCTCCATTCGCTGCTCCATCTGTCGCAGAAAGTAACCTGTCATCATGGCTGATGCCAGCAAGCCTGCCAGATTCTCACGGTCAGTGCTCACATGGACGTTAAAGCCATCTGAGGGCAGTACACCGACTAGCCCTTGAACATTGTGTGAAATGATTTGTTTAATCTCGCCACTGACTGATTGCGCAACCCGAGAGAGTACCTCTGGAGGTTGATGTTGCAAGTAGTTCAGAAGCTCATTAGATTTACTATCCTCTGAATTCAGGCTGATAAAGTCTGCATTTTCGGGATTAAAAATCATAGAGTTGCTGCATAACTGCTGTTAGCTTAGCCGCTGCGATCACAAATTGAATGGGTAGATCTTCTATGGCCCCATCATACATTTCAAACCTAGAGGCTTAAAAAAATCTATGATTTGCATTGGTCGCTACTGACAGCTTAACGAATAATCGCCCAATCCTGCATTTTCTTAAGTTTCTACGTGAAGGATTCATATTAAGTGGGCTAGGCTGTTTTGCTCAGTCACTGTCTGCCTGGACGTCTTCTGCTGCCTGGACTTCTTCTTCTGCTAATGGATTGTCTGGGTGCTGCTGCATTTGGGCAGCTTTTTCAATGGCCTCATCGGATAACAGCGTTCCCCCTGAGGGTGGTTTTGTGCCTGAAAGCACGGCCACTTCTTCCGTCGGTGTATCTGTTGTCATCTCCTGTGGCTGGATGTCGACGCTCTCTGCATGCCCATCCTCTAGCTCTGTGTCAGCTGGGTGCGTGTCAACCTGGCCTGTGTCAACCTGGTTTGTGTCTGCGGTCTCTTGGTTGGAGTCTTCTGTCGCAGGGCTTTTTTCTACTGCGTGGGTTTCCTCTGCGCCCGTTTCGTCTATCGTTGCTGTCCCATCAATTGGCGTCTCATCAATTGGTTTCGGTAGTCTCAAGTTGCTAATTTCTGGCAGCTTATCAATCTCAAAGTGCTGATAAAACTTTTCGGTAATTTGCACCCACGAGGAGCGCCCATCAGACTGTCGTCGCTTTTTCACAAAGCCCTGGGCGACGAGATCAGGGACATGTTGATATACGCCCGAGCCGCGCAGCTCGACTAATTCACTTTGGGCAATGGGGCCACGCAGTGCGATCGCGGCCAATGTCCGCAGTGCGCCGAGCCCAATATCTAAAGGCACAATCGAATCAACTAGCGGCTTGTACACCTCTCGAAGCTGTAAGGCGTACCCCTCTTCAGTTTCTGCGATTTCTAGGGCGCCATCTCGGTGTGCATACTGGCCCATCAGCTCAATCAGCCCTTCCTCTGCTGTTTCTTTATCGCACCGGGCCAATTCTGCAAGCTGCGCAATCTTTAAAGGCTGCGCCTTCAGATACAAAATCGCTTCAAGGGTGTTGGCAAGACGAGACATAGCGGGGATAACCGATGATTGCTAATCCAAATTACGACCCGTCAGCTCTACAAAAATATCTTCTAAGTTGGCAGGCCGCGTCATCATACCCGTTTTGTCCGGCTGTTCGTCAAGGTAGCGGTTTGCCTCCTCTAGGGTTGGGAAAAATAAATACTCCCAGCGGTCACCCTTTTGCTTCATCACAATGCCCTCACCGTGTCGCTGGCGTAGCATTTGCAAGGTTCCGCTTTCGATCAGTTTACCTTGATCCATAATGCCAATGCGATCGCACAGATACTCCACCTCTTCCATGTAGTGTGTCGTCAGCAGCATGGTCATCCCTTGCTCTTTGTTCAGACCTTTGATAATTTCCCACAGCCGTCTGCGCGTTTGCGGATCAAGCCCCACTGTCGGTTCATCTAAAAACAAAATGCTCGGCTCATGCAGCAAGGCACGGGCAATTTGCAGGCGGCGTTTCATTCCGCCAGAAAGGGTTTTTACTTTATCTTGGGCGCGATCGCTCAGCTCCACATAGTGCAGCCACCGTCGAATGGCTTCCTTTCGCTGCGCCGTCGGAATGTGGTGCATGCGCCCATGGAACTCCATGTTTTCCCACACGCTCATATCCGCATCTACGCTCACCTGCTGCAGCACAACACCAATGTGGCTTCGCACCTGCTGAGCCTGACGGCTGACATCATAGCCCGCCACCACAATGTCGCCCTGAGTCTGCTGCGCTAAGGTGGTCAGCATCCGAATAGTGGTGGATTTTCCTGCCCCGTTTGGCCCCAGCAGCCCGAATATCTCCCCAGGTTGAATCGCCAGAGAAAGATCATTGACGACACAGGTGTTGTTATAAACTTTGTGAACGTTTTGCAGAGAAACGGCTGCAACCATGGCCTCAAGATCCTTTTGGGAAGCGTGCGCTAAATTAGCGTATCAGCCTATCAACCCGTCGTCGTCACTATTTGTCTTTCTATGCGCGTCAAAATCCATAACGGCGTTCTGTTTATCCGCAACGAAGACACACCTCCCTATAAAAAAAAGGGCTCGATGGTTCGCAACAGCTACTTTTGGGCCCTGAAGTCGATTAGCGATCGCGCCCCCTTCGAAAAGGCCTGGGAATTTGAAGAACGTGTCTGGATTGCCCTGGTGCGAATGCTCATATCCTTTGCAGAATCCGGCTACCTCGGACTTAGAGAAACCCAGCTAGAATTCGAACCCGACGACGATATTCCCGATCTTCTCCGCCCTATGGCCACTTGGTACGATCCTGCTGATTACGAAAATGCCGAAGACGATAACCGACCACCCTGGGCACTGACATAAAAACAGGGCGTAAAACCGGCGCAAAGTCTGGCTGCTTACTTTGCAATATCCCCAATAAACACAAAAAGAGCTTGGTCATTCTTTGGGGCCAAGCTCTTTTTATAGGGTTCCAGTCGGAGTGCTCTCAGCTAGCACAATTACATTAAGCCAATTGCATTAAGCCAATTACATCAAGGCAATTACATTAGGCCAATCTGCGCTAGCAGGCCCTTGCCAGAAATCAGCTCATTGATAATGGCAGCCACAAAGCCAATCATTGCCAAACGACCATTCCAAGTTTCTGCATATTCAGTAAATCCAATCTTTGCAGGCTTATCACTCATCATCTGTTTTCCATGCTTTCACTATCTACTGTAAACAAATGTAACTGATATTAGCCTGCGTTGTGTAGCCCCAGTTTGGCTTATCCCTTTGTCCAGCCCATCATTATCCAGCCGCCAATTCTCCACCGGACTCAGCCAGCTCCTTTTCCTTATCCAACCTTCGCTTGCGCGCATACAGCTGAATCGTAATCAAAAAGGAAAGCACTAGCCCAGCAATTAACCAGGTCGTTGCACTGGTTGGGAAATTATTCTGGAAAATCACCAGCATCACAATGGTTACCAGCAGCAGGGTTGGGCCCTCATTCAGTGCTCTCAGCTGCTTTGGTCCCCACTTGCACTCACCACGCTCTAACTGCTTTCGCAACTTTGCACAGTACATGTGATACGCCATTAGCAAGGCCACAAAGCCTAACTTTGCTTGCATCCAGCCCTCGTGCACCACATCAGGCCGCTGCCATAGCAACCCGCCCGCCATCGCCAAGGTCACCAGCATTCCCGGCGTCGTAATAATCTTTAGCAGCCGCAGCTCCATAATGCCGTACTGCTTTTTTAAGATGCTGCGCGCCGGTTCCGGCTCCTGCTCCGCTTCTACATGGTAGATATACAGGCGCACCAGATAAAACAAGCCTGCAAACCAAACCACTACGCCGATAATATGAAATGCTTTGAACCAGTAATAAGCCATGAGCGAAGTCTATAGAGTCTTTAATTAAAAGAGCTAGCTTCACTTAAACAGCTAGCCTATATAGTATTTTCCGCTAGCGGCTTATATTTTGATCGCTCCGCTCACACCTCTTAACGTTTGTAAGCCCCTAAAACATTTAAGTCTTTGACTAAACCTATGCAAGTTAACTGGCATCCTGCTGGCACCTACACTGACATCCTCTACCACAAATGCGAAGAAGGCATCGCCAAAATAACCATCAATCGGCCCCACAAGCGCAACGCATTTCGACCCAAAACCGTTTTTGAAATGTACGATGCTTTTTGCAATGCCCGCGAAGATACTCGCATTGGGGTCGTATTGCTAACTGGAATGGGCCCACATACCGATGGGAAATATGCTTTTTGCTCTGGTGGAGATCAAAGCGTGCGCGGAGAAGCGGGTTACGTTGGAGAAGACGGTGTGCCCAGGCTAAATGTACTAGACCTTCAGCGATTGATCCGGTCTATGCCTAAAGTGGTGATTGCGTTAGTCTCTGGTTATGCAATCGGTGGCGGGCATGTGCTGCATCTAGTGTGCGATCTTACCATCGCTGCAGATAATGCAATATTTGGACAAACTGGGCCTAAAGTTGGCAGTTTCGACGGTGGCTTTGGGGCCAGCTACATGGCTCGTATCGTTGGGCAAAAAAAGGCGCGGGAAATTTGGTATCTCTGCCGTCAATACGACGCTCAGCAAGCGCTGGATATGGGGCTGGTCAATACCGTTGTGCCCATCAAACAGCTAGAACCAGAGGGCATTAGCTGGGCTAAAGAAATATTACGCAAAAGCCCTATCGCGATTCGATGCCTTAAGTCTGCGTTCAATGCAGATTGCGATGGTCAAGCCGGATTACAGGAGCTAGCGGGCAATGCCACACTGCTTTACTATCTCAGTGAAGAAGGCGAAGAGGGGAAACGGGCGTTCCTAGAAAAAAGGGAGCCTAACTTCAGACAGTATCCCTGGTTGCCATAGCTCTCGATTTCTGTGCGAGTAAGCGCTGTAATCGTTAAGTGCTGTAATCGTTAAGTGCTGTCAGAGGAAAACTCAACTCGAAAAGTAGTCAGCACTGTTTAGCTACTTTTCAAGAAAGAATGCCTTTTCCAACGGGACTTCTTCTAACGGGTCTTTGGTGCTCTGAGGAAACTTTTGGTTGAGCGATCGCCTTTTCAGGTTCAGCAGGCATCGGCGCCCTAGCGATAGACTCCGCAACGACAGACCTCTGGGCCACGGGATTCTCAATCACAGAGTACTCAGTCATACTGCACTCAATGGCCGTGCGATCAGCGATGGGCATCTCAGTCGGTTTCACCTCATGGGAAGATTTCCAGTGACTGATCCCCATTTCTATTTCGGATATTTTGACTTCAGACGCAACTTGAAAGGGTGAAGCCCCTAGGCAACAAGCTTGCCATCGAGAACCCACAGGAACGTTAAGCTGACTGCATGTACCGCCTCGCCGCCCCTCATGAACGTAAAATCGACATAGCCCGCAGCGAGATATCTCACACTTTGAAGCAGCCATAATAGGTGTTTTCAGTTCCTTTCTAAGGTTTGTCTGGTCGATGCCATCATGGCTCAGTCCAAGTGTTAATTTTTCAGGGATCAAAACACCTGAAAAGATTACAAGACAGGTATGACAAGCAGCGTCTGCAGAGATTTTTGCTTCATCTTTTCTTTATATTTTGTTAAAGAAGCGACACACGTTGGCAGGCGGTCATCTGAGGATTTCTCAATGCATAAAAACTTTTGGGGATCACTTTGGGGATCGCCGTCGGAAATCACTTAGATATTTTGTATTCACCGCTCATAAAAATTGGCCTTAACCCGTATTTCTGGCATAGTAACTTTCTACTTCACTAAGGTTTTAAAGGGCTCAAAGAAGGGCGTGAAGCGATTTTTTTAGGCTGCAAATACCGTCAGAGAAATCGCTTTGGATCGTGGTGTATAAACGCTTCAGTAGAGCCAGCTAATCACCTGTAAAACGCCACTCGTGCAATCATCTCAAGGTCAGATGTATTGCGTGTGCCGGATGATAGATACTTTGTGAACAGGCAAAACCCAGCGATATAGCGATTGGTCGTTTGGATCGACCAATCGCGAGGCTTAAGCGCTAGCCTCTATCGCTACTGCCAGCGCTTAGCAGCGCAATGTGCGCAACTTGCCCACCGCGCTAGTTCGCCCTGCGGACAGTGGCAATGGCAAACTGGGCACGTGGATTGATGTTGCTGCATTGATTGGAGCGTCGTTGCCCACAGCTGAAAAGCCTTCTGTGGCGTTTGTTTAGGCTTAACTGGCAAATGTGGAACGTCTCCGACATAGCTAGGATGCTGCGCTAGTCGTTCCGGAACTTGGCTTTCCCCGGTAGCGCGATCAGCGGCAGCAGATAGACCAGTGTTCTGACCCTGAAATTCCTGAGCTTGTGAGTTTTGAGCTTGCGCCCATTGTGCCGTAGAAAATCGAATGCTTTTTAGCGGCCGCCGCTGATAACGGTTTAGCTTCTTCAATATATTTAAGCGTTCGTAAGATAGAGTTTGAGCCCAGCTTGCTGTAGCTGTAGCCACGTAGAGTGTCCCACGCTGAATGCTAACCGGACGAGTTTTACGCGCAACGGCAAATCCTACAGACTTTGGCCAATGTAGTAGCACCAAACGAAATTGCTGCTGCATCTGCCAACTTTCCTGCGTTTCCAGTGCCTTAATCAGGCCTTCTAGTCCTTCTAAAGCCATGCTTTCTACGGTTGTTCCTATTCGATGACTGTTCCAAAAGATCGACTGCTTCGCCACTCAGTCAGCACTAAAAAACATAGGTGCCTTTAGACGAGCCTCGTGCGCTTTAAGCGCCGTACGGACAAAGCATGTCTTCAAATCAGCACGCGCAACCGTACGTTTATCATTGTCGCGTCTATCCCATTAAGATATTTTGTTCAATTTCGGGATTAATAAAATCAGCCCTAATTCTATGGAGTCTACGATGTCAGAGCATCGACTTTCTAATGACTTATCGCCAACGCTTGAAGCTGTGCTGAATGGCCTCAACGTAAACTTAGAGGCCGAACTCAACCGTTATCGTCGTACTCGACATATTCATAACGCGCCAGAAGACGATATCTTTGCGGATCTAGACGCTGTAATTGAGGCCTCCTCAGATCTCAGCCTTGATCTCAGCGCGGCGCAATCTAGTATGGCAGTGCCTGCTGTGGTGGCAACGGCATCGCCTTCACCGCCTCCCCTCCCGCGTAACAAGAAGCTAATTGCAGCCAACAGCGGTACTCAAGCTGATATTCACCAATCGGAGACTCATCTAGCTGGGCCGAAGGTGATCGCACACCATACCGCATTAGCGCCTCAACTTCAGCATAAAACATCACTTGCAGCACTCCCTGCAACAGCGTCATCCGAGGCAGAATGGGTGAACAATGAGGCTCATAGAAGGGCCTTGAATGCCTCACTCAAAGCAGATGGCTCCCTCGAAGCAGATGGGGAGAATCATATATCTGTTCTTAATGCACTGCCCGCTAAAACGGCATTGAACAGTGGTTACTCAGCCGCTTCAGAAAAACTCATCGACACGCTGGCTGCATCCGTGACCGTGCCAGAGCCCGTCAATCTAAACCTCAAGCCCAAACGAAAAACTATCTCGCTTATGGCCGGTGCAGCCTTAGGTTTTTTTGCACTCCTCGCAGGACTAGGGGCTAGCTATGTAATGTCTAACCCAGACATGGCACAAACGTTAGCCCGCCGCTTTAACGGCAACGACACTACTACCAACGCCCTGCCCGAACACCCATTCGATCCACCCGGGCCTGACCTCTCTGCTCAAGAGTTCGTCAATCTCAAACTCGACAACCTCAGCTCGCTCGACATGCAGTCTAGCCTGGATCCGCTTGCAACCTCTGCAACCCCGCTACCACCAGTGCTACCGCCGATAGAAGGGGCGACCCCTTCCTCAGTTCAATCAACCTTGCCTCAATCAACCTTGCCCGCAGGCCCAGCCACCGAAACTCAAGCACTGTCTATCCCAGTCGGTACAAATTACTATGTCACCGTTCCATTTAGCACCGAGCAAGGCCTTATAGAAATACGAAAAGCCGTAGAAGAAGCCTTCGTTCGTCAGTTTTCTGATGGCAATCGCATACAGCTTGCTGTATACAATACGCCTGAAGCGGCTCAATCTTTCATCGTCAAGCTGCAAACCAAAGGCATATCAGCCCAAATATATGGCCCTACCGCTGAATAAACACAACGGGAGGGAAAGATTGCTATTCTGGCTACATCATCGCTTGGAAATTACAGCCCAGTAACGGCTTATGGGACTGCTAGATCGTTTTTCTCGCCTGGTTCGAGCCAATGTCAATTACCTTGTTAACGGCGTAGAAGATCCGGAAAAAGTATTGCAACAAGCCGTTATCGATATGCAAGGTGACTTGGTCTCAATGAGACAGGCTGTGGCACAAGCGATCGCTACGCAAAAGCGAACAGAACGACAGAGAGAACAAGCCAAGCGCAATGCCCAGGAGTGGTATAACCGCGCCCAGTTAGCACTTCAACAAGGTGATGAAGCCAAAGCTCGCATTGCCCTTACGCATAAGCAAAGCTACTCCCAAACGGCCCAAACGTTGCGAGATCAAGTTGCACACCATGCCGATATTGTAAACAGGCTAAAAGTCGATATGGCAACGCTAGAAACCAAGCTGGCAGATGCTCGCACCCAAAAAGATATGTATATTGCTAGGGCTAGAGCCGCCCAATCGAGTGTTCGGCTCAACGCTCGTCTGAGGAATCCTCACAGTCAGCGTCCAGAGAGTGTCTTCGAGCGTATGGAAGCTAAGGTTTTGGACTTAGAAGCTCAGGCCGAAGTCGCCAGAGATACAGGCGCCGACCAAGTCGCACAACAGTTTGAGCAGCTAGAAAGCCAAGCTGCTGTCAGTGAGCAGCTAGCGCAAATGAAAGCGCAAATAAAAGGGCAGTCCAATAGTAAAAATTTAAGCAGCTAAGCTCAGATTTGAGCAGCTCAGATTTCAATGGTTCAGACTGCATCGAATGTTGTGTGAGGTCTTTTGCGTAAGCTTATCCCTTGTGAACTGGCAGCGTGAAGTGGAAACAACTGCCTTCTCCCTGCTTAGAATCCACCCAGATCTGACCGTAGTGCGCTCGCACAATTCGCTGACACAGTGCTAGGCCCAGTCCATAGCCGTCCTCTGTCTGGTCTCGTTGTAGCCGAAAACTTTCTTCAAAGATGACGGTTTGATTATCTCGCGGGATGCCTGGGCCTGTATCGCGAATACTGACCTGTACTTTTTCTGTCGTTCGATGCAGTGCTGAAATACCAATCTGTCCGTTAGCAGGTGTGTACTTGATGGCGTTATCTATCAGGTTCGTTAATACTCGCTGTGCCTGATCGATATCTGCATACACAAAGGGCAAATCCTGTGGAATATCTATTTCAAGGGTTTGCTTTTTGTGGCTCAGTTTTGATTGGAAAGAAGATATTACTTGGTTACAAAGTGCTTTTAAGTCAAATCGTTCCGGTGTAATGTCTAGCGTTGCACTCGGGCCTCTCGCCGCCTGCAAAATTTCAGTAATCATGCTGTTAATGGTTCGAATTTGCACCTTTGTACTTTTTACCAGGTGTGCCATTAACTCAGGAGTAAATTTCTCCGCCCGTTTGCTGTTAGGTTCGTAAGCTAGCTCCAGGGTCTCTAGTGCAATCGAAGCGGCTGTCAGGGGGTTTCGCAAATCGTGGGCCATCATCGCGATAATTCGATCTTTAAATTCAATCTGGGAGGTCAGTGCTTCTTTTTCCTGTTCAAGCTTGAAAATCTCATCTCCCAGCCGCAAAATCTCCGTAGATTGAGCAACGGCATCTACCGCTACACCATTGTCTGCTTTCGTTACTACACTGCTTGCCGCAGTGGCGCCGGTGGCCTCAGTGGCAACTTCACGCTGCCACCGAGGCCACCATTGTTCGAGCTGCGTAGCAATGTCGCTACCGGCTAACGCCTGATGCTTGTCTGCTGAGACCTTAATCAGAGCAGGGGTGGCTACTAGCTTAAAATGCTCTGCTAAATAAGGCTGATTGCTAACATCAATAATCTCCAAACTAACAGAGCCATCCCCCTGCAGCTTCTTCAGGCACTTACGGACGTCGCGAACCTGCTCCGTAGCATTGGGGCGCTTATCAATAAACAGTAAAAGCTTAAAGGGACTATCAGACTTAGACAAAACTGAAGCGTACGCCTCCATTCAGTCTCCTGGCGTTTCGCAATTCTTTCAGACCTACACCATACCCTTTGATAAATTCCCTTAACAAGTCATTCCACAAGATTTTCTTTATATTTCCTGCTGAAGCGGGGCCGTGACAGTCCTGTTTTGGAATCCTTATATCGGCTCGAAAATATAGAAGCTATGTAGAAATACGCCTTTAAGTTAAGAAATACCTAAAGAATAAAAACCCTGTGATCTACGTCCGTATAACAGTCCGTGTTTCTATGTAAGGTCGATTTGTATGCGGGGAGAGCAAATTCAGATGGCATTACTTAAAAATTCTATTGATGTGATAGAGCAAAGCCGCAGTGTTGGGTTAGGGTTGAAGGCTGTTAGCTTATCTGTGGGGGCTGTCAGTGTCACTCTGGGGCTATCGGCACCGGTACAAGCCCTGGAGCCATTACAAGTCCTGGCGCCAGTGAACGCAGCAATGACTGTAAATGGAGACCTAGACACTCGTTCTACCCGACTACAACAGCTCCAATCAGGCGCTCGTCGTGCACAGCTCGAGAGACATTGGCGATCGCAAGCCTATCTAGAACATCATCCAGCCCAAGCTGAAACAGCCACTCCTCCCAAGCACTTAGAAAATGAGGCTGTCGCCAACGGCTTTATGGCAGGTGATGGCGTTTACCTTTACGGCGAACAACCCGCTCACGATCAAATTGCGGCGGCTTACTTCGTATTTGAGACCAATGATGACAATGTAACAAGTGCTTTTTATACTGTCTCTTCTTCATTCGACTGCGCGCAAGGCCGTATAGAATCAGACAGTATGCAGCTCACGATTACGGATAGCTACTCACAAGAGCGCCATCGCTACGCACTGGGACTGGTTTCTGCTGAAACGCAGATAGCAAGCGGGCAACCTGTCGGACTGCCCCAAAGCATTCAAGGCTTCTATGAGCTACCGGTGAGAGAGGGCGATCTTGCTATTCTCAATACCTGTCAAGCGCAGCTCTAATTTAGCTGTCTGGGCTGGCTAGGCTGGTTCTAAGACAACTCTGCCTGCGCCCTTGTGGCCACTCACTATTACGCTTGCGTCTATTACACTTCTGTCGCTGCGCTTCCCTATTTTTTCCCAATCGGGTCGTTACGTGCCTTAAACCGTAGCAACCTTAGCTAACATTATTTGGCCGTTACAATAAAATGGCCAAATAGCCGAAAGACTAGCCAGCGCCGTATCCAGATTCAGATGCGTAGCCGGAGTTGAGGAAAGAGGGAGCCAGTGAACGCAGCAGACCAAGCGTCAACGATTGAATTTGCCAGCAAGATTGCAGCGACTGTCGGGCTGTTTAAATCCGAACTGCCTGACTTACGTGCCGATCTCAAACCTTGGGCAAACGATCCAGAAACCAGAGATCTCATTGATCCCCACTCTGTTGATATTGGCTTTCATTTCCCTGGCGTTAGTCGCCTATTCCAGTGCCGCAGCTTACTCATTCAAATCAGACTCCACCAAGACTTAGACTCAGATAGACCGAAAGCTATTGGGTTAGAAGTAGCAGGTTTTGACCACTGCGGACAGCAATGGAGACTATCTACTATCGATAACTGGCGCTTCGAAGGCAGTAAAACGCCTGAGCCCAGGTCAGGCGAATCGTTGCGCAACTGCTGCCGCCGGGTGTTTGAGGTCTTTAACCATGAGGCTGTGACTTGAGAATAGGGACTGTAACCCTAGCACCGTTGGGCCCGCCGATGGCGATGGCCAATGTCACGACTTCCCTGTTAATTAGCTGAGCCTGTGCCGGTTGTTCGCCTGTGCCTGTATTGACTAGGTATGCTGGAAAGCAGGCTGCGCTTAGACTCAACCGAAAACATTCCCCAACCTCCAATCTAAAGCAGGTGGGATGCAAAGGCAGCGTAATGATGTCTGACTCGACATCTATTTTCTCTAAGTCTTCTATTGTCTCCAAATCTATGCGGCAATAGCCCTGAGTGAGATTGTAAGTCTTGCCCTCGCTTACACGTGAAAGAACTGCGCATAAATCATAGCTAGGCGCTGAGGCGGTTATTTTACAGCGTACTTCTACTACTCCGATTACTTGCATAGCCTGAGTTAAGGGCGCACTGGTGTAGGTGACTACGTCTCCTCGGCTATCTACCGCCGTCCGCTCGAAAGAACCTGCCGGAATGGCACTATGGCCCCCTAGTGACGGCGATGGATTCCAGGGGTCATGCACCCATGCATCAGTGCACAAGCTTTCCGCTACCTTTTCTGCTAGCAAACCGCTATCTTCTCGGATATTGGCGCAGCCATCGCTGTGGAGAAAATACGTTTTCTCCACAGCTGGGGGCCACCGCTCAAACTCACACCACCGATTGTGGCCCATTTCAAATAGTTGAATCTGAGTTTCTGTCCATGCTTCACCTTTCAAAATGTGGTTGAACCACTGCACCTGAAGCCTGTCTATTGGGCTCACGGCGGCTGGGCCAAAATCAACATCGCCTACTTTTCGGTTCCAGGGGATATGTGCCCAGGGCCCAATACAGAGCGGCTGCGAATGCTGGCTGCGTTTGGTCATTTCTGCATGTAGTCGCAAATCACCCCGCAAATAGGGATCAAACCATCCACCAATATGGAGCATCGGCAAATCCACATTGGATAATTGAGGGGTTAGGTGCTGCCAATAGTCGCCTTGTTTGGGATTTTCTATCCACTGGTGAAAAAAAGAATCGACATCTGAGAGGATGTTTGGACGGGCAGGATTGATATCACACAATGGCAGCTGGCGAGCGGCGCTAACGAGCTTTTGATAGGTTGCAACGTTGCCTTCTATACGAGCGGTTTCGGCTGCTAATTGCACGGCCCACGTTAAGCCCAGCTGAAAGAGCAGGGCACCATTTTCGTATGCCCAATCTTCGTACAGATGGTAGCCCGTCATCGCAGGGGCGATCGCCTTCAGCGCAGACGAGCTGCTACCAGCGCAGCCTTCTGCAGCATGTAGCTGTGTCATACCCTGATACGAAAAGCCGTACATGCCTACTTGACCGTTACTGCCAGGGAGTTGCGCGGCCCAGCGTACCGTATCTTCTCCATCGGCGACCTCATGGGCAAATAGCTCAAACTTACCTTCAGAGGTGCCTCGGCCTCGCACATCTTGAATCACAACAATGTAGCCTTGTGCTGCGTACCAGCTTGGGTGAGCGTAAACGACAGTGGAGGCGATCGCACGGCCATAAGGCTGTCGCATCAGTAAAACTGGCCACGGCCCCTCCCCAACCGCGTTTGCGTTAGGCATATACACATCCGCATCTAATCTCACCCCATCGCGGGTTTGCACAGAGCCAGTTTGCAAATGACAGGCATTAAATGAAAGTGTCATACCGGCAAAGCAGCGCGTTGAGTTATCGCTATAAATAAAGTTTTAGACATTGAGAATTCAACAGACAGTTTAGAATTCAACAGACAGTAAGGTGTAGCCTTAACAGACACCCGCAGACTTTTGCGATCGCATGGAACCCATTCTGATTCTTAGTAACCTAGTACTGATAGGTCTAACCGGCACCTATGCATGGCTTACCAATAAAAGTACCAAACAGCTAAAGCAAGACAGTCTTTACTACCGCCACATTATCGAAAAGCAGCTAAAATTTAGCGCACTACCCCACCTCTACTGGGACTTGAGACCGATTGAACCCCAGTCTCAGCAGACAGTGGCCATGCCGTCTCCCGATGCAGATCTGTCTTACCCAGGCTTATCCTCGTCTGGCGAAGCGTTTAATCAGGAAGCGTTTAATCAGGAGGCATTCAAACAGCATCCAGAGATTGCCCCGCAAAATGGTGTATCACAGGGCAAAACCCTTGCCCTCGAAGTCTTTAACATCAGTAACGTACCCGCTTACGATGTCCACGTCAGCCTCATTGGAGCTTATACCGAGGAGCGTCTCGGCATCGCGACCTTTATGCGTACTCACGTTCAACCGCGTCACCGCAAATACCCACTACAATCCGATAAAGTAGGCTACTACGGTGTCCGTAACGCAATGCGTCTGTCGCTCCTGCCGACTCAGCAAAAAATTGTTTTATCTTTGCCTTTTCCTATCCAGCCTGTTGATGTCTACACGCTCGTTCAGTACCGTGAGCTATCGGGGCAAAACTACTACCAGGTCTGCTGTTTCAGCGCGATCGATGAATCAGGCGCTTATCGCGCCAATATTTTAGAGCCTTCTAACATTCAATCTATGACGCGGCTTCACCTATTTGATATTGAAGATTTCACACTGCCTGAAACCCTTGGCCTCGAAACAACTGGCACCGAAGCAGTAGATGACGAAGTAGCTAGAGGGAAAGAAGATCTTCCCTACTATCTCGCTGACTTTATCGACCTTTGGAACCACTCTATTTCCAGTCGTCTCATGCTGAAGGCGCCAGCGGTAACTATAGAGGACGCCCCTGCTAAGACCACCTATGATTTTTAACCCGTCCTCTACTTACCCTACGCATCCCACTCTCGACTCAGTCGGCAGTGTTGATATTCTTGTCATTGACGATGATCCCGCTATTCTCAAGAGCCTGCAGCGCTTCTTACACAAACGAGGCTATCGGGTCGCAACGGCAGCGGATGCCCTGACTGGCTTAAAAAAAGCTGAGCTAGAACCTGCGGTCATTATCTGTGATTGGGTTCTTCCTGGCGGCATCGCCGGCATTGATATTTGCCATCGAATCAAACAAAATCCTCAGTCTTCAACCACTGCGTTTTTGATGATGACAGGACATACAGATGGCAATAAGCGAATTGAGGCCATCGAAGCAGGTGCAGACGATTTGCTATTCAAGCCCGTTAATTTAGCAGAACTGGCCGCTCGGGTTAGATCTGGAATGCGGCTACATCAGCTTACCCAGGATCTCAAAGCCCAAACCCGCCGGTTAGAAGCAGAACTTTCTGAAGCCGCTACCTATGTCACGTCTTTACTTCCTGCCGATACCCCCAAAGACACCGTCAGCGAAACCGGCGTTTCTATTTCATCGCACTTCATCTCGTCTCAAGAACTGGGTGGTGACTGCTTCGATCATTACTGGATCGATCCAGACTATCTCATCATGTACTTACTCGATGTGTCCGGGCACGGATTAGGGGCGGCGCTACTATCCACGTCGGTATTGAATGTACTGCGATCGCAATCTCTTCCCAACGTAAATTTCTACCGACCCGAATCCGTTCTTAAAGGGCTCAACGAAACCTTTCAGATGGACAGCCAAAACGATAAGTACTTCACCATTTGGTACGGCGTCTATAACCGCAGCACCCACGAGCTATCCTACGGTAGCGCGGGTCATCCGCCTGCCCTGCTAGCCCATCCAGCCACCGACAGTCGTCCAACCGAACTCGTTCAGCTGCGTACGTCCGGATTACCCATTGGCATGATGTCAGATGCCACCTACCAGTGGAAGCGCTGCACCGTTCCAGACAATAGCCATCTCTACATCTTCAGCGACGGCATTTACGAGCTACAGCCCGCCCATCTGCAACTGACGAGCACGCCACCCGACACTGACCCCAGCGACTCTCAGCTAGGACTCAATGGGCTACTTCAAATAATGATGGCTTTAGCGGCAAACCGGCAGCTTAGCTCAGACAAAATTGTTCAACGAGTCAGTGATTTTAGCGGCAGTCAATTTGAAGACGATCTGTCCCTGCTAGAAATTACTTTCTAGTTGATTGTGAGTGAGTGAGCTGTGAGCAGTTCGAAACATCTTTACGAACATGGGATGTGGCTAAGCCACGTTTCAACTAACTCGACAGGCCCAATATTTTAGGATGGTAAAATTTTAGGTTTTAACCATAAGTGCTTGTAAATCCTGATACAAAAGTGGTTGATTAAAGCTTATTCCAAAGACATGTTCAAATTGTCTAATTAAAGTACGCTGAACACTGACTAAATCCACCTCCGAAAGAAACTGCGCCATCGACCCTACCGACCTTTTTTCAATGCCGCAAGGCACAATCTTCTCAAAGCCTGATAAGTTTGGGCACACATTTAATGCGAATCCGTGCATCGTAATCCAGCGACTCACCTTAATCCCAACAGCAGCTACCTTTCGGCCATTTACCCACACACCTGTAAGCCCAGAAATGCGCTCACCTACCAAGTCATACTCTCTCAGCGTACGAATCACAACCTCCTCTAATTGCCGCAAATACCAGTGCAGATCCTGTCGATACCGCCTCAAATTTAAGATTGGGTAGCACACAATTTGACCAGGGCAGTGATAAGTCACCTCCCCACCCCGTTCTATACGATGGATTTCATGGTTACTCTTTTGGAGATCAAACTTCAAAAAGCGAGTGTCTGCGCCGTGTCCCAATGTATAAACGGGTGGATGCTGAAGCAGTAAAACAGCATCTTTCAGCGCACCATTTTCCCTTCGTTCATGCACTAACATTTTCTGCCAGTGCCATGCTGTGAGATAAGGCACTTCCCCCAGCAAATAGAGATCCCCATTTTGAGACTGCGATATTTCCATTGGTGGGATCGCTATAAACGGCAACAATCAGTTTATTCGTTCAGTAGGGTTAAAACCAGGTCAAGAATTATCAACGGATGCTTCAATTCTTGACAGTTTCAATTTACTGTAACTTCTCTCAATGAAGGCGGTGTTACGGTTAAAGCGTGTACAACTAAAACCACCAAAAGGGAGGCTGCTTTTATGAAGCTAGTAGTCCAGGGTAAAAACATTGAGATCACCGATGCCATCCGCGCTCATGTGAATCAGAAAATTGAGAAAGCGACCGCTCACTTCAAACCGCTAATCAGTAAAGTCGATGTCTGTCTCTCCGTAGAAAACAACCCTCGGATCGCCCCTAAGCAATCAGCCGAAGTTACCCTTTATCTTAGCCATGCTGTTGTCCGCGCTGAGGAGCGCAGCGAAAATCTCTATGCCAGTATCGATACTGTAACCAGTAAAATTACTCGTCAGTTGCGCAAGTACAAAGAGAAACGACATCAGCAGGACCACAGCTCTGTGCGTCCCACGAATGTAGAAGCCGTTCTCAATGCACCAGATATTTCTCCAGAGGCTAATCCTGATATCAGTGAAGTTCTCAGCCATCAGCCCACTCTTCCAGATGCGGTGGTACGCACTAAGTACTTTGCGATGCCACCTATGACGGTTCAAGAAGCACTCGAGAACCTGGAGATGGTTGGTCACGATTTCTACATGTTTAAAAATGTTGAAACTGGCGAAATTAATGTGATCTATGAGCGCAATCACAATGGTTATGGGCTGCTTCAGCCCCGGCCTAACCAAGAAAAAACAGCGCTTAATGGCAGTCGAAACTCTGCGCACAGCAAGGTAACATCGCTCTCTAGAGCGTCATAGACTAAACGCCTAATTTTCAACCATATCAACTTAGCCTGATAGCTCCGGCTAAACTCAAAGGCCTGTAGGGACTAAAAAGCGGTTCCTACAGGCTTTCTTTGATTAGGCGTCTTTTCGTAATGAAAGTCTTTTGGCAATAAGTGGGCTAAGTCTTTGCTAACAAACTGTCTAGACTACCTTCCCGCTCTAACTCGTAAATATCATCACAGCCGCCAATATGCTGCTCACCGATGAAAATTTGAGGGAGTGATCGCCGCCCCGCCCGTTTGGCCATTTCAGCACGAGCGCTCTCATCACCATCAATGCAGTACTCGGTATAGCTCACTGATTTCTCATCTAACAAAGATTTTGCACGGATACAAAACGGACACCGGCTCCAGGTATAAATCTCAACTTTAGGCTGCATGTTCTCTCCCTATCGTTTGTTTTACTGTTTCCAACCCGTACACTGACTCAGAAAACTGGCTAGATCATCAACTAATCCTGTGATTTTTGTCTACTGCACTTCGATATGTTTTTTCAGGGGCGTGCTTTTTCAGTTTTATCCTTAGTCTAAATATCGTCTGCTGCTGGGCCCATCTCTACGACAAAAGACACATCGCCGACGGTCACCACATCTTGGTCATACAGCTTTCTGCCTCGCCTTAGCTCCATATCACCATTTACACTAACCTCTCCGTTGCGAATGATTAGCTTCGCTTCTCCGCCTGAAGCTGCCAACTGCGTTACTTTCAAGAACTGATCTAGCTTGATGTAATCTGATGCCATCGTTGCCTCTTTTTATGCACTAGCGATAAGGCTACAGTGCAAAATAGAGTAGGGACAAGGCCTCTTCAATGGCTCCATAGCTTTCGCCACTTTGTTTACGACACGAGTGACGACATAAGTGACGACATAAGTGAGCACTTTCAACCGATACCGCTACACCAAAGCAGGCTCTGGTACGTTGAGTGAATTTACCAGTCCCTGCAGTTCTTGGACTGCATTCTGTTGACTAGCTTCTGCTACCTGCAACTGTTCCAACACTTGCGAAACCGCTTCCAACTTCAAATAGAATCCGCCTAGCCGCTCCTCAATGATCGGCAGTAGAGTCTCATAGAGCGTTACCTGTCCTTCCGCTTGTCCCATAGTAATCTGATGTGAGAAGCAGTTTTCTTCCGCTGTGCTCACCAACTGTTGGTGGGATGCCACTATCTCTTGCTGCTGCTGCCGAGTCTGCTTTAGGGCCTCAATCTCTGTCTGAATTTGAGCGCTCTCGGTCTCCACCTGCTGGATCTGCTCACCGAGTCGCGCTCTCAGAGCGTCAATCTCATCTAGCAACGGCTCTAGTTCAGCGGCTCCCGCTGAGCCTTCTGCCGCTAAACCTTGCTTACGGAGCAGCACCGCCCGATGCTGTTCCAAAATCTCTTCGCGCTCTAACAGGTTTCGCCGCTGACCCACCAGTGTCCGGTTCAGCATTACATGCCGGTCTTTCTCTTCTTCAATTTCGGTTTCTAGCTGCAAGCGATCATATTCATTTGCGCCCTCTATTTTTGCCTGAATCACATCGATGTCTTCCTGCTGCAGCCTTAGCTCCTCTTCTTGGTCATTGACAAAGCCAGACATCTTATTCAAATCTGTTTCTAGCTTCGCGACAAGGGTCTGAAGGTCATCTACGGTCATCGCCTCTAGTGCAGTGACATCAACCTTCTTGCTGAGCTTTACCTTATCAGCCGCATTTAGCAACTTATATAGATGCTGGTGTAAATTTGACTGATTTTCGAGTTGCTCGGTGAGCAGCTGGTTTTGAGCTTGTTTGGCTTCTTGCAAAGCTTGCTGCTGCTGCAAAGTGACCTGAGTGGTACATAGGGTTGATTCAGCTTCATGGAGCGATTGCTTAGCCTCACTCAGCGTCTTCTGGCCATCACTCAGGGCGGCTTTTTCAGCCTCAACCTCTGACTGTTTTTGGGCTAAGCGCTGCTGATTTTCGGCTACCTCATTTTGATAGTGGGTGACTAGCTCAAAAGCCGCCGTCAGGTCTCCATTTGCAGTCGTTGCACTCAGCGTGACTTCACCCAAACGTGCGATCGCATTCTGAATATTACAAGTCTGTTCATCACTCAGGCCGCCTTGCGCCTCCGCCTGCCGCTCTTCAAACTTTTGAATTTCACCATTTAGATGTGCCCAAGCGCCTTCCAGTTCACTGTTTTTCCGAGTCAGGTCTTCTTTTAAAGCTTCCACCTCACTTTGCTGAGCCTCGACTGCTTGCTGCCGCTCCTCTAGCTGCTCCAAATCAGCCTCTGCTTGCTCAACCTGGTCTTGGCGCGACTCAATCTCCATTTCTCTGCGGTTCAAAGCCTGACTCTGATACGTCAAAGACTCCTTCCATTGTTCAATCTCTTCGCCCTGCGCCTTGAACTTTTTACTCAGCCCAGAGAAATTCTGCAAAATGTTCACTAACGTTCGCCCGGCAGCCTGATGGCGCTGCACCTGACGGCTGCTGTTGAGCTCTATAAGTACCAAAGTATCCGCACCATAATCTGCATCGTCTGGTGCAGCCACGACCTCATCACCTGGCACCGCACTCCAATCATGCTCAGACCGTTGGCAAGCAAGCAGCTTAAACTCCGCCTTACCATTTCCGATAAATCCACTTTTTCTCTGGGTCTCAGCTAGATACAGCACGCTGGCGTTTCCTCTACTTTATGTAGGCTCGTTTACCTAATCTTTAGGTGCCCCTAGCAAACCGTTACGGGGCAAGTACTATGCTTTTCCAAATATGCCCACGCACTTACCGATTGGCTCATACCTATCAAAAAGACTCGCTCAGCGCAATTCATGTATCTTCATCAGCCATATATCCTCATCAGCTACTCATCACTAAACGCAGAGCACTCAAGACGTATCTATCAACAAATGTTTAGTCAATGAGGGGCGCACGGGTACGTTGAGTACAGCAGGTAGGTTTCAATAGATTCCTGGGCAAATCGATGTGCAGTCGCAGCGACGGTTGTCGTTGCGCTATTTCTTTGCTTCCCAGGGAATGCTTGAGCAGTTAAAGCCCCCGGTTCCCGACCGGTCAGTGGTCAAAGGTATGCATACAGTTTTGGTCGTCGAAGATAGCGTCGCCCAGCGAGAAATGATCAAGACGCTGCTAGAAGGCAGCGGGCTGTCTGTGACTGCTGTTAGCAATGGCTTTGACGCGCTCAAATATATTCAGGGTAACCCTCCAGACCTTATCCTTCTCGACATCGTTATGCCTGAAATGAATGGCTACGAAGTTTGCCGCCGGATTAAATCAGACAATACGACCAAAAGCCTGCCTGTGGTGATGTGTTCCGCTAAGGGGGAAGAATTTGATCGCTATTGGGGTATGAAACAAGGGGCAGATGCCTATATTGCCAAGCCTTTTCAGCCAACTGAGCTAGTTGGCACCGTCAAACTGTTACTGGGGTAATGCATCCCAAAACACCATGGTAGGAAATCCTGACTTTCAAACGATATCGGGACAAGATCAAGCCCCGGAACTTCAAGAAATAGAAACCCCTGAAGGTGAGCTGCATCTGCGCTTCTTTCTGACTGACAATGAAGAATTTGCCTTACCGGCCATAGGCATTCGGCGCATTATTGAATACGCTCCCGACCACATTACACCTGTTCCCAATGTCTCGCCGCTACTGCTGGGAACGCTCAACGAACAGGGTAGGGTGATTTGGGTGGCAGATCTCGGCCAATTTCTTGGATATTCCAAACCTATGAACACTGACCGTGCCGAAATTCCGGTGATTGCCGTAGAAGATTCAGGGGCGATGTTAGGACTGGCGGTAAACAAGGTTGTTGGAACCGATTGGCTAGATATTGATGCCCTCAAGGCAACTGCCGATCCCTCTGATGCCATGGCGCCTTTTCTCAAAGGGGAATGGCCAATCGCAGCAGATCAGTCCCTAAAGCTGCTAGACCATATCGCTATTTTGCGCTCAGCACGTTGGGTAGCATAGCTTCTCTAACTCCCTTTACCCATTTTTCTTAAACCTCCCTCCTACACGTCTACCCTACTTCACACCAGCTTCGGCAAGAGGACTACACACCATGGCATCGGGCATTGACTACGCACAATCTTACCAAGCGGCAGAAAAAGCCTATATGCAGGGCAGCTACGAAGCGGCTGCCGAAGCTATCAATGTGTTGGCAGAAGAATACTCAACCGATCCCAGCGTTCTACTGCTTAAAGGTCATATCTACTGCTATGGCCTTCAACAGTATGAAATTGCTCAGCAACAGTACAAGTCGGTTCTGCACCTTTCTTCTGATCCAGAGTATGTAGATTATGCCAACAATGGATTAGCCTATGCAATAGAGGCCTCTGAGGAAGCTGATGTCCCAGCTGCTTTAGAGGACGTATCTGTAGATGACCCCATTGATGCTGTCTCATCCATGCCTGAAGAATTTAACGATGAGTTGTCGGAGGCCTCAGATTCTTTTGAAACGATAGAAGCTCTGGATAAATCAGATTCTTTTGAGCTGGACGATGACGATGACTTTGATGCATTCACGAATTTTGCCGCCGCTGATTTAGCATCACAAGGGACGCCTACGGATTTGCCCCTATCGGAAGTGGCTGCAGATACGGACAATCCGTTTATGGTATCAGCTAGTCATGATAGTAGTTCAGCTGACGCCTTCAAAGAAAGCGAAGCGGACGATAACCCATTTAGCGTTGGAAGCTTTGCGCGCGAAGATAGCGATGCCGACGAGCCATTGGTCAATACCCTAGAGAGCAATCCGTTCAGCTTCAGCGATAGCAGTGTAGATGAAGGCACGGTGACGACCTTCAGCGATACTTCGACTGATTTTGATATGGCTGAATTCAACGAAGCCTTTGGCACTCAAGGGTCAGCTGATTCGGTAGCTGCGTCACCAGCGCTATCTTCGTCTGAGCCAACGGCTGAAGAAGAGGCTTTTTCGAATGAAGACAACAGTTTTGAAGGACTCTCCTTCGAGCCAATGTCTGCTGCACCACAGGCTGAAGAAAAGACATTTTTCATGGCAGAGTCAGATGACATGCAGGCAATGCCCTCGTCAGCGACCTTTTCCGATGACCAACCACAGTCTTCTGGAACGCTGCCAGAAGAAACCTCATACGATGATTTTAATTTTGAGGCCGAGGAGGCACCCCCAGCGGTAGCAGCGGAGAATGCTGGCTCGGATGATTTTGCTCCAGATCATTTCGATGCCGGTGATGTTGCCTCAGGCAATGTCGATAGCGATAGCGTTGAGAGCGATCGCTTCGAAATGCCAGATTTTGATGATGACGCCTTCGCAGATTCGTCTATGGGCAGTAATTCTGCTTCGTTAGGTAATGCTTTTGATGATTTTGATGATTTTGAAAGTATGCCTGACTTTGATCTATCTGATAGTTCCGCAGGGTTCACCAGTCCTTCGGTAGGGGCGGTTCCCAGCCAGTTCGGCAGCGCCATGGACTTAGACAGTAATACTATGTCTGGGATGGCTTCGTCAGGTAGCTTCGCAGCCTCTAGCACCTCGCCGATGCCTGTATTCAATAAGCGAGCTGTGAATAATCCAAAACCCCGCAAGCAGGGGTCATTGGCCTTCTTAGAGAATGCCGCTATGCCTACTAAACGGTTGATGCTAGCAGGCTCAGCAGGTGCTGTATCTGCGATTACAGCCATTATCATGGGCGTCATCACGGCCCCTCCAGAGCACCCTAAGACATATCCTCTTGCAACTGGTGTTATCGCTGGGGCCGCTAGTGTCGGCAGTGTTTTTGGACTTGGTTATCTGCTAGAGCGTCGTACTCGTCAGACCGTTAATGAGCTCCAGATTAAATTCAATCAGGTTGCGCAGGGTGATCTTAACGCCAGAGCAACGATATTAACCCGCGATGAGTTTGGTCAGCTCTCAGAAGGGTTTAACCAAATGGCCAGCACCATCTTTACTACCACCAGCGAAGCTCAGCGTAAAGCCCAGGAGCAAGAACAAGCCAAAGAAGACTTGCAGCGGCAAGTTATTCGGCTGTTAGATGATGTAGAAGGCGCGGCCCGAGGAGATCTGACGGTGAAAGCAGAAGTTACCGCAGATGTTTTGGGCGCAGTCGCTGACTCATTCAATCTCACCATTGAAAACCTCCGCGAGATTGTCAAGCAAGTGAGTACAGCCGCCAGGCAAGTGAGTCAAGGCTCTACAGAAAACGAAGCCTTTGCTAGGGCACTCTCGGCTGATGCCTTGCGGCAAGCGGAAGAGCTTGCTGTCACGCTCAACTCTGTGCAAGTGATGACAGACTCGATTCAACGGGTGGCCGAAAGTGCACGTGAAGCGGAAGAAGTCGCTCGTTCAGCGTCTGAAACCGCCCTAAGAGGGGGCGAAGCGGTAGAACGCACGGTTGCAGGTATTCTCGACATCCGTGAGACAGTAGCAGACACTACTCGTAAAGTAAAACGCCTCGCAGAATCCTCTCAAGAGATTTCAAAAATCGTTGCGCTCATTTCCCAGATTGCTTCTCGGACAAATTTACTAGCACTTAATGCCAGTATTGAGGCGGCTCGGGCCGGTGAAGCAGGAAGAGGCTTTGCGATTGTTGCGGATGAGGTAAGACAGCTGGCAGATCGCGCGGCCAAAGCCTCTAAAGAAATTGAGCAGATTGTATTACAGATTCAAAGTGAAACTGGTGGTGTCATGACGGCTATGGAAGAAGGCACTCAGCAAGTTATTGCTGGTACGCGTCTCGCAGAGCAAGCGAAGCAATCGTTAGACGATATTATCCAGGTCTCTAACCGGATTGATGTGCTGGTTCGCTCGATTACGGCTGATACGGTTGAGCAAACTGAAACTTCAAGAGCTGTTGCACAGGTTATGCAATCTGTGGAACTGACGGCGCAAGAGACTTCTCAGGAATCTCAGCGAGTGTCTGGGTCGCTTCAAAACTTAGTAGGCGTTGCGAAAGACTTACTGACTTCAGTAGATAAATTTAAGGTCAATACGAAAGAAGGATAAATGATTTCCGGCATTTTTAGTGTTTTAGGTGGCGAATATGACAAAGTAGCCTATCATCAGTGCCAACACTTCAAGAATGACGAACGAACTGAAGCTCACTGAAATTACGCTGAACTACTAATAGGGGGAGAGCGCGGCTATGCAGCCTGAAGAACAACAACGTATCATGGGATATTTCATTGAGGAGGCCAAAGACCACCTCAATACGATTGAACAGGGGTTGCTTAGTCTTCAGGCCACTATTGAAGATTCGGAAAAGGCCAATGAAATTTTTAGAGCAGCTCACTCTGTTAAAGGCGGAGCGGCCATGCTGGGTTTGGAAAGTATCCAAAGAACAGCGCACCGTATGGAGGACTACTTCAAAATATTGAAGGAATCTCCGGTTCAGGTGGATCGAGTCTTAGAAACATTATTTCTGCGAATCTCTGACGGCTTAAAGGATCTAATTGAGCAGCTAGAGGGGCCTTTTGGTCTGACTCAGGACAAAGCCCAAGAAATTATGGCCGATGTGGAGCCTGTATTTGGGCAGATAGAAGCGCATCTAGGCGCACTGGTTGGTCAATCTTCAGGAAGTTTGGAGAGCCATGCTGCGACTGAGCGGGTGACAGTGATTTCCCCAGAAGCCGTTCGAGCTCGCTTTAAGCGCGATGGGGCCAGCTTTCTTCGTAAAATGCTGGCTATTTTTAAGCAGCCAGATCATGCGGAGTCTAGAAAAGCGCTACAAGACGTGTGTACGCAGCTATACGAAATGGGTGAGCAATTCGAGCTATTTGCTTGGTGCGATCTAATTGAAACGGCAAGGCTAGCGACGGCAAGCAAAGATAACACCTACAAAACGCTGGCGCCGATCCTCATCAAGGAGATCAAACAGGCCCAGGATTTTGTTTTGGCAGGACGTGCCTCTGAAATTGCCGTTTCCGATGTGATGCAGTCGCTGCTGCCGGAGGACATCTTGGAGGAAGATGCGGTAGCCGATAATTTAGAAGGAATTGATGATTTTGATTTGGAAAGTAGCCTTGAAGATAGCTTACACGGGCTAGATTTTGCCTCTGAGGAAGCTTTAGAAGATGACCTGGATGCAGATGATTCTGATGAGGCCGGTCTTCTGTTTGATGATGATGACGGGACTGCTGAAGGCGTTTCTGAGGCAGGTGTTAGTGAGTCTGTGGAGAAGGATGTAATAGAAGAAAATACACTAGGTGATCTTTTTAGTGAGGATGCGCTGAAATCAACCGCTGCATCCGAATTGGCAGAAGATACTGATGAGGATGAAGGTGATATTGAGCGACTGAGTCTAGATCTTGACTTCGATGAAATTCCTTCAGAGCTATCGGCGCTAGATCGCGATGCGGATAGTCAGGAAAAAGCAGATGAGTCTTTAGATGCGCTGTTAGCGACTGTCAATGTGACGGGACCTGAAGTGGGTAAAGATGAGCTCAATAGCTTGGCAGATCTGTTTGATGGTGATTTGGATGAGCTAGATAATACGCTTGGAAGCCACTCATTTGCAACAGAGGAGATGCAACTTCATCCAGAAAGAATTGATATTTCTCCTGAGGATGATCTAAAGGATCTTTTGTCAGGTGAGGTTACCGAAGATACGATTGCAGGTAATGAAGAAATAGAAGATGATTTGTTTGGCGGAACGCTGACAGACGGAGAGTTTGCGATCTCGGAAGCGTTGGAATCTGAAGCATTGGCATCTGAAACGTCAGAGAATAATGAATCTAATGACTTTTCAGATGATAATGCTTCTTTGGAAAGCGCTTTAGGAGATAGTGTGCCTTCTAAAGAGAGCCCGCTATCCGATGACGTTATAGATTTATCTAAAGATCCCTGGGAAGAAGATGCTATAGACAATGATGCTACTCCTGAAAAGGATGCTAACACCTTTGTTAATACGCTGACCAATGTGCCTGACGAAGAAAATGACGGTACTGGTCTAGGCATTGGGATAGGTGCGTTAGATATTAATGACGAAATAAGTTCTTCTGACGCTTTAGCATCAGAGCTATCTGAAGACTTTTCTCCGAAGAACTTTTCTCCGGAAGGACTGACCGTATCGCTCCCAGAAGATGCATTGTCGGAAGATCTATTGCCAGAAGAGTTGGCACTAGAAGAGTTGGCACTAGAAGAGTTGGCACTAGAAGGCTTGGCACTAGAAGGAAACACAGGATTAGGAGACGCAATAGAAATTAGTTCTAGTTCAACAGAGGAAGTAGCACCTGTTACAACAAAAGCTAGACCTTCTCATGTTGTTAGTCCGAGAGAGGAAGACATTGAGTTCCCAACACTAACTGGCGGAAAACTACAAGAAGCAGAAGAAGACATTGATAGTTTTTTCTTAGGTGAAGATGAATCTGTAGAGCAGCTATCGGATGCTCCTTGGGGTGAGATTTCATTAGAAGCTGATGTACAAGAAACGGACATAGGGTTGGATGAAGGAAGCTTGAATGTGCCTGTCGGAGACGAATCACCCGAGGAGGAGAAGACGTTAGAAGAAGATTCCTTTATTCTTGATTTTGAAAGTGCAGAACCCGGAGGAACCTCTGAGGAGAAAGATTTAGAGGATGACTTCCTAGAGATTGAACCGGTCACCTCTTTTGATGTGAATTTAGACGTTGCCCAGGCAGGCACTGAGTTAGAGGGGCTGCTTGAGAATGAAGAGAATAGCACCAACACTGACGAGGCTCTCTCGGTAAATGAAGATGCAGATGATTTGTGGGGTGAGTTGGTATCTGAGTCAGGTGGTGACGATGATATTAATGGCGGTCACGATGATAGCGGCATAGCTTTGGATTTGGACGCTGAATTATTGAGCGATCACACCGAAGCTCAAGATAATCCTGAAGCTAGCAATCATGATACTGATCCCTTCGCAGATCTGTCATTTGAAGATCTGTCTTCTGAAGGTTTGTCTTCTGAGGATCTGCTAGCTGAAGAATTGGGTGAGCAAGTTGGCAACACGGGCTTTTCGTCAGAAGATCCAATGGCGCAAGATAGTCATAAAGATATCTCTGGAGATGAGCTATCTGAAGAAATACTCGCTGACTTTGAAACGGCATTTGGAACAGGAATCTTTAATGAGGCGGCATCGGAGAAAATGCTTGATGCCGAAACGATTGCCAATGCTGAGATGGCCTCTGAACAAACAATACAAAAACCACAAGTTTCAGAAACAATCTCTACGGACAGCGCTCCAAACAGTATTGAGCTGAGTATAGATAGCTTACTAGAAGAAGGTATAGAGGACGAGTTAGACGGATTTTTGACCGAAGAAGAGCTGGCAGAAATAGATGGTGCACTGCCTGAAATAGAGAATTATGCTGAGGAGATTGACCAAGCCTTAGAGGGGACGGTTGTTTCTAGTGCTGAAACTACGATTGATCATAGTTTTGATGATTTAGATGCACTGTTACTAGAAGATTCGACCCAAGATTCAGGCGCTAATGTGGGCGACTTGCCGACTTTCGTCGGTGACTCTTCATCAGCCATTCACGCCATGGGAAAAGGCGCAGCGGATGAGCCTTTGGGTCAAAAAGACGCTGAAGACGACAGCTTTGAACCAAAAGGTGCTGAGGATGAGGACTTTGGTGACTTAGAAAAACTACTTGAGGAAGGGACAACCGAGAAGACAACGACTGCTCAACGGCGAACCCCTCAAGCCACAGCCCGGCATGGTGGGATACGAGATCAGACGATGCGCGTATCCATCAATCACTTGGACAATTTGAGTAACTTAGTGGGTGAATTGGTTGTTAGCCGCAATACGTTAGAGCGAGATCAAGAAAGGCTGAGGCAGTTTTTGGATAATTTGCTGTTTCAGGTGCAACAGTTAAATGATGTGGGTCAGCGAATGCGTGATCTGTATGAGCGATCGCTGTTAGAAAGCTCGTTGATGTCCAATCGACGCGCCCACAACTCAGCCCGTACTAACAGTCAAACAACTGACGATCCAAACTCATTTTTTGAAGACGGTTCATCTGAAGACGGTTCATCTGAAGACGGTTCATCTAAAGACCACGCAACAGGTGAGACCTTCGATGCGCTGGAAATGGATCGATTCACAGGGTTTCACACGCTGTCTCAAGAAATGATTGAGCTGATCGTACGGGTCAGAGAATCTTCTTCTGACATTGGCTACACGGTCGAATCTTCTGATCAAGTTACTCGGCAGTTCCGCCAAATTACAACTCAGCTGCAAGAAGGCTTGAACACTGCTCGCATGGTGGCCTTTTCCCAGGCCTCGGATCGATTGCCTAGAGCAGTACGAGATATTTCGCTGAAGTGTGGTAAAGAAGCCCGCTTGATAGTGGAAGGGCAAGATACCCTAATTGACAAAATGATTGTGGAGCATCTGTACGATCCGCTGACGCACTTGGTCAACAATGCGATTACCCACGGCATTGAGACGCCAGAAGCGCGGCAGGCCGCAGGTAAGCCACCGGAAGGCGCCATTACCGTACGCGCGTTTTACCAAGGTAATCAGACCGTTATTTATGTTGCCGATGATGGCGGCGGCATAAATACTGAGTTTGTCAAGAAAAAGGCCATTGAAAAGAAGCTGATTACTCAATCTGAAGCCGAAGACCTATCTGAGATTGAAACGTATGATTTGTTGTTTCATCCTGGATTTAGTACGCGTGATCAGGCGGATGACTTTGCCGGGCGGGGGGTGGGGATGGACGTGGTGCGCACGTCGCTCGCCGAGATCCGTGGCACCATCACAACTGATTCGGAAATGGGGAAAGGCACCAGCTTTACGATTCGATTGCCGCTGACACTCAGCATCTCTAAGGCACTGAGCTGCGTGAGTAACCAAGCGCGGATTGCCTTCCCGATGGATGGGGTGGAGGATATGTTGGATGTGCCGCGCGATCGCATTGTCAAAAACGAAAACGATCAAGACTGTGTGCGTTGGCGCGACACATTGCTCACCTTTCAGCCTGTTACCGAACTGCTTAAGTTCAACCGAAAGCTGGGCCGAAGCCGCGTATATGGCGGCAGTCAGGAAGACGATATTCTCTCTATCATCGTGCTCAGAAGCGCAAACACCTACATCGCCGTACAGGTAGATCAAGTCATTGGCGAGCAGGAAATTGTGATTAAACAGCTAGAAGGCCCAGTCCCTAAACCTCTCGGCATTGCTGGGGCAACGGTACTGGGTGATGGCAGAGTAATGCCGATTGCTGATGTCATGGAACTGATTGACATTGCTACGGGCCGAGCACGCCGGGAGCCGTCTTCTATGCTGTGGTCACAAGATGAGACCGCGGCTGTAGAAGAAACCCCTGTGAAGCAAGATCCTACCGTACTCATCGTGGATGACTCTATCACCGTTCGCGAACTGCTTTCTATGAGCTTTAACAAAGTGGGCTACCGAGTAGAGCAAGCCCGCGACGGGCAGGAAGCTTGGGATAAGCTGCGCTCTGGATTGCCTTGTGACCTTGTGTTCTGTGATATTGAAATGCCTAGAATGGACGGGTTGGAGCTACTGTCTCGGATGCAGAAAGACAATCACTTAAAGAGCATTCCGATTGCAATGCTGACCTCACGTGGGGCGGATCGCCACCGCCAAATGGCCGTAGACCTTGGGGCTAGCGGCTACTTTACAAAGCCATATCTAGAAGAAGCTCTGCTTGATGCCGCGCAGCGAATGCTAAATGGCGAAACCTTAGCCAAAGGGCGAGGTGGCTAGTCAGGATGGCTAGGCCCTCTGGCCAAAGCCGATTCCAAAGCCGATTTACGTTAGGATCATAGAGGATGTCTCCTACACTTGCTCCGCTATGGTTGTTGCTATTACTCAGTCTGATACTGCTGCTGATCGTGACTGGAAGCCCGTTGTGCGATCGCTGGAAAAGCTGCTGAGTAAAAAGCAGGTGATGCGGCGAAAAGAAGAGCTGCTGGTGTATGAGTGCGATGGCCTCAGCAGCTATCGAGAGCGGCCTGCTGTGGTGACGCTGCCAAAGACGACAGCAGAAGTTGCCGCCGTGGTGAGGTTTTGTCATGAACAGGAAATTCCTTTTGTGACCCGTGGGGCCGGCACAGGCCTATCGGGCGGGGCACTACCGATAAAGGACTGCGTGCTGATTGTCACGACTTGCATGCAGCAAATATTAGACGTTGATTATGATAATCAGCGCGTGGTAGTTCAGCCTGGGGTGATTAACAACTGGATTACGCAGGCAGTTAGTGGCGCGGGGTTTTATTATGCGCCTGATCCCTCTAGCCAGCAGGCTTGCTCCATTGGCGGAAATGTGGCCGAAAATTCAGGCGGTGTGCACTGCTTAAAGTATGGCGTGACGACTAACCACGTGCTAGGGCTGAAGCTGGTGCTGCCAAACGGTGACATTGTGAACGTTGGCGGTAGCCTGCCGGAAATGCCTGGTTATGATCTAACAGGTATTGTGGTTGGCTCTGAAGGGACGCTTGGCATTGTGACAGAAGTGACCCTGCGCATTCTTAAGTCACCTGAGGCAGTGCAGGTTATTTTGGCAGACTTTACCAGTGTGGAAGCGGCTGGAGAAACGGTTTCTGACATCATCAGCGCAGGCATCATTCCGGCGGGCATGGAGATGATGGACAATTTTAGTTTAAATGCGGTGGAAGATGTGGTGGCAACGAATTGCTATCCTCGTGATGCGGTGGCCATTTTGCTTATAGAAATAGATGGTGCGCCAGCGGAAGTGGCCGCGAGTGCAAAGGAAATTGAGAGATTTTGCCATAAAAACGGAGCGCGTCAGCTCACCCATGCCACTGACCAACAAGAGCGACTGAGGCTATGGAAGGGCAGAAAAGCAGCGTTTGCAGCAATGGGGAAGCTAAGCCCTGATTATTATGTGCAAGATGGCGTGATTCCAAGAACGCGGTTGCCAGAAGTGCTGCAAGAGATAGAACAGCTTGGGGAAAGGCATGGGTATCGGGTGGCGAATGTGTTTCATGCTGGTGATGGGAATTTACATCCGTTGATTTTGTTTGACAATGGTGTGCCCGGGCAGCTGGAGGCAGTGGAAGCGCTAGGTGGAGATATTTTGAAGCTGTGCGTGCGGGTTGGTGGAAGCATTTCGGGCGAGCACGGTATTGGGGCGGATAAGCGCTGCTATATGCCGAATATGTTTAGTGCGACGGATTTAGAGACCATGCAGTGGGTGCGAGGGGCGCTAAATCCCAAAGGTTTAGCAAATCCGACAAAGATTTTCCCGACTCCGAAGACTTGTGGAGAGGCTGCGATGGCAAATAGCAACAGCTTTGAAGAGTTAGAAAGATTTTAGAAAGCAGAACGAGACAAGTAAAAGAAAAGGAGCACAGGAGCCGCAGTCTAGGGAGCCGCGGTTTCGGGAGCTGCGGTTTCGGGAGCCATAGACTAAAGAACACATAAATTCGGCAGGCGGAGACACTCTCCCAAGGTAAGGGAAGCGAACTAGATGTTTAGAAGCAAGATATTTTGATGCGTTGATTGGGAAATCTAATTTTGTTGATGTAATAAGGGTTTCTGCGCCTTAAACACAGTTGTTTGGGGCTCTTTTTTAAAAGCCGGTACCGATAAAGTACGGATTGATAGAGAAGTGACTTGAACAGGCTTGTGTAAATGGGCTGACTGTTCAAGAAAAGTTGGGGGGCAACTTAAGTGCGGAGCGGAAAGCAAGTAAATGCTAAGCAGTGAAAGGGATTTAAGTCCTTTTGAGAAACCCTGTTTTGCAAGTCACTTGATTTTCATTTAACACACGAACCTATCTTAAACATCACGGAGACACCTTCCATGACATCTCAACTCAAAGCAAAGCTGCTTCAACACTTCGCAGGCAAAAAGGCCAACGGCGGCTTCACGCTCATTGAGCTTCTCGTTGTAATCATCATCATCGGTATTCTTTCTGCAATTGCTTTACCTTCTTTCCTCAACCAGGCCAACAAAGCAAAGCAGTCTGAAGCAAAAACTTATGTTGGTTCTATGAACCGTGCTCAGCAGGCTTACTACTTAGAGAACAGTGGCTTCGCGGACACCGTAGGTGAACTTGGCCTAGGACTTACATCTACAACTGCAAACTACGTGTACGGCATCACTTCAGGGGCGACCATTTCGTCAATCACTAACACAGCGGACCCAACAACTGCTGCTGCGGCAGCACTTAAGTCTTACGCAGGCGGTGTGGGCCTTGCCACAGTAAGTGGTACTACCGATAAGACGACAATTGCTAAGCTTTGTGAGGCAAGCGCGGCAGGCACAGCTGCCGCTGCTCTTACTCTCGGTAGCGACGCGCTTACTTGTCCTGCTGACTTTACCGACATCTCCTCGTAGTAGCAACTTGACGTAAAGAAAATCGATAAGTTTCTTGAAAGTGATACCTAGTGGGACAATTTGCTATTCCACTAGGTATCGCTGCATTTGAGGTTCCATACGTCTTTATGCATACAGTGAGGGAAAACGATGCAGGGAGGTCTCAGCAGGTAATGGGAATGAAAAATCTAATGCGTTACGCAAGGTACGGCTTCTTGCTCTCATGCGTTTTGTCGCTAGCGTACTTTCAGGAACAAGAAATTTCTATTACACAGAAGAGTCACTCAGAAGTAATTAGCCGCAGAAGGAATGGTAGAGAAGATCTCACCAAACAAGAGTTGAATTTCCTAAGACGCTCGCCATCATTCGGATTTAGGAATGTACTGGCAGGCAGTGTATTTCTAAGTTTTCTTCAGCACTTTAGTGATGTTACTGAAAAAACTGTCAAAAAAAACTTAAGTGCTGATTTCTTTGAAACTATTATTGCGCGAGATCCTTACTATCAAGCTTATTATATATTTCTATCTAGCAGTACCTCTCTCTACTCAGCAGAACCGCAAAAGGCTATAGACATCATGAACAGAGGACTTACTGCGCTTAATCCTCATCAGCCTCCCAATAGCTTTTTTGTTTGGCGCTATAAAGGGGTTGATGAGCTACTCTTTTTAGGTGACGCTCTAGCAGCAAAACGGTCCTTTGAGAAAGCCGCTGACTGGGCAGAGCAGTCTGAAGACCCCAATAGCGAGTATGTGACAGTACTCTCACGGAGAACAGCTAATTTTCTAGAGAGCGATCTAAATAGTACTGATGCTCAAATTTCTACATGGAGTAGCGTGTTAGTCCATGCTTTCAATGATGATATTCGACAAAGAGCCTTAGAAGAGATTCAATCTTTGGGGGGGGCTGTCAGCATAAATGAAGATGGAAGTATAACAGTCACTCTGCCTAGAGAGAATGCTTCTGGAAAAGAGAATTGATTAGCAGCAAAAATGCTCATAACCTCAAAACCTCATAATGAAAAATCTCATAATGAATATAGGGGAATAGCCATTGTTGATGGAGACAAGCAGCTTATTTCGCATCAGAAAGTCGACAAGCAAAAGAGATTGTTGGTTGACGCTGCCTATCTTTATTCGTATGTGTGAGTGCAGTATACACTACTATCGTTTTTGGCATTCTGTAGATTCTGTTGAGTTAGTTATTAACTCGGTAATGAAATAGGTCGTTCGTCACGCTACCGCATAGGCAATATCAGGGTGCTGAAAATAGCGTTGAACGTGGTCTGGTAAATGCTGTAGTTTTCTCAGCTGAGCCGAAACCCTTTTCTTTAGCTGCTTGAGATTACGAGTAGGTGGTTTATCGTGTACCGCTTGCTTGACTTCGCCATTGAGATATTCAACTGGATTCAAGTGGGGTGAATAGGGTGGTAAATAAAACGCCTCAATGTCGTCTGGGTGTTCTTCTAACCATTGCGTAACTAGTTTTCTGAGATGAACAGGATGACGATCTCCAATCCAAAACACTTTACAGCCGTACTGTTGAATTAATCGATTGAGGAACTGGAGATAAACCGGCCCTGTAAAGCTACCTGTGTAAAGCATATAGCGAACAACACCTGTATTACTCAGACTTGCAATGTAGTTAACCCGCCCACGCTGGCGTTCACTTAACCGAATTTCAGGGGTATGCCCAATAGGTGCATACCCTCGACCACCGTGGTCATCTGAGCGCAAGCCAGACTCATCACCCCATAAAATGTGTGCCCCTTCTGCTAGCGCCCGTTTCTGAAGCTTTGGGTACACCTCCCTCACCCAGTGAGCAATCGCTGCAGGGTCTTGTTCATAGGCTCGTTTCAATGGGCGTTGCGGACTGTAGCCCCAGCGTTTCAGATATTCGCCAACCGTGCGTACAGGCATCCGGATATGACACAACTGTTCGATTAACGTTCGAATTGCTCGACGGGTCCACAACGCGCTGTCAATCCCATACTCTTCTGGAAAATGGCCTCGAATAGCGCTCTCCACCTTTGTTTCCATCTCTGGTGTTAACGTTCGACCGTCTCCCATTTGACGACCCCTGTGGGCCTGCCAAAGTGCTCCTTTGCCGAGCGTTTGATACTGCCGCCACCACTTGGTTACAGTCCCAGCATGAACACCCAGATATGCGCCTATATCCTCAGCTCGTTTGCCCTGCTTGCGTAGTCGTATCGCTTGTTGGCGAAGGTAGGTTTGGGTCTCTATGGAGAGATGTCTGGCATCTGGTTTCTTCATCACAAACCTCCTGAATGCCCTTTCCTCTATTCTATCGAATCTATTTCATTGCCGAAGTAATAGGAAGACATTAGTGCTCGTTGAAGTCTTTTATTGGCAGCGGCCGACTCGACCAACAACGTAAGAATGCATCCTTACGTTGTTATGCTCAGTCAAGTTCCAGAACTTTACTGCGAAGTGTGGCTAAGTGCCAGTCTAATTCTGGATATTCTCTCGGCGCGACTTCGAAGAGATTTATAGAATCTACTAAGTTGCTAACCTCTATATTGTTAGGGCGTAGAATTTTATTAACGCCACTAGCTAATATATTACGATACGCAAAAATACCACCGTAACGACCGGTTAAAGTTGCTTGTTTAAGCACTTCATTCAACCATGCTTTTAGAGAGTTATTGCTTCTAATACTTGCTTCTAGCGTAGCCCGTTCTTCTGCTGTTCCATCTAACTTAGATAAAAGACTAGGCAAATACACCTCAGGAGATAACCTTGCCTGAAGAAGATGCGTCTCATTAGATTTTCCAGAGGCTTCGATGTGTTGATTAAGGGAAATAAGCGCTTCGTCAGGATTATCATCCGCTATTAAGATAGCCTGAACGAGTGGTCTGACAATAGACAGTTCTTTCTCAGAGATGGGATAATCATGCCACCAGGATAAAAGAATTTCTTGCTCTTTTAGCCAGCGATGTCGGAAGGATGCTGGGTTGCTCTTATCAAGCACTGTCTCATAATTTTCTAAGGTTTTTTCTACCACTTGATCCTTTAGTTGGGAAAATGGCTGTTTCTCCCAAAGGCTGGCAGTCAGAAAAAGAGGATTGATCAAGCTTTCTAGTACAAAGGCATCAACTGCTTTGTCTAATTTCCCTTGCTGTAGATAGATAAACCCTAGCGTGTAGTAGGTATAGTTCCCGTACGTTCTGGGAGAAAGCTGAACCGCTTTCTCCGCATACCGCTCAGCTTCTACAGCATTTCTTTGTGCCAGTAGAGTGGCCAGATTCTGATTAAACCAAGGGTCGTTGGGCGCTGCCTCTAAAGCTTCCAATAGATAATCGATAGCTAGCAACTCAAGATTGTCTATATCTTCTTTTGAATCAGAAGTGGCAGTGACATTAAGGAGAACTTCAGCCGCGAGAGCAGAATAAGTAGGATCCCAGCTTGCTAGCTTACTAGCCTTTGATAGCTTTGCGTCGGTAGAGATTAAATCCTTGGATTTGATGTCTTTGAGCGCAGAGTGGCCCAAATAAAAAGCAGCATCTGCTCTCATCCAAAGTAGGACATTACTGCTTAGGAGTGCGAGTATGCATAGACTGATGACTCTACGGTAGAAATTTGATATTTCCAATCCTTTTTCTGGGGGCAGGTAGGTACTCTTTAAATTGATCAATAGAGCTAAAGTGATAATGAGATGGAGTGAGATTCCAATATTTTCCAGCTGATAGTCCGATAGGCTAGAAATCCCATATCCGAACCAGCTAGCGCTGATTCCATAGAGAAGTAAGCGGTCACTCTGTAACAAGTTACACTTGTGAAGCGACAGCGCAGTCCGCATGAGTACAAGCAGCAGCCCAATATATAGTGAAACTCCTATCAGCCCTAGCTCCGTTACGATTTGAGCAGGTGTGTTGTGCAATTGCTGGACTATAGCTAGCCCTGCTCCTGCTTCAATAGGTCTATACAGGTCATACACTCTAGATAAGTTTCCTGGGCCAACCCCCAATAAGGGATGTTCCTTAACTATGTTGACAGCAGCGTTCAACATATGGATACGATCCTTTAAGGGGCCGTCACCGAAATCAGCGACCGTTTCTATTGTCTCCTGATTGCTATGAGCAGGCTTAAGCATCGTTCTGACACGGGGGTTACTCAATAAGGCTAGTGACAGAACAATGGCTAAACAACATCCAGTGATAATCCAGCGACGCTTGCTTTTACCTTTGCTAAGTGCAATTCCCAGGGCGAATGAAACCAGTGAAAGAACGAAAAATCCGAATAATGCACCTCTTGAACCACTTGCGTATAGAGCGGCTAGAACAATGAAACTGGCTGCTGCGGATAGCCACTTTTGATAGCTTTTTCGAGTAAGCGCAAAGCTAAGGACTATGGGAAAAACTAAAAGCGCGTAGCCACCTACAAAGTTATGATGTCCTAATGGGTGTGGATTGCGAATTGCGGCGCTAAAGCTTGTGGATAACCACATACTGCTGCTTGGTCGCCACAGCGATAAGCTAATAACACTAGTAACGGTTCCACCGATACACAAGAACATCCAAAGGCGTTTTCTGGATGGACTACCGTATCTTAACCAATTCACTATGAAATATAGGCAGATAATATAATCAACAAATAGAAGGAAGTTCCACCAAGCAATGGCTTGAAATTCAGCGTTCCATGAAGCAGCAGCCGTAGTCACGACTGAGAGGCTAACCAGAGTATCGAGACCACTGCCAAGACGACTGACCGGGATAGAGAACTGACGGCACAGTGTAAGGATGCAAAGATATAAACATAAAAATGCACCCTGCCATATTAGAGCATAGGGCCAGCCAACCATGAGGCTATAGCTATTAGGCAACCAAGTGAATGCAAGAAGGAGAACAAACCCTAATGCACCAAGTCCTTGAATCCATAAGTGTGTGACTTCCCCCAAGTCTTTCTCCTGACCCAGAGAAAGATGACCTGTACTCTCCATACTCTATAATCTTTTTTCTTTTACTGCGTTGGCGTTAGTGTGCCCCTTTCCCGCAACAAACTATTTTGATAGTTTCTAATAATATTTCAAGGTCCAGATTCAATGACCAGTTATCGATATAGTGAAGGTCTAGGCGCACAGCATCATCAAAGCTTTTGATATTGGATCGGCCTGAGATTTGCCAAAGCCCGGTAATGCCAGGAAGCACTTGATGGCGAACGTGATGCCAAGGCTCGAAGAAAGTCGTATCTCTAAGTGGTAAAGGCCTAGGACCAACTAAGCTCATTTGACCAAGGAGTACGTTAAATAGCTGAGGCAGCTCATCTACGCTAGTCCGTCGAAGAATTTTCCCTAATGAAGTTACCCGTGGGTCTTTTTTGATTTTGAACATGACACCATCAGAGCTTTCATTGTCACTTTCTAAACTAGATTGGAGCTTCTCAGCGTTGTATATCATCGTCCTAAACTTCCAAACGTGGAAAACTTTTCCGTGTAGGCCCATACGCTCTTGACGAAAAAGAGCTGGGCCAGGAGAAGAAATTTTGATGGCGCTCGCAACGATAAGAAGTAAAGGCGACAATATAAATATTGCCGTTATAGAAAATAAAAAATCGAACCAACGTTTAAAAAAATAGTCAAAGCCTCGGAAAGGGGAGACTTCAATTCTTATTGTTGGCAAACTAGCAAACACCTCTGGTGATCCGCGACGGTACATCATCTCGCGACTAGATGGGAGCAGCCTAAGTATAATTCCCATACTCCTTAGCCGCCAGAATAATTGAGAGGCTAGGCCTGCATCTGGAATATCTTCTGCAACAACCTCCTGTGGCATGGATCTAGCAATAGCCTGGATGATGATAGGCGAATGAGCCGTGGAAGCGATCGCACCTCCAACAATGCGATAATGAGGTTGACTATGCATAACCGTAGAAAGGTAATGGAGACGCTCTGCTGAGGCAATCAGAAAAACACCAACAGGTTTTCCATACTGAGATAGAATTTTACTAATGGCTATATTCGTTAGCCATCTATTAAAAATCACTATAAATATAGTACTGATCCACGCTGACATAAATAAAGAGCGAGGTAGATCTAAATGTGGGTCACACAAATAGCTAATAACTAGAAATGCTATGTACACGTAGCTAATTAGCTGAGCTGCTCTAGCGTAGTTTTTGGCCGTATCAACACGACTGTATAGCTGATAGTAGGAAAATAGTGCGACTGTAGAAAAGCCAAAGATCCAAAATACGCTTGGATAGCCAAACCAAGACCACCATATAAGAGGAGTCGGTAAAGGAGAATAAAATTGATTTAGGAATTTAGCAACGTGCCATGAGAGAACAATAGACACTGTATCGCTAATAAGCAGATATAGTCCTCTACGTTTATAGCAAGCGTAAAGATTTAGCCAACCGGTTCGGTGGGATGCTCGAATGTCAGTATTTTCCCCCAGGTGTTCAGAGATAATGGACTGGTGCTTCATACTTTTATATCTACTAACCTATAGATGGCTATATGCTTAAGCCAACGTGTTAGAACTAGCGAATAGCTCGGTTCAAATGATATTTAATTAGCTGTATTGAAAACAAAACAACAAAAGCAGAATTAGTAATCAAATATCGAGACCATAATCTTCTTGGCTCTTGAATTAATCTAAAGAGCCATTCCATACTCAGCTTCATCAACCACCGTGGTGCTTGATTGACTTCTCCACTATGAAATCTGAACGCAGCGCCAACACCCACCATTACAGCACTCGTCTTATCCCTATTACGATACATCCATTCTTCTTGCTTTGGGCAACCAAGCCCGACAAAAACGACATCTGCACCTGACTCATTGATATGATTTAAATCATTATCTTCTTCTTCTTTGGTTAATGGTCTGAACGGTGGTGAGTGCATCCCTACAATTTTTAGAGAAGGAAAAGATTCCTTTATGTTTTTAGATAATCGTTTAAGCGTATTTACTGAACCACCGTAGAAATATATTGATGAGCCTATCGAAGCTGCATATTTGCACCAAAAATGCATGAGATCTGGACCATATACTCTACTAGAGGTCCTACAGCCCAGCCATTTCAAGCCTAGTACAAGAGGCATTCCATCTGAGACAACGAGTTCAGCATTGTCCACGATCTTTCGGTACTGCAAATTCCAGTATGCCGTCATCACAACATGGACATTGGCAGCAACTATATATCCGTTCTGTTTTTTCTCGACAAGAGAATAGATGTATTGGCAAGCATCTTCATACGTTGTCTCATCAACGCGAGTACTTAAGATAAAAGCTGACATAATCTTTATGAATGAACTACCAATATCTTCAAATGCCTTCAGAAGATACAGGCTGTCAGGTATACAAGGCTTGTGGGTATATCTTTCCCCTTGGGAAAGATAAAAGCATCAAATTAACCTGTTTGAATGCAGAATTGCGATACAGGTCAATGAGACACAATCAAAGCATTTAAACTCATGAAGATTCTCATTGTTCATAACAGATATAAAGAACGTACAGGGGAAGATGCTGTTTTCGATAGAGAAACTAAACTTCTACGAGCACATGGCAATCAGGTAAACGTATGGACAGTAGATAACCGGGATATCACAACGGCATCTTCACTGGATAAAATAGCTCTAGCAAAATCTACTATTTCATCTTCTCAGACGAAGCGAGATATCTATAAGAATCTATGTTCTATTACGCCTGATATTGTGCATGTGCACAACATGCTTCCGCTTATTTCTCCTTCTGTATTTCATGCGTGCAATCAAGCAAATGTTCCCGTTGTTCACACTCTTCATAATTATCGCTTAGTTTGTCCATCAAATACGCTTTTTAGGGATGGCCAGATATGTGAAAAGTGTATTTCTGGTTCACTACTTAATAGTATTAGGTATAGCTGCTATCGTGATTCTAGGCTGCAGACAGCTGTCGTTGCAGCAATGCTTCAGTATCATCGTTGGATAAAAACATGGGAGAATAGTGTGGATGGGTATATTGCTCTAAGTGAATTTCAACGGGAAAAAATTCTGAGATTGGGTATTCCCAGAGACAAAATATATATAAAACCCAACTTTATTGAGAGCATCCCACCATCAAAAGCTAAGATAGAATTTGGTTCATACTATCTGTTTGCAGGGAGATTAATTGACGAGAAGGGTATTTATCTCTTAATAGAAGGTTATAAGAAGTCAGAGAGTAAATATCCCCTAGTTATCATGGGGCCAGGGCACCTACACAGCTTTGTTTTAAAGGCCACCTCTGAGGATTCACGTATTCAATATGTAGGAATTCAATCAAAGCAGCAGGTTCTAGACTGGATGAGGAAGGCGATTGCGCTTTTATTTCCATCAATTTGGTTTGAATGCTCACCTATGACAATTTTAGAAGCTTATAGCTGTTCGTTGCCTGTAGTTAGTACGAACTTAGGTGCAATTCCAGATATGGTAAAGCATAAGAAGACAGGATTCGTAACTGCTCAGGCTACTGCAGAAGAATTTTCTATAGCTATTCAGTGGATTGAACAAAACTTAGAGAGCTGGGTCTCCCTTAAGCGAGATTTATCCAAGTATATCGATCCTATCTACTTCCCAAGTAAAAACTATCAGAGAATCATTGAAACTTATAAAGATGTGATTTCTAGCGCAAACAGCGAAAACCTAAAATCGACATCAACCTTCGCCACACTTGTGCAATAGTACTGAATTGATAAAGCTGAGTAAAAGCATCTGCCTGAGCATGGCGTACGGGAAATTTCGGGTGGACGAGAGGAAACTCCATCGGGATTGTAGCCATATCTGCAAAGGGAGTATTTCCGTTTGAATGGTGAGTTCCACCCGGCTTGAAACCAATATTGGATACTAAATTATTATTTGGCAATATGGATAGCCCACCTTGCAACCAGCAAGTTAGTAACCAAGGGTAATCCCATGTATTAATTTTCCCTGTGTACGTCTGCTGAAACTTACGACTCCAATACCCTACCGCAGCCCGGTCTCGACTTAGAATATCATGCAATAAGCCTTGGTCACGTACTGTTGGCCAGTCTGCCATTTCTATATCGCAGTGCTGCCAAGCTCTTCTCCAAGTGGCCCATCCCCAACAGTGTGGATAACGAGAGAAGTAATAACTATCGTTTGTACGATGGTGGTCAAACTGAAAATTATTACCAGATATTACTGAGACTCTTTCGTCATCTCTATATTTTACTAAGAGCTCTTCGCAGAAACGGAAAAATGAGATATCTGGCAAGCAATCATCTTCTAGAATGATTGCGGACTCGACTCGCTCGAAAACCCAATTCAGACCTGTATAAACTCTTTTCTTGCAACCTAAGTTCTGCTCAGAATAATTCTTAAAAATTTCACATTCCCAGTCAATAGAATCAATGACAGAACGGGTTCCTTGGCAGTTTTGGATATCTTCTGGATGACCAAGTCGAGGACCATCAGCCAATACATATAAGCAGCGCGGTTTCGCGGCTGAGATCCTATTCAAGACTCGCCAAGTGGTATCAGGGCGATTAAAAATAATAAAAACAACAGGTGTCAGGAGTTCAGACATTATTCTCAGAAGGTTGAACAGTCATAACCGCCATGCACCCCTCTGCATACCAAGGAAAGAAAACTGTGAATAGCCTTTCTATAGCCGCACTTAAATACACAATAATACGCTTGTCTCTTACCTCAAAACGGTACCAAGCAGTCTCTTGCATAACTAAAGACAACCGTTCAGCAATAGTCTCTAGCACGCCAGAACTATAGTACGCAACATGATCTTGATGAACCTGTTCGTATCGAAAGAAAGACTTTAAGAATCTCACTATCCCGAAAGCGTTAGGAACAGTGATTACTATTTTTCCAGTTTTAGAGAGTAGTTTGCTAGCACCTTCTATCACCAAGCCAGTGTTGGGAATGTGCTCTATTACATCAGCTAATAAGATAATATCGAATGGCTCGTCCCAGTCATAGTTTGTTATTTTCTGTGCGTCTGCCAGTTTTACATCATATCCATGAGCGGCCATTTTAGACACATCAGCTGAGGCAACATCAATTCCTATAACTTTGTCAGCAACCTGCGTAATCTTTTCATGAAGTAGATGTCCTTCAGACAAAGCAGTTTCAAAAAATGGATAGTCCGTACAGCCAACATGCAAAACTCGCTTACTCTTGCAATGTCTAAGAATATAGTCATCTCGAACGAAGCAGCCTCGACCGTTTATTTTTTTTCCTATGCCCACTAACTTATCCTTCATCAACAACTAATTTTTGAGGTGATTCTAAATTTTGACTAAAATACGCCTCAACATCACGACATATCATATAAAAAGGCAACAAAAAATCTATCCACAGCAAAGAGTAGTTTTTTTCCCTAACATCATTAATTACAGCGTTCACCCAATCTACTGCTATATGACGGATAGAATAACGAAAGAGATCAATGATAGACGACTCTCCTAGATAGGCTCTAGCTCCAAATCGCCAATATCGCCAGTAGGTATCAAGGATAGAAGAGAGTGTATCTTGTCTTTTGTGTGCGACAACTGCAGTAGGTTCATATACTAACTTATAGCCTTGTGACTTGATGCGCTCAGAGACATCTGCATCTTCCCCATTAGTCCGCATCAACTCGTTATAGCCGCCTGCCGAAAGAACGAGAGATCTGCGCATCACATTATTGTTACCGAATAAAAATTCGGGGTTACAAATATTAGAGTCTCCCCAGTCTTGGCGTAAATGAGCATTACGCCAGTGATCTGCTGTGCACTCTAATTTTGTTTCGATAAGCTTGCCACCGACAGCACCAACATCATTTTCCATCATCAGTGGCATTAATGTAGACAACCAATCTGGAGAGGGTACACAATCAGCATCGAGAGAAGCAACAAATTCATTTTTAGCAGCCCTAAAAGCCGTATTCCTCGCTGCAGCAAGTCCTTTGTTCGAAGAATGCTGAATGATTTTAACAGGATATTGCTTCGCTAGGGCTAGCGTATTATCTTGTGAGCCATCGTCGACAACCAATATCTCGTCAACTGTATATGTCTGACCAAGAACACCTTGGATACATCCTTCGATGAAACGAGAAACGTTGTAACAAGGAATATATAGAGAAACGTTTGATTGAACCATATAATTTAAATTCGTATTTGATAGAAATAATGGATAATAATCTTCAACAGTTTAGATCATCATGGCTAGCCAACATCTATTGTTAGGTGAGCTACATTACATTCCTTATATCTATCATTTAAGCAGAATCCTATCTTGCTGCTTGCACAAGCTGATGGATATTAAAGTCATCTATAAAATTAACGGCTTAAGCATCTTGTAAATTCGACACTATTGTCTGCCACTTCTTGCTGCCATCGACGGCATGCTGATAGTTCTCATCCATTTGAGCTTCTTTATAGTTTTTAAGACTACCTTTTTCTCTAAGTGTATGTAAGGGCGTGCCTTCAATCTCAGCAGTTCCCGATTCTTGAACACTATCGAAAGGAAGAGAATCAATATATCGACGAGTATCACTCATATGCGAGGCCGTTTCTCCAGGTAAACCATAGGTAAACGTGCCATGGACAGACATGCCTAGCCTTTTCAGCTCATGAACAACTTTGGCAGCGTTCTCAAGGTTGAGGTGCTTGTTGACAATTTTATCGATAACCCATTGATTACCACTTTCAAACCCAAGCTTGACACCAAAACAACCACTTTCTTTCATTACTTTCCAAGTATCGAATTGAATAGTGTCAGCACGGCACATGGCAGACCATGGAATGTTTACTTTTCTCATTACTTCACACATAGCAAGCACATGGTTGTTCCCTAAATTGAAGGTATCATCATCGAAGTAAATACTTTTGAACTTGTATTTCTCTACTAGTTCTCGAATAAACGCTTCCATATAATCTGCTGAATAATGTCGAACGGTACGCTTTTGAGAACCATCCGGGTCATTACCAGTCATAGTCGCTGGCCAAACACAAAAAATACATTTGAATGGACAGCCACGACTACTCCACACATGAGCATGAGGGAACTTTTGTCCTATAGGATTGCTATCTGAATAGCGATGGGCATATATCTCGTCGTAATAAGGAAATGGCGCAGCATTCATTTCATCAAGCGTAAGCAAATCATGTTCTATGATTCCAGAAGCACCGTTAATTACACGAACGCTTCCTTTCTCGTATTCACCTTTGATACAGGCATGAACGGGATAATCTTCTAAAATTTCCTCTGCTTTAGCAGAGGAAATAGAACCTGTGACAACCAGCTTAGTATCAGGAAAGTGTTTGTTTATCTGGAGGATAATCTGACTATCATGTTCCCAGCTAGGCGTCGCAGACTCAATAAATATGTAATCGTATTTTTCAGTTTTTAAATGGTCAAAATAAGTATCGTAAGATTCTGCTAAGGCAATGCTATCGCGAAAAACGACCTCTGCATCAGTTTTCTGCTTGGCATAAGTTACTGCATATCCCATAAAAAATGGATAGGGCAGATAATCTCCAAAAACAAATTTATCAGGACTAGATTTCACCATTTGAGTGAACGGCCACCGAGAACCAGCACGGACTCCAGATCTCCAGCGACGGCGAGAAATCGTACGTTTCTTTTCTTCCCACCATGGCAAATTACTGAATAAGACTTTCATGATAAAGGCTCCACAAATTAGCAACAACTTAAATTTAGAGAATGCTAGGCTAGGCTTTTTTTAGGAAACAAACATGCCAGAAGAAAAGCCTTGGATTGAAAATAAAAAATCATCCGAGTTTTAGCGTGAAAGAAGTTTGATAAATAGTTAACAAACATATATGAGACCAATGTTGAGATAGCAGCTCCAACAGGGCCGTAGGAGGGAATCATTATTATGTTCAAAGCAATATTGATAAGGCTACCGCTAGTTACTTTAACAAGCGCCAACTTTTGCAGGTTTTCGGTCACATCCCACAGTCCTTGAGCTAGTCCAAAAAAAACAAAAGTAGAAGACCACACATGTATGTTGAGAACGGAGATCGCACTGACATATGATTCACTAAACAAAAATTGGATTAGACTGACAGAACCTAGCGTCAGGATGGTTGCGACAGAAATTCCTAGCACTACCATTAAACTGAACAGCTGTTGCCAACGACGGTGATATAGAAAAAGGTTTTTTTCTTTCGTTCGGATTAGCGAAGGCGTAAGAGATGACACTATTGCAATGGGGAAAAAGTATGAAGACTCTGAAATGCGTGTTGCTGCAGAATATATGCCAACAGATTCACTGCCCAACATATGACCCAACATCAATTGATCAATTTTCATGTATAGAGTGATAGCCAAACTAGAAAATATCAGAGGCCAAGCCTGCTGTAGCAGAGATTTAGCTCGCCCTATATTGAACCGCCAGTTTAGAATTCCAGAACCAATTTTTTGATAAACGAAAATAAGACCGCAAGACAGAAGAACGACCTCAACCAAAGCAAGAGTCGCGAATGTAAGTAAGGATGCCTTTTGCCATATCAAAATAATCTGCACTATTGCAGCAAAGAAAAGTGAACCACTTCTAACATAGGAAACGTACTTTGACTGAACCTCTGATTGGAACCAAAGAGAGATTGTTTCAAATGGTCTTATTAAGATAGAGATAGAAAAAACAGCAACCAAAGGTATGATCCCAGGTTCAGAAGAACCAAGCAAAATTGCAATCATATAAGCTAATATAGCTGTGAAGAAAGAAGCAACTAGGCGCATACCAAATGCAGTACCTAAAATACAATTCGTTTGCTCTGACGACCTGATTAAATCACGAACTAAAATATTATCTAAGCCCAGTTTTGCAAGAGGATTGAGTATTGTTGTCACTACGAGCGCATAGCTCAAAGTCCCAAATTGAACTGGGCCTAGATGCCTTGCCAAAGAGACTGACATATATAGGCCCAAGCTCAACCTAAAGACACTATCAAACACAATCCAACTTATGTTTGATAATACCTCTACTAATCTATGTCGACGAGTCAAGAATTCTCTGGGCAACTTGGGGAATAAACTCTTCACAAAAACTGTCCACAATGATAAGACGAGATAGCTAAGGTAGTTACCAGACAGACTTAATCCTGCTAGATTCCTATAGAATCTAAGCCTCTATCACTAGTAAATTATTTTTTCAAACTGACTAAGTCTCTAGTATGAATCTCTACAGAATCAAATCTTATTTATATATTGCCCACTTTACAAAACAAGCACTACAAATATAGAAAAGATCTCAAAGCATCTTGAGGGAAATTCAAAGGATCCAGTTAGTCTTTAAAGGCTATTGCTTGCAACGTTGCACCCATGTTAAACAAGGGTAAAATTTCATACGTTAAATCTCCCAGAGCCCTTATAACAGGAGGGAGTTCTCTTGTGCTTTCAATAACAGTAGGAGCAACAGTAAATGTCTGAGTACGTTGAAATCCTGCCTTTTTAAGAGAAAAAAGTAGTGAAAAAGGTGTAAAAAAACTAATATGCTGAGGAGGTTTAATTTGAGACCAGTTTCCCTGACGAACTCTTGCACCAAAACTACCAAAATTTGGGGTCTCAAGGAAGATAACGCCTCCCTCTTTCAAAAGCAGATAAGACTGCTTTAAAAACGAAAGTGGATCGAGAAGATGTTCAATCACGTGATAGCTAGTGATTATGTCAAATTTTCTATTAGCTAGTTTGGGTGAATAGATATCTCCACAAACCACATTTTGACTTCCTACTTTTTTTGCAGCGATTTCAGTAGAATCACTAGACATCTCTACACCTTTAACTTCCCAGCCATCACGAGAAGACACGGAAAGAAACTCACCAGTCCCACAGCCTACATCCAATAGCTGACGAGACGACGATTCTATTGTTTTTCCTGCTCTAGAAGCTAAAACATTGAGAAAACTGTCATAGCGCTTTTGCGCAAATTCAGCACTCGACATAGGGCTGTCCGAGTACGTTTCCTTATGAGAAATGCTATTGTAGAAATCTTTTAGCCATTTTTCTGTAGGCCGAGGATTATAAAACACAAAATTACAATGTCTACAACGCAACAGTTCTCCATCTGAGATAGGAAAGACTGATTTATGTGAACTTCCTTGGCAAACGGGACAATTAATAGATTTAGGCATAGAAGCATTGCTACTGTTTGTTCTCACGCATCATCGGGAAAAGCTTTAAACAGAGTTAGGAAAGATGTAAGAGTGAAAATCTATTGTGACTGCTCAAGGTATGAGGAACGATACCTGAAAGGCTACCCGATCTTTTATTCACAGAATACATAGTGTTCCTAGATTGATCCTTAACTAGATTAATCTTTAAGTAGTTTCCCTGTAAAGCATTCAGAAAAATAAGATAAGTTGAAGGCTCATGTCGCTCTTATAGACGAGGACCTCGCTGGAGCGATGCTATCAAAGCGAACTCTAACAGTCTTCAAAGTCGAAGACTGACATCAATATATCAAGAATGTTAGATTTTATGTCTATCTGTCTATTCTGATAGCATCGCAAACGGGTTGCTGATTGGAAAGTGGGATGTATGAAGAGTATATTAGTCTCTGGCTCATCTGGACTGATTGGATCTGAGGTATGTACTCATTTCGCTCAGTTAGGCTGGGCAGTACACGGAATCGATAATAATCAACGAGCCAGTTTCTTTGGCCCAATCGGTGATACACGATGGAATCAACATCGCTTAGAAACTACACTCAGCAACTTCCATCATCATGAGTTAGACATTCGAGATCAACAGTCAATCCTACAACTTCTCGCAGAACTCCGCCCCGACGCGATTGTCCATAGTGCAGCACAACCTTCGCATGATCGCGCTAGCGCAATTCCGTTTGATGATTTTGATACTAACGCAGTAGGTACAATTAACCTCTTAGAAGCCGTCCGTCGAAGTTGTAAAGAATCACCATTTGTGTATTTGTCTACCAACAAGGTCTATGGTGATCGCCAAAATGAAATTTTTCTAGAAGAACAGGAAAGGCGCTGGGAGTATGCTGGATCAGCATACTCCAATGGAATTCCTGAAACTTTTGGAGTAGACCAGACCACGCACTCCATTTTTGGTGCTTCAAAGACCGCCGCAGATATCCTTATACAAGAATATGGGCGATATTTTAATATGCCGACCTGCTGCTTACGAGGTGGATGTCTGACTAGTCTAAATCACTCAGGAGTAGAGCTATATGGTCTTTTGAGCTATCTAGTCAAATCTAATATAGAAGAGCGAGAGTATACAATCTTTGGCCATAAAGGCAAGCAGGTGCGTGACAACATACATGCCCTAGATGTAGCCAAATTCATAGAATGTTTTGTAAACGCTCCTAGAGTCGCTGAAATTTACGATATAGGTAGCGGGAAACAAAACAGTTGTTTAATTCTAGAAGCATTCAAACTAGTCGAAAATTTGACAGGAAGAAAGATGCGCTTTGGCTACACTTCAGAGAATCGAGTAGGCGATCATATTTGTTATTACTCAGATCTAAGGAAAATGCGCTTCCACTATCCTAAGTGGAATATTTCTATTAGTCTCAACTCAATCTTTGAAGAAATAGTATTAGCTTGGGAAAAGCGTTTGCGAACCAAAGTACTAGTAGCTTGATGCAAAAACTATATTCTTAGTCTTCTATTTTAAACCATGCTATGCGGATTTTGATTATAGGAATCTGTAGTTTTGTCGGTGCTACTTTAGCTAATTTTCTAATTTGTTCATTGCCTAACTACAAAGAGACAAGGACCCTATCAGACGAAAGACTGTCAAACAGTCAGGGAAGATGATGAACACCAAAACTCAAGAAGTATTAGAAAGTCTAAAAACTGTCTCAGTTAGAATGGGAAATGACAAAAGCCTCATTCAAGTCTCTGGAGGTAATACCTCACTTAAAGAAAATGGAATATTGTGGATAAAAGCCTCTGGGAAGTGTTTAGCAGATGCGCTACATGAAGAGATTTTCTTACCGTTAAACAGAGGGGAGGTATCTTCTAAGCTTGAGACTATCCATAAGCCTGAAGTTAGATGGAATAGACCATCAGATTCTCCGTTGAGGCCTTCTATCGAGACAACGCTTCACGCTCTCATGCCGCATCGAGTCGTTTTACACTCTCACTCCGTTGATGCGATCGCCCATACACTTTTACCTCAGGGAAAACGCCAAGTTTCAAAATGCTTAGAAGGATTGGACTGGCAATGGATACCCTATCATCGTCCAGGTGAACCACTTACGAAGGCGATCGCCCATTCCCTAGAAGATCATCGACCAGATATACTCATTCTAGCTAATCATGGACTTGTCGTTGGCGGTGAGACACCAGAAGCTGCCGAACATTTACAAAACGAAGTCGTCAGACGATTAAAGTTAGAAAGACGGTCTTATCAACAGCCTCAGTTATCCCTCTTACAGTCTATTGTTAGTAGCATTCCAGGATTAAAGCTACCGGATGAAAGTATCATTCACTCCCTCGCGACCGATCCCTGGAGCCTATCGATTGCACAGCGAAACCCAGCATATCCTGACCATGTCGTTTTCTGCGGTATGCGACCTTGTATCGTAGAAGCTTCTATACATATTCTCATAACACTAAAAGCAATTATCAACCAGTCTCAGCAAGAAGGTGAGAAGGAAATTAGTTATATCTTGATTCCTAAAGTAGGCGTAATTTTACTAAAGAATGCATCCGCTGCGACAGAAGCAATGCTGTATGCACAGGCAGAGATATTCATTCGAATTCCCGAAAATGAAGAGGTCTGTCTCTTATCAGACAATCAATGTGCTGAGTTGACGAACTGGGAAGCAGAAAAATACCGTAAAGCACTGGCAAAGTCAGCCGCTTGATAGTCAAAAACTGGTAACTCTTGGAGAAGCGATGTGAAAATTATAGTACCAATGTCTGGCTTCGGTGAGCGGTTTCGAAGAGCAGGATTCACTGTTCCCAAGCCCTTAATTGAAGTAGAGGGTAAACCGATAATTGCTCACGTTATTGATCTTTTTCCAGGGGAAGAAGATTTTGTATTCATCTGCAACCAAGAGCATTTGAATACGACTCCAATGGCGGCAGTCTTAAATCAGTATTGCCCAACAGGTAAGGTCGTTTCAATTCACCCTCACAAGCAAGGCCCTGTCTACGCTATAAGTCAAGCATATGATCTCATTGACGACGATACACCAACTATCGTCAACTATTGTGACTTCACCTGCTATTGGGACTATACGCATTTCAAACAGTGGATAAAAGACTCTAAATCAGATGGATGTGTACCAGCCTACAGGGGTTTTCATCCGCATTCTTTGGGAAGTACTAACTACGCTTTTATGCGAGTCGAAGCGAATCGCATGCTGGAGATTCAGGAAAAGCAACCCTTCACCAACAACAAAATCGACGAATTTGCTTCCAGCGGCACATACTACTTTTCGAAGGGTCGCTATGTCAAAAAATTCTTCTCTCAAATGATAGATGCAGACATACAGACCAATGGAGAGTACTACTGCAGTATGGCCTATAACCTTATGGTTGAGGCAGGTCTGTTTGTGTCTGTCTATGAGTTAGAGCACTTTATGCAGTGGGGTACACCTCAAGATTTGGCAGAGTATCAGCGCTGGTCAGATGCATTTCGAGACTTAATAAAGACTACATCTCTACCAAGAATTAATGACGCAGAAAGAACTGCTAGCACAATTCCTGGCACAACCATCATACCCATGGCTGGTAGAGGCAGTCGATTTAAAGTAGAAGGTTACTCCACAGAAAAACCGCTTATTCCCATTTCCGGGAAACCCATGGTAGTGCAAGCGGCCAACAGCCTACCAAAAACTGAAAGCTATAAGTTTGTGTGTCTAAAAGAACACGCTGAAAGAAGTGAGATTCTCTCTATCTTGAACCAGCAGTTTCCTAGGTCTACAGTTACTATTTTAGATAGTGTGACTGACGGTCAAGCTCGAACCTGTTTAACAGCATTAGAAGGAATAGAACCAGATTCTCATCTAACCATCAGTGCTTGTGATCATGGCGTCATATTTTCTACTGAGCAATATATGAAGATGTTAAACGACCCCAGTATAGATTGCATAGTTTGGGTAACAAGAGGACATCTCGGAGCCAGTAAATATCCTAAAATGTATGGATGGATAGAAACAGATAAAGGTGACAAGAATATTGTCACGAGGGTTTCTGTTAAGCAACCACTAGATAATCCCGCAACCGACCCTATTGTTATTGGCACGTTCACTTTTAAGACAGTTGATATCTTTAGGTTGTCAGCACAGCGAATGATTGAAAGAGACGGTAGAGTCAATGGAGAATTTTATGTCGACACCTGTATTGAGGATGCGATCGCCCTGGGCTACCGCTGTGTCATCTTTGAGGTAGAGCATTACTTCTGTTGGGGAACACCCAACGATCTTAAAACCTTTGAATATTGGCAGTCTTGCTTTCATAAATGGCCGAGCCATGACTACCGAAGGGAAAGTGACATTTGGAAATCCCATAAAAAGTCTGACATCTTATCACCTTCTCCAAGAGTCTTACAGAAAATTTAGTACGACTATTAGATCAATGGTCAAGTCACGAACCAAATATATAGACTCTAGTCAAGCTAGTTTTAATTTGATAACCCTCTAAGCATACTTCCAGTAAGATACTGATCAGATATGATGATGCGCGAGTACATTCCTCAACATTCAGAAAATAGAATGCAATTAGAAGGGGACTTAAAGACAGCTCGACGTCGTTTTTTTAATGACCGACCAAACAACCTTATTTTCCTCTTACGACAAAGATATGAATGGATGAATGACTACGTATCACAGAAAGAAAATGTATACGAACTAGGTGCTGGCGCTGGCTTTTCAAAAGAATTCATTGAGAATGAAAGGTTAGTACTAACTGACATCAGTGGAGAAGATTGGATTGGCAAACACGTAGATGCATTAAATCTACCGTTCTCTCAAAATTCTATTGATGTCTTAATCTGTAGTCACATGATTCATCACTTAGCATGTCCACTCAATTTCTTTGATCGTGCTTACCAAGTCCTCAAACCAGGCGGCATGATCTTAATCAGTGAAATTAACACATCCTTTCTCATGCGCTTTATTCTAAGAATAATGAGACACGAAGGCTGGTCTTACGATATAAATGTTTTTGACAGAACAAAAATTTCAAACGATCCGTCAGATCCATGGTCAGCGAACTGCGCTATTCCTCAAATTCTCTTTGAAAATTCAGCTCGTTTTGAAAGTGCCTTGCCAGGGTTGAAAATTATTCGCAACGAGCTGACCGAGTGTTTTATCTTTCCTTTGTCTGGTGGCGTTATTGCAAAATCTAAAACAATTACTTTACCCAACGCCGGATTAAATATCATCAATAAGTTAGATCAAGCTTTAATTTCACTATTTCCTAAATTTTTCGCACTAGGTAGAAGAGTTGTTATTCAAAAGACATGAAAACTTTATCCCTCGTCATTCCCTGCTATAACGAATCTAGAAACTTATCTCTAGTACTAGAACGATTTTCTCAAGTCATCGACCGCGATGATGTGGAAATCGTTCTAGTAAACAATGGCTCTACTGACGATACGGCTTCAGTCATTGAGCACCTTCTTCCCAATTATATTTTTGCTAGAGTAGTGAATGTTGAAAAAAATCTTGGCTATGGCTACGGGATCTTGTCGGGTCTAAAATCTGCGAATGCTCATTTTTTAGGATGGACACATGCAGATATGCAAACGGATCCTAAGGATGTCCTGGATGGATTGCTACTGTTAGAAAATAGTTCCCGTCCAGAAAAAACATACGTAAAAGGCTTGCGACAAGGACGAGCATTGAACGAAACGCTTTTTACAACAGGCATGTCAGTTTTTGAGACTTTGGTGTTAGGAGTACCACTATGGGATATTAATGCTCAACCTAACATCTTCCCTACTAGTTTCTTCTCCAGGTTGGAAAACCCACCACATGATTTCTCTCTAGACTTATTCTGCTACTATTCAGCAGTAAAAGCCCAGTACCAAATTAGACGCTTTAAAGTCAACTTCAGCCAACGAGCACATGGTGTTTCTCATTGGAATATAAATTGGCAGTCAAAAGCCAAATTTATTAAAAGAACAATGGATTTCACCTGGAATCTACGCAAACAGATAAGTCAGACTGCTAGCAGCTAGAGTTGAGTCTATAGTACAGACGGCAAAAGATATCTCAATATTATGCTAATTATTCACCATCGACGCAATACACTAAAGCTACTGGCCGAGACACATCCTAGGTACGGAGTAGAGGTCGATATCAGAAGTGACGGCAGCCAATTGATTGTTCACCACGAGCCGTTTAAAAATGCTGTCGGATTAGAAGAATGGTTGCAAGGATACAAACATAGACTAGTGATTCTCAACACAAAAGAAGAGGGGTTAGAGTCTCATCTTTCAGATTTGATGAAAAAATATGGTATACAAGATTTTTTCTTCTTAGATCAGTCTTTTCCTTTCTTAGTCAAAACTGCAAAAGAAGGGGAAAATCGCTGCGCGGTACGCGTATCTGAATATGAATCAGTAGAAACAGCCTTAAACCTAGCTGGTAGAGTACGTTGGGTATGGGTAGATATGTTTACTCGATTTCCTCTGACAAAAGAAGATTACGACCAGTTAAAAACAGCGAAATTTCGTCTGTGCTTAGTTTCTCCAGAGCTTCAGAATCATTCTGTTTCAATGATAAGTGAGCTTAAAAAGTATCTGCAAGCTAACGATATAAGCATGGATGCGGTCTGTACGAAATCACCTGAACTGTGGGAACGCTAAAAAATAAAAGATCCTGAAAAGCCTCACCTTCTAGATTTTAGCAAAGATATTTCAACATATCCATTCGACAACTACGTTCTTGCATCTTATGAAGGTTCGGTCAGCGGTTCTATCTTATTTCCCTATTAGCACTAAAGAGAAAAGAGCACTCAAATCACTTCATAACAGTCCTTTTTTCTCCATAGGGTTAGGATTTCGTCTTCTCTTAATACTGCTAGTCTTTCCCGAAATTCAACAGGAATGGTTTCTTCCTTTTATTACCGAAACTATACATCCATTAACGCTTGATCCATGGAGTACATATATCAATATCGGAGGAGATCCTATCTCTTTCCCATACGGTATCGTAATGTACTGGTCTTATTTACCAATGGTTGGGATAGGTTGGTGTATAGACCAAGTTTTACATACTAGCTTATTTGCAAAAGTAGGACTCGGATTAACATCTTTACTTTTTGACTATGGTATTTTAATTGGTATTGCGTTACTGGTGCGTCAGTACACCAGAAACCTCCTACTCCTAGCGTACTGGTGGTCTCCTCTTGTACTCTACATACTCTATTGGCACGGTCAATTAGATGTATTACCGGTTCTTCTGCTGGTCTGGGGACTGTGCTTTCTACGCTGGAATCGGTCTCTTGTTGGAGGTATAGCTGTAGGGCTTACTATCTCTAGCAAGTTTAGTATGCTAGTAGCATTACCCTTTATTCTCATTTATTTATATCGAAATTCTCGTTTAGACAATCAAATTTGGCTGTTTTTGGGTGCCACACTTTCAACAATAGGACTGACAGTTTTACCTTTTTTTGCATCGGCTGGTTACATTCAGATGGTTCCGCAATCCCGTGAAGCAACGAGGATTTATGCGGTTTATCTTAGCTATGGTTCAGAGTTAAAGCTGTTTCTCCTACCCACCGCTTACATCTTCTTTCTCTATTTCATTTGGCGACTAGAACGTATTACACTAGATTTATTTATCATTTCTGTAGGTCTAGGATTCTTTGCTCTTCTCCTATTACTACCGCCAGCAACTGGCTGGTACTTATGGGTTATACCTTTCCTAGTCTTTTATGAACTAAGAGCCAAAGAAAACTATTCTCTGATGAGTATTTCTTTTTCGGGAATTTACCTCATATACAGTTTAGTCTATTCTACTGGCGCTGACATTCCGATACTGTCTCTCAACCTGAGTCAACCTTGGGCCGTTGACACCTTTTTAGCAGAACCGGCTAATCGTTCAATCTTTTTCACTATATTTCAAGCCTATGGTTTACTCATTTGCTTACGAATGTATGCATACGGAATTCAGAGAAATAATTACTACAGAATGAGCCGTAGGCCGCTAGTTATTGGCTTCAGTGGTGATTCTGGTCTCCCAAAACATACTCTGATTAGCGCCGTCGTCAATTTGCTAGGCATTAATTCAACTAGTTGTTTGTCAGGAGACGATTATCATAAGTGGAAACGCCATCACCCTATGTGGTCAGCCCGCACTCATCTCAATCCTAACGCAAGCGACCTTTCACGGTTAACGCGTGATGTTTCTATTTTAGTAGATGGAGAATCTGTTTACAATCATCATTACGGGTGTGGAGTAGGAAGATCCCAAAAAGATCAAAAGATTGCAAGCAGAGACTTTATTTTAGTTGACGGATTCCACACGCTGTACCTGAAACGATTGAGAGAGCAGATCGATCTCAAAGTTTTCTTTGACCTTGATGAAGACCTTCGAGCCTATTGGAAAGCTCAGCAGAGTAAACAGAAAAAGTATCACAGCGGGACGAATATAGCACTGGCGGTCGCACAATATCAAACAGATAGCCAGCGATTTATTCATACTCAAGCTCAGTTTGCCGACATCATCTTTAAGTTAGCCCCAGTAAATCCTAATCATTTAATTGTTTTTGAGAGGCAACCTAGGCTGAAGTTGTTTGTACAAATGGAAAATGGTTTCTTCCATGAAGAATTGGTGCATAGTCTCGTATCTCTTTGTAGCATGCACGTAGACATAGAACAATCTGAGCATTTAGAATTTATCACTCTCTGCATAGAAGGAGAAGCCGATTCAGAAGATATCTCTGCGATCGCCAGACTTTTCATCCCTAATTTAGAAGAACTGACTGTTCAAAATCCTCTCTGGCATTGTGGATATACTGGCTTAATGCAGGTCATTGTTTTAGCTCATATTTCTGAGATATTACATAGAGGAAGACGTTATAGCCATGCTTAAGCGAGTCAACGATAGCATTGAATTGAAGAAACCTGATGCAGTCCTTTTCGATACAGATAATACGCTGTACGACTACTCACCCGCTAACGTAGCAGCCATAAAAGCTGTCGAAATAAAATCCGCCAACCTACTTGGCATAACCTCTGATATCTTTCATAAGTTTTACAAACAAGCAAGGCTAGAAATAAAAGAGCGCTTAGGTCACACAGCAAGTAGCCACAGCCGCTTGCTGTATTTTCAACGCATGCTTGAGCTACTCGGATTTAAAGCACAACTGCTGATCGCGCTAGACTTAGAGCAAACGTTTTGGCGTACTTTTCTAGCCAATGCACCATTATTCTCAGGCGTAGTAACACTTCTAGAGACACTACAATATCAAGATATTCCTATCGCTATTGTCACCGATTTAACTGCTCATATTCAACTCCGTAAACTCACCTATTTTCATCTAGAAGAAACTTTTGATGCTGTTGTCACCTCGGAAGAAGTTGGCGCAGACAAGCCTGATCGGCGCAACTTTGAACTAGTTCTTGAAAAATTAGGGATAGTATCTTACGACCAGCTATGGATGATAGGAGATAATCCGGCAACGGATGTGATCGGGGGTCGTCACATTGGAGCTATAACATTCCAGAAACTTCACTCAGGCGTCGAAGTTGGGAAAAAAGACGAAGCGCCTGACTTCACCTTCGAACACTTCGAAGACTTGCAACGATGTATTAAGAGGCTACTGTTAGATCCTAAAAGTCATTCTCGGTTCAATTCCTCTACCGGTTTGGGTAGCTTAACAAGCTGATGAATGAAGAAAAATCACTATTAAAATTATAAGAAAATGAAGAAACGTCTCACACGCATAGATTTTCTCTTAGGAATCGCTTTAATCGCCAGTGCTCTAATCGTAGGGTTCTTTCTATCTGTAAAGGCGAATTTCAATCTAATCAACGGACGGTATGCTCTATTCATGGATGAACGCATAACCTTTGATGGTGTTAGGCGAATTTTGCATCCCCAGAGCTTTTCTATGTTTGTCTCTCAAGTCATTGATGGAGGAGATCATCGGTATGGCAGAATTCTCTGGAATATGTCTAGCCTTTTTTCTTATCTACCTGAGAGACTTTGGGGAGAATCTGGACAGATCTTTTCAACGCGGATGGTGCAGGCTGTTGCGCAGATTTCCGCATTCGTAATTTTAATATTCACTTTTCTACGTTCCTGGACACTGAGAGGTATAGGGCTTTGGGTACTAATCGCTTTACCGATGACGCCCTACTACGCAACCATGCCAAAACCAGAGCCATGCCAACTACTGTGTCTAGCACTCTTTTTATCACTAGCGTACCGTCACTCTCTAAAGTTTGGATATTACTGGCTATTTTTAGGGTTGGCTTTTGGTTCTAAAGTTTCTGCACTCACAGTTCTTCCGCTCTTTATACTGATAGGTCTCATCCAGCAAAGAGACACACCAGAGTGGATTGACTTTCCAGTTTCCAAAAGTCAATCAAAGTGGCTTCAACAATTCTTTCAAGCTGGATTATTTATCCTAGGTACTTATCACCTCATTTCAGCTTTCTTATTGAAATGGAGCTTGTCTGACCAACCACAGCCGACACTACCGCCTTCTGCTGTAGTTGGAGCAATTTTTATCTCGTGTCCATTTATAATTCATTTTCTGAAACAGAAGCAATTATTGTTACCGATAGCATGGTTGAGAACTATCGGCATCTTCTGCCTGGGTTTTTGGATTGCTGTTCCATTTACCGTGCTAATCATTCCCAGAGGCATTGAAATCTGGAAAGCATCCACGTTTTTGAACACTGCTCATGGCTCAGATGATGCCAGTGTCAATTTCTGGACTTGGATACAGTACGTATTTTCGTCATGGACGTCTGTGCCTACATTCCTTCTAGTTTTGCTAACACTCATCGCAGTCGGTGTTGTAGTAGCTAGGATTTTATCTATTCTCTTGACTGAAGATATTAAGATATTGCCTTCCAGTGCAAACTGGTCCCCGCTCATTGATAAACATCCAGATTTTCTTCTACTTGCCATATCTGAATGTCTCTTCATTCCCATTATTCTCTTTGTAGAGAGGGTATGGGGTATGTATCTTCACCTTAGCAGCGTCTTTTTCGTACTTGGGATGCTAAGCGCTTGCGAAATTCTCATAAGACAATACTCTAAAGACGATATATCTCTGAGGACAAAGCGTATAACGATCGGGCTATGCTGTATCTTCACGTCGCTTCAGCTCACAGCGACTATGTTTTATCTAGTGCCAGCCATGACCACTGAGATGTATACCTATGCTAGCCGAACAACAACTGACGAATTCCAGAAAAAATCTATCGAATATAATTATTTAGTCAACTTATTTGATACGGTCGCAGCTGCTAACAATCGCCAAATACTCGTTTCTTATGATCCAACGTTGTTTATTCCTAACTCAACAGATAGTCGACTAATCATTGAATTCTGGGGCCCATTTAACAGATGGGATATGCATCCAGATTTGATAGCAATGCAGCGAGAACACCATCCTCTAGAAAATCCACCTTCTGAAACAAGTGCGTCTTATCAAAGCTGGTTACGGGCTAGCAATGCATACAAAGAACATGTTTTCTCTTCTCAAAGAAGCTGCACGAAAAGTCCCTGCTATGCTCAAATAGAATCTGAGCTTCCTGAGTTGCTTCTCCTAGTAAATGTTCCGCAGTAGAAGTTCTACTATCAACAAGCGCGAATGTCAGCCTAGCTAAGTCGAGAACGATAGGCTACAGGAGGCTTTTTTAAAACTGCTGAACATCACTTTGGCCTCCATTGTTTTGGGCAGAGTACGAAGTTGGGTGTCTATCTTTGGCTGATTTTGCCTCTCATTGCTTATCTCTTCGCCTATTAGGTTGACCTATGGGCTTGGCCTCTCGTTTCAGATTGATAGGCTACCTCACGGCTGGCGTTCGAAAAGTTGTTGCCTGCTGTTTTATGGGCTGATCTGCTCAAGAAAATTAAACGCAACGTTGACATCGCTGCTCATTTTGGCTTTGATGCGGTGCTGAAGGCGCTATCCTGCTCAGTTTAATGAGCCTGGTGCAAGATTTGAGTTAACAAATGATTAATTCTGTTTTGACTGAGAGGATAGGTTGCGCGAAGAGGAGATCGCCTCTTCTTCCTCCTGCACAATATCTACTCCACGCTGTACCCATGCCAACATATTTTGCACCTCACTGTTCAAATTGTCGGCAGCGAAGAGGGCGTAGCCGTTGGCTGGCAAAGACTGGATATGGCGGAGCTGAGCGGCGGCGGCAGCCGGGGAAAGGTTGAGGAGGCGAATGCCGGGAATGACCTGCGTGCGCGGGTAGCTGGATTCGACCAGCCAAGGACGGATGAGTTCATCCAGACGTTGAGTATTGCTGGCGTAGCTCATCAGCACAATCCAATCAACCAGGCCCTGATCGGCCCAATCTTCCCAGTCTTGCTGGATGCCGTGGCGGCGCTTTTGGGTAGGGTCGGCAAAGACCGCAGCAGAAATAGTAAGGTGTGGCTTTTGCTGCCGGAGACGGTGGGACGCTTCAGCCACAAACGTGCTGATTTGTTGGATGCGAAAAGACACCCACTGGTTCCAGAGGTGAGCTTTGCCCGCATCGCCGCCGTTTTTAGGTGAAAGGGTAATGGGATCTACCCCGGTGAGTTGATGAAACTGCCGGCGGGCGGCGTTGCCGTACCCAAACAGGCGGTTGGCACTGGGGTCTTGAAAAGGGTAGCGGACATAGTCGAACTGAATACCGTCAATGTCGTAGCGACCGGCAATCTCGCTGAGGAGACTGAGAAGGTATTGCCGCACTTCAGGGTTGGCAGGATCTAGAAAAGGTTTGGTCTGACCAGGGATGATGAGATTCCCTTTGTTATCAAACCCGGCCCACTCTGGGCGGGCGCTGAGGATGGGGCCTGGGTAGCCAGTGGGTTGTCCGACCAAACGATTGTGAGCTTGGTTGCCAGCGGCAAATAGCCACACCCAGGCATGGACTTCCATATTGTGGGCTTTACCCAGATTGATTGCCGCCTGCAGCGGATCCCACCCTCGAATTAAGGGGTTTTGGGCCGGAGCCACATCGCTATCGTAGATGGGATAGCCAGCATTGACAGTTTCTACAAATACGGTGTTGATGCCTGCGGCTTTAAATCGATCAAAGACTTGCGCAAGCCCCGCTTCAGACCCGGCTGAAACAATGGTTTCACGGTCTAACCAAATGGAGTGGACTTGGCGATGAGTAATAGGCACGCCGGAGCGGCCAGCCAGGAAGGTGCCAGTGCTATCAAAGTAGGGCGTTGTTTGGCTGGAGGGCGTTTGCTCCAGTGCGGACTCTGATGAGGGCGCTGTCGGTGACGCAAGCGTGGGGGCTGGTTGCGCTGCTCCGATGGCACCGAACCCCACCGCCCCCAGGGTCATTACACCTGCCAAGAGGCTTTTACAGAATGCCCCCCTCCATACATGCTGCTGTGAGCCGCGAGGGATGATGTTGCCTAAGGCAAGCGATGAAGTGGTGGTAAGGCTATGCGAAACCTGTGTCATGAGCGCGGTAGGATTTCTGCTGTAGGGCCTGCATTAACAGAACCTGTTAGGTTGATTCTGCCCCTTTCATTAATGCCCACGGCAGCTTTTGGACTATCAAAAAATGCTGTTTAATTTTGCAGACAGAATAAAAAATCGGCAGCGTGTCGGCAGCTAGTGGAGTATGGGTGTGTTAGTATGGTGAACCTTTGAATAGAAGTTTTGTCGATTCATATCTCTATCTAATTACGACGTATGGCCTTGTTACAGGAACGCAAGCAGGAGATTATCTCCGAGCATCAGGTGCACGAAACCGATACCGGATCGGTGGATGTGCAAATCGCGATGCTGACTGATCGCATTAACACGCTGAGTCAGCACCTACAGAAAAATAAGAAGGACTATTCTTCTAGGCGCGGTTTAATGAAGATGATTGGTCAGCGGAAGCGTTTGCTAGCGTATTTGACCAATCAAGATCCTGAGCGCTACAAGGCGTTGATTCAAAAGCTAGGTATCCGTCGCTAGACTTGAGGGTTGCTAGGATTGCGGGTCACTGGGCTTAGGACTGCACTAGGCTGGCCATGCAGAAAAAGCCACCTGCCAAGCCTGAGTCCTGACTGAATGAGTTCTGACTGAACGCTTTGGACTGAAAGAGCCAGACTGAAAAATCCGGGCTGAAAGGATTGGGCTGTTGAAAGGATTGGGCTAAAGCAAGTAATCTGATTGGATGGAGCAGTCTGGATATTAGGCTGCTCTTGTTTTTTGTCTGTAGTTTTTCAAATAGGATTTGAGATGGCTGCTGAGTCGGAGAAGGGCAGAGCTGGGCTACCGTTTGAGCCGGGTCGTAAGAAAAAGAAGACGGCTGGAGAGGGGGCAACGCCAGTGAAGGCTAACACCCAAAAGAAGGAAAACCAAAAGCAGGAAAAGAAGACGGCAAAAGTGTCTGATGTCTCAGCGCGGGCACAGGCGCGAGCGGATGAAATTTTGGCAGGGAATCGGCGCAAAAAAGAAAAGGCACAAAACAAGGGAGAAGGTGCTAACAGTCAGAACGGTAAACAGCGTGGTCGCCAGAGCGACAGCGGTGCGATTCCAAAAGACGTGAGTCAGCGGATGCTCCGGCGGATGGCTATTCTATCGGGGAGTCCTGTCTTTTTAGGGGTTGGCCTGTTCTTTTTGTCTTACTACTTGAAAAGTAGAGAGATCGTAGATTTGCCGCCCGTGGCGGTGCTGCTTGTGACGATGGGCTGTTTTGGTTTGGGGGTGTTGGGCCTAACGTACGGTGTGCTGTCGGCGTCTTGGGACAGCGAGCCAGGGAGTCTGGTGGGTCTCAGTGAGTTTAAGCTGAATTTTGGTCGGGTGATGGAAGCACGTCGAGCTTCAAAGACGTAGCTTCAAGCGCATCGCTTTATTGCCGCTGCTTTTTTGACCTCGTGAATGGCCGTGAATTTATTTATGGGCGCGAGCTGCGAATGTCTTGGGCTTTGAGATAGAGCTCAGCCCACTGACTGGTGATCTGTTTTTCAGTTCGGCCAATGGTTTTGGCGATTTCTTGGACGGTGCTGCCAGCTTTGAAAGCGCTTAACAGTTGCTGTTGGGGCCCTGCCAGGGCGCTGTAGTAGGTATCCCATTCGCTGGGGGTCAGGCCGAGGTTGTTTTGCTTCAGCGAGGTTTTGAGCCAAGAGAACACGAGGTCGGGTTGCTCCTTGAGGGTGAAGATACGAATAGCGTGATAGCTGATTTTTTCGCGGAGACGATAGGCTTCGCGGACGTTTAACCCCAGCTGCTGAGAAATCAATTCTTGGCTGTAGCCTTGAAGGTGTAGCTCTAGCCATTGAACGGCTGTATCACCCAGCTTTTTGGCTAAGTAGTCAGCAAACTGTGCCTTAACACCTTGGCGGGCGGCTTGCTGTTCTTCAAAGGTTTGTTGTTGTTCGTAGCGCTCTAGGGCTTCAAAATCGAGCAGGCTGAGGGTGCCGTCAGGGTCGTCGGTGCCGATTTCTTCAGAAATAAGCTGGATGAGTTCGGCGCTAGGCACTTGGGTCATGCCGCCCCGCTGCGATCGCCTCAGATAGTTGACAAATCGATAGACCAGCAAAGGCTGGTTACGAATGGGTCGCAGACAGTATTCTTCGATGGTGGCGAGTGTGAGTACGTTGCGTAAGCCCCCGCGCTGGGTGCAGTCGCGAATCAGCTGGGTTTGCTGCTGCATGTGGCGATCGCTCTGCAGCATTTCTTGAATCACTTCTTGCAGCACGTCTTTGACGGCCCGCTTGCGATCGCGGCTCAAGGCAATCCAAGTGCGAATTTTGCTGCGAATTAAAAATAGGCCACCTAGCTTAGTGAGCAGCCGCTGATAGCCCCGTTCGGGCGGTAGGCCCCAATAGCGAGAGAGCAAAATGCGATAGCGATAATCCATCGCCTTTTCGGCTAGCTTCACCTCGGCGCTGCTCATCGTTTCAAAGCGTTCAGGGTCACTAACCAGCCACTGAGCGATCGCGCGATGAGTATCTGCCGGTTGGTCAGGCAGGTCTGCCCTGATTTGCGTTTGCCAGCTCGACAGCAATGTGGCTGAGATCTCTGAAGTGGTCTCTGAAATATTTTTAGGGGAAGTGGAACCGGCACCCTCAGCGTTCATTATCGATGTCTTGATATGGGTCGTTTTGGTTTGGGTCGTTTTGTGGTTTGGGGCGCCCTATCGTAGGTCGCCCTGAAATTGTCTATGCCAGCATTTAAGACGGCTTATCTGGTTTTAGGCTTATCTGTTTTTGGGTTGCTTTACTCTACCCCATCTCAGAAACGATGACGGTTTTATCTCCACTTCATAGCTGCTTCATAAATGCGGTCAATATCGTGTGGCTTAGACAAGGGTTTTTCAAAAAAATACGCATAAACGCGTAGAAAATTGGGGCACTAACTATAATTTTCGAAAGTCTACTTAAGTAGAAGTACTTAACTCATCGTTAATAGCTACCGAAGCGTTTTACTAGCGCATTTTGCCGCTATTGTTTCTATCCCAACGCTTTATTTCTGGGTGGAACTTTCCATCAAGGAAACTTTCTTAGAAGGAGTTGCGCAGAAGGTGGCTTGCTCTGAATGAGGGTGCAGGTACCTTCGATCACCCCCTGTAAGCAGGTCATTGCAAGCAGATCATTATAAGCAGGTCATTCCCGAAGATGGCTAGCTGCTCACTGTCATGGTGCAGGTGATTGTCAACGTTTGTGTTTCATAATTTTGAGAGAGCCGATGTTACGTAGCGCCATACTCCCGTCAGATGTGCCTGGGTCATCTCAGGTCAGTCTTTATCAGCCGCCGTCTACCCGTTCGCCCCACATTTCAACGCGCTCTTCGTTAAAGCGAGTGATCGATGTTTTAGGCGCTTGTGTCGGGTTGGCGATTTTGGCAGTGTTGCTGGTGCCGATTGCGATCGCCATTCAGCTAGACTCACCCGGCCCTATTTTCTATTCTCAGGAGCGCTTTGGGCTGCAAGGTAAACCCTTCCGCATCTGGAAATTTCGCTCTATGGTTGCCAATGCCGACGCGCTCAAAGCCACCGTTAAGAACGAAGCTGAAGGCCTCATCTTCAAGAATGCAGAAGATCCGCGCATCACTCGCGTCGGACAGTTCTTACGCAAAACGAGCCTGGATGAATTCCCTCAATTCTGGAATGTGTTGAAGGGGGATATGAGCCTAGTGGGCACTCGCCCACCAACTGGCGATGAGGTCGCGCACTATAGTGAGCACCATTGGAGACGGCTAGATGTGCGTCCGGGTCTAACCGGGCAGTGGCAGGTTAGCGGTCGCTCGGCGATTAAAGACTTTGAGGAAATTGTTAAGTTGGATTTGCACTACCAAACTCAGTGGAGTCCGGTGCATGATATCAAGCTCATCGTGAAGACGGTGACTACAATTCTTTCCAGGCGATCTGGCGCATATTAGGCAGTGGCAGAGTCCAATCGCTAAGATTCTGTTCAGCTTGACTGAGCTTAGCCTGACTATGTTCAGCTTCTAGCTTGACGTTAGTTCGGACTGTTGTTTGTTGTTTAAGTGGGGCTGGAAGAAAGGCTGGTGTCTCAACCTTTTGTTCTGTGTGTTTGCCCCGAGCTTACGCCCGAGCTTACGTTTATTGGATATTGGAACTTATGGCTAAGGCCATGCATCAGTGGAATGCATGGCCTTGGACTGGGGGGACTGAGGGCTGAGCTTGGTGAAATCTGATTGAGCCTAGCTATTCAGCCATCTCGCCACATCCTTGGCATGATAAGTGAGAATTAGGTCGGCGCCGGAGCGTTTGAAGCTGGTCATAGTTTCTAGCACAACTTTGCGCTCGTCTATCCAGCCATTGAGGGCGGCGGCTTTGACCATGGAATATTCCCCTGAGACGTTGTAGGCTGCGACCGGAAGGTTCGTGGCCTCTTTTACGCGCCAGATGATGTCCATGTAGGCAAGGGCTGGCTTGACCATGAGCATATCTGCGCCTTCGGCGATATCTAGCTCAATTTCTTTGAGGGCTTCGGTGCCGTTGGCCGGATCCATTTGGTAAGTGCGGCGATCGCCAAACTGCGGTGCCGATTCAGCCGCATCACGGAAAGGCCCATAGTAAGCGGAAGCGTATTTGGCCGCGTAGGAAAGAATCGGGATATCTTCAAACCCGCCATCGTCTAGCCCTTCGCGAATCGCCTGGACAAAACCATCCATCATGCCAGAGGGGGCAATAATATCGGCGCCGGCATTCGCCTGGGATTTAGCTGTTTTCTTGAGCAGCTCAAGGGTGGGATCGTTGAGCACGCGCCCAGAGAGATCGCCCACTTGGAGGTAGCCACAGTGGCCGTGGTCGGTGTATTCACACAGGCAGGTATCAACAATAACGGTCAGATCCGGCACGGCTTTTTTAATGGCTTCAGTCGCCTTCTGAACGATGCCGTGATCGTGCCATGCGCCGGTAGCGTCGGTGTCTTTTTCGGTGGGGATGCCGAAAATAATAACCGCTGGAATACCGAGATCGTAAACCTCTTGCGCTTCGGAGACAATTTTGTCTACGGAGAGCTGATAGACCCCGGGCATGGATTTGACTTCTTGAGAGAAGCTATCGCCAGGCACTGCAAAGAGGGGGTAGATCAAGTCGTTGGGGGTGACGATGTTTTCGCGTACCATGCGGCGAAGGTTTTCGTGCGATCGCAGTCGTCGGGGGCGATGGGTAGGAAACATGAGGCGTCGAGCTCGATAAGGTCAAGTTTAGTGAGTTCAAATAGTGTAGAGTGCCGCCTATGGCGTTACTGAGTAGATATGCGCAAAAGTTACGTTCCGTAAAGAAGTAAGCCCCGTTAAGTAAGGGCAGTCGCCCTCTAAAATAATCAGCGGGAGACAGCATAATCAGCAAACAACAAAAAAGAAATGCCGTATGGAAATGACAAATAGAGAGGAAAACCGTGTTTGGGCTGTCTGAGCTACTGTCTGAGCTGGTGTGGGCGCTGATTGGTCTGATGCTGACCATCTTGAGCACTTGGTTAGAAGCCTACGGCGTTGGCATTCCGCAGGAAGCGGGAGAGGCCTTTTATTCGCTAGGGGTGAACTACCAGGTGGGGGCTGTTTTGTTTACCGGCTGTATGGGGGGTAAAAATGCGGCAGCGCTTTCACAAATTGCCTACTTGATGCTGGGGCTTGTGCTGTTCGAGCGCTTTGGCTTGCCGGTGTTTACGGAAGGGGCCGGGTTGGGATATGTGCGATCGCCCGCCTTTGGCTATCTATTAGGGTTTGTTCCGGCTGGCTGGCTGTGCGGCTATTTGGCCTTTAGGGGCAAGGCGACCCTAGAGCGACTAGCGTTTTCTGCGCTGTGCGGCTTGATTGTTGTGCATGTGTGCGGGGTGTTTTATTTGGTGATGGGGCATTTGTTTCGCGCGCTGAGCGATCCGCCGCTGTTTACCGCCATAATAAAATACTCACTGGCTGAAGTGCCGGGGCAGGTAATGGTGGCCTGTGCGATCGCATTGATTGCGTATGGCATGCGGCGAGCACTGTTTTATTAGGGCTGTTTTCCGCGTACTGTTTTTACGAGATGGCCATCTAAAGAGATAGCAATCGACGGATGAATACGTCGATTGCGGGTCGAGTTAGCCGCTGTAACTAGACGGTTTCAGCAATTACTAATGTCCTAACTAACTCGACGAAAGCAATAGAACCGCCAAATTAGGGTCATAGCTGTTAGGTAGAAGTATGAAAATTCGCAAGAATGTAGCATTTTGGGTGGTGTCAGTCATCGGACTCATCCTCGACTACATTTCTAAACGAATCGCGGTGGCGTGGCTGATGCCGATGGGGCCAGATCTGCCCATTCCCCTGATTCCCGGCGTTTTAAATCTGAACTACACCGAAAATACGGGGGCGGCCTTTGGCCTGTTTAAAGATCACGGTGAGTGGCTTTGGATATTGTCTTTGGCGGTGAGTGCGGCGCTGATCGTGATGGGATTGACGACGCGGTTTGCGAACCGATGGGAAGAAGTGGGCTACGGGTTCATTTTGAGCGGCGCGCTGGGCAATGGCATTGATCGGGCTTTGGCGGGCGCGGTGGTGGATTTTATTCAGGTGTTTCCGGTAACGGGCTTTCCGATATTTAACTTTGCCGATATTTGGATCAATGTTGGCTTTGTTTGTTTGGTGTGGGTGTTGCTGACAGAGTCGCGGTGAGGCCCTCATCCCCCAGCCCCTTGCTCCCTACCCTCATCCCCCAGCCCCTTGCTCCCAAAGGGAGAAGGGGAGTAAGTCAAAGTCCTTCTCGCCCCAAAAGATATTGGGGGAGAAGGATTTAGGATGAGGGCCTTCGGCAAGGTTTGAAATCACGCCGATTATTCAGTTCTCGATCCTAAGACGAAGCTTCCAGATGCTCACAAATCTCACGCAGCACGTGGTCTAATCTGTTTTGAACAGCTTCGTTATCAAAACGTAGAACTTTCAAGCCGCTTGCGCTCATCCAAGCGTCACGTTCGGCGTCATGCTCTCGCCTCTGCCGATGGATTTCACCGTCTAGCTCTATGGCTAGCCGTGCCTCGTGGCAATAGAAGTCAACGATGAACCTTCCTATGTTGTGCTGTCGCCGAAACTTCGCGTTCCGCAGTCGCCGTCCTCTTAGAAATATCCAAAGAATCTCTTCTGTAGGGGTTTGACTTTGTCTGAGTTCTCTGGCCCGTAGCAACAACGTCTCTGGAATTTTGCGATATCGACCTGCGATGCGAGAAAGATCTGATTCCATAGGGCTAAGATACCCGGCTGCCCTCATCCCCCAGCCCCTTGCTCCCGGCCCTCATCCCCCAGCCCCTTGCTCCCAAAGGGAGAAGGGGAGCCGGATCAAAGTCCTTCTCCCCCAGGGAGAAGGATTTAGGATGAGGGCCACGCAGCCACCAAATGCAGAGATAACAGTAACTTCAACGGCAGAATTCCTTGAGGTCCTCATCCCCCAACCCCTTACTCCCGGCCCTCATCCCCCAACCCCTTACTCCCTGAGGGAGAAGGGGAGTAAGTCAAAGTCCTTCTCACCCCAAAAGATATTGGGGGAGAAGGATTTAGGATGAGGGCTTTACAGCATAATGCTGCCTGCAAAATTAACACTACTTCCACTTTCAGGATTCAACCCTTGCCTTACTGTAGGGACATATTGAAATGTCTTTGTGAGTGAGTTTCATGGAACCGTTGACCTTAGCGATGGGTGCGCTGATTGCGGTGGCGAGTGGCGTCACAGCAGGAGCAACCGGCAAGCTTGGCGAGGATTTGATGACGAAGGCGCAGGGGTGGTGGGCGCAGTTGCAGCGGCATTCCCCAGATACGGCGAAGCGTTTGGCGGGTGTGAGCGATCCGAACGTCATAGACGTAGAGATTTTGGAAGAGGTGAAGCGGGCAGCACAGCAGCCGGATGTGCAGGCGGCGATGGATGAGACGGTGGCAGCAGCGGCAACGGCTGATGCGAGTCAGTTCCCGAACCTGACGAAGCTCGCGGATAGCGTTGGGAATGTCTTTACGGGCAATGTTTATAACCCGACGTTTAATCAGACTTTTTGACTACAGCCGCCGGGAGGGGCACCGCCAAAGTTAAGCACCCCAAACAATTTGCCCGTTAGCAATGTTGTTGAATTTGTCGGACGTGAGGATGACCTGGCGGCGGTGGATGCGCTGCTGAGAGAAAACGAGCGGGTAAACATTGCGGCTGCGGTGGGCATGGGCGGCGTGGGCAAGACGGAGCTGGCCTTGCAGTATGCGCTGCTGCGGGGCAATGCCTTTGCGGGTGGGGTGTGCTGGCTGCGGGGCGTGGAACCCATCGCGCCGCAGATGGTGAGCTTTGCGCAGGACTATCTGGACTTGACGGTGCCGGAGCAAACTGAGAATCCGGTGGCTTGGTGCGTGCAACGCTGGCCCAGAGACGGCGATGTGCTGCTGATAGTAGATGATGTGCAAGACTACGGGGCGCTGAAGCGGATGCTGCCGAGCCGCGCTGCCGGGAACGGACGGTTTCGGGTGCTGCTGACGACGCGGCAGGCGATTTTGCCCGCACCCCAACGGCTGGCACTAGAGGTGCTGATACCAGCAGCGGCGTTGGAACTGCTGTCGAGCCTGATAGGCAAGGCGCGAACTGAGGCAGAACCCGAGGAGGCAACAGCGCTGTGTGAGTGGGTGGGGCGGCTGCCATTGGGGATTGAGCTGGTGGGTTGGTATCTGGCGGAGCAGCGGCCCGAGTGGACGCTGGCGCAGATGCTAGAACGGCTGGAGGGTAAGCGGCTAGCAGCGAGGGCATTGCAGGCAGCGCATCCAGAGATGACGGCTGAGCTAGGGGTGGCGGCAGCGTTTGAGGTGAGCTGGGAACCGCTGAGCGAGGAGGCGAAGCGGCTAGCGGGACTGCTGGGGCTATTTGC